>JAHQYM010000049.1 GCA_024421095.1 Acidimicrobiia bacterium
CCCGCAACGTGCCAAGCGGATGCCGCATAGGTATCGCCGTAGCGTGGTCATGCCCTGCACTCCACACACGCCACATCGGTATCTGTGTTGTCCGTGCTCAAGAAAGTGGTAATCCAGTCGATGAAGGGTACTTCGCTAACCTCTAGCGCGTACATTTCGTTGCGGCCCAGAATGGTGTGGTCGGTACCGGGTGCCAGGTAGTTGCTTACTGGCACGCCTGCAGCCTCGATCTTGCGTTCGTTTTCTTTGATCAACTCGTCCATGTTGGTGGCGTCAAAGCCCGCTAAGGCAGCGAAGGTGAGTTGCGTGGCATCGAAGGCGTTGTCGAAACGGGCGAAACGAATGTTCGGATTATGGCGGCCAGCTTGGATGATCATTTCGGGCACGCCCCAGTCCTCTGCGACTAGTTCAGCATTGACTGGCCAGTCGGGAAGGATTGAGAAAGAACCCCATAAGTTTCCAATAGTGGAGTTGATCAAGGGGTTGCTCGGGTAGGCACCGGCCGCGTCAGCGATCACGCTGATTTTGGCATCGGGATAGAGGTCGCCAACAAGCCCGCCGAAAAGGGGTGCTGCGACCGCGCCGGCGCTTGAACCGGCCACCACGATTTCCTTCGCATCTGGGAAGCGTTCGTGGAGTTCGGCGAGCGCTGCTGACGCATTGGCGAATCCATTGTGATACACGGTGAGGGTGTCGCTGTAGTTTTGCGTGTTGTTGCCAATGTGGACATCACCAGTGCAGTAAGGGGCAGCCACGAACGAACTATTGGCAAGTGGGTTTTCTGGGTTGGAGAAGTCGAAGATTCCACCGGCGCCAGTTGGGTTGTCGCTTTCGTCTGTGGTCACAGAATATGTGCCGCTATCGAATGCACATGTGTCGGCGCTAAAGCAGGCACCGCCGCCTTCAAGATAGAAAACCACTTTTTCGGGGTCTGCTGGACGAACCCAGTAGTTGTAGTCGCTGCCGTCTGCACACTTGCAGTCTTCACCGCCGGCTACTTGTTCCCAAGTACCCGCCGCTGCGCCTGGGGCGGTGCTAGTAGTTGCGGGTGTGTCGGGTTCGTTGGTGTCTGTGGCGGTGTTGTCTGTGTCTGTGTCGGTGTTGTCTGTGTCGGCGGTGTCCGTGTCGGCGGAGGTGTCCGTGTCGTCCGCATCGGCGGTAGCTTCGGTTGTGGTCGTGGTGAGGGGAACGCTCGTGGTTGATGTGTCGGTCGTGGGCGTGGATGCACTCGTTGTGGTGCTTATAGTGGTGTTTGCGGTGTCTCCGCCACAACTACTCGCCACCAATCCGAGAGCTATCAGCAAAATGCCAAACCGAGTGATCACAAAAAAGAGATGTTTTCGCATTGTTGTAGCTTATCCTCACCAAAGTCATGTCTGAGCCGAATCTTGAAACGCGGTTGCCTCGTAGCGAGGTGCAAGAACAGATACTTGATGCGGTGGCAGAGGTTATTTTGCGTCAAGGCATCAGTGGTGCGAGTATGCGCACGGTGGCTAAAGAAGCTGAGGTTTCGTTGGGGTTGTTGAGTTATCACTTCGATGATAAGCAGACCTTGATTATGGCCGTGTTTCAGCGTGCCACCGACCGCCTGTTTGAGGCTTGCGCTCAGGCGGCATCCGAACAACGCAATCCGGTTAACAAGTTTCGGGCGTTTTTGCGTGGCGCGTTTACTGAAGAGTTCCTGACCGGGAGTTATCTGGCGTTGCGTATTGCTCTCTGGGCGTTGGCTTTGACTGAGGAAGATGTGGAGAAGTTGGACGCAGCATTTTACGACCGTTACGCCGCTCGTTTTCGGGAGCTTTTGAGTGCTGCTCGTCCTGATTTGCCTCCTGCTGTGGTCGTTGACCGGGTGCAAGATTTGATTGCTAGTTCAAATGGGCTTTGGCTCAATTGGGCACGTTGGCGAGATAATGCGGCGTTGGAGCGGGGGTTGAGCCATTGCGAAGCTTTGGCTTTGGACGGAGCAGTCAGTGATATTGCTGCACATTAGTTGAGAAATTTGAACTTTTCTTGGATTGAGGTTTGCTTTGGGCATCTTTTGGGGTTATGATGCATTGCTATCCAGGCGGAGGGAGGCGGAATTCATGCAGTAGCGGTGGCCGTGCGGCTTTGGGCCATCACCAAATCGGTGGCCTAGGTGAGCACCACAGTTGGCGCACAAGGCTTCTTCGCGTATCATTCCGAGGCTTCGGTCAACTTGGATATGTACTACATCGGCGGCGGCGGTGTCGAAGAAGGATGGCCAACCAGTGCCGGAGTCGTATTTGGTGTCGCTGGTGAACAATACGGTGTCGCAGACGATGCAGCGGTAAGTGCCGTCTTCGTGGCAATCCCAGTATTCGCCCGTAAAGGGGCGTTCGGTGCCCGCTTTTTGGGTCACTCGATATTGCTCGGGGGTTAGCCGTTTGCGAAGTTCGGTATCGCTGTAGTTGCTATCGGCCATGGTCAACAGACCTCCTCGGTTATGTTGGTAGTGTTGCTTACGGTGGTTGCGGTGGTTGCGTTTGCGTTTGCGTTTGCGGTGAAATTGATCGCCGGTGGTTGACCGAACGGATGTTCGCAATTACACTAGCGTTGTTCGTACTGCGTTGGGGCGATGTCACACCCCCTAAGTAAGTTCAAGTTTAGCAATTCCAACCTATCCAAAACCTAACTGCAACAATGCAGCACAACAAAAGGAGCACAACAATGGAGCGAGAAAAAGCACTCAATATGGCGTTAGGCCAGATTGAGAAACAATACGGCAAGGGCTCGGTCATGAAGATGGGCGAGAAGGGCACTATGGAGATTGAGTCAGTCCCAACTGGTGCGTTGGCCTTAGACTTGGCTCTCGGGATCGGGGGCTTGCCTCGTGGTCGTGTCACCGAGATTTTCGGCCCAGAGTCTTCGGGCAAAACTACCCTTGCGACTCATGTGGTGGCTGAGGCGCAGCGCAATGGTGGCGTTTGTGCCTATATAGATGCCGAACATGCGATGGACCCGGTGTATGCCAAGGCGATTGGTGTAGATATTGACGAATTGTTGATATCGCAACCAGACACCGGCGAGCAAGCACTTGAGATCACCGACATGCTGGTGCGTTCGGGTGCGTTGGATGTGATCGTGATCGACTCGGTTGCGGCGCTCACGCCTCGGGCTGAGATTGAAGGCGAGATGGGCGACACCCATGTCGGTTTGCAGGCTCGGTTGATGTCGCAGGCATTGCGTAAGTTGACGGGCAACCTCAGCAAATCGAAGACGATCTGCATTTTCATCAATCAACTGCGAGAAAAGATCGGGGTAATGTTCGGTTCACCCGAAACGACTCCAGGTGGGCGTGCATTGAAGTTTTATTCTTCATGCAGGCTGGACATTCGCCGCA
Organism: Acidimicrobiia bacterium; assembly: GCA_024421095.1. Classification (GTDB taxonomy): domain Bacteria; phylum Actinomycetota; class Acidimicrobiia; order Acidimicrobiales; family Aldehydirespiratoraceae; genus VXYK01. Next base: position 3,362 of record JAHQYM010000049.1, read on the forward strand.
TTGAATCGATCAAGAACGGTGTGGAGATTGTGGGTAACCGCACTCGGGTGAAGGTTGTGAAAAACAAGTGTGCACCGCCCTTCAGGCAAGCCGAGTTCGACATCATGTATGGCGCGGGGATATCTCGTGAGGGTTCCGTGCTCGACTTGTCTGTTGAGGAAGGCATCGTGAAGAAGTCGGGTGCGTGGTACACCTATGAGGGTGAGCAACTTGGCCAGGGCCGAGAAAACGCTAAGCGGTTTCTGCAAGATAACCCTGAGTTGATGGTCGAAATCTCAGATCGGGTTTGGAAGGCAGTGATGCCGGAGCCAGAGTCAGAGTTTGAGAAAACCGACGATATGCCTATCGCACTTGAAGATTAATGGTATTGCCCGGCCCTGCGGGGCCGGGTTACCTTATGTCGCAGGTTCGTTGAGAGCGGCGATGCGCGTGTCCCAAACGCGGGCAAGATCCACGGGCGCGTAAGCGTGAGTTGGGGGTGGTTGGGGGGTCCTTGAGTTTGGGTCAATGCCCTGCTGGAATTGGTTATTTTTGTTGACCAACTATCTGGGAAGGACTCGTTGGCTGGTGATGTTATCGGGAAACGGTGGCATCTGCGCCGGATAGGTGTGAACAATGTTTTGCTTGATGCCTCAAACTTGTTGAGGGTGTTGTTGAATAGAGTTGGACGTACCTTCGGTCGGCTTAGAACAGTTGTGTCGTGGTGGCCATCCAGTGAATTGTTATGTAGAAGCGTAAAGTGGATATACTACGATATATGACACGAGAAGTTGTTGTGCTCGCAAGTCAAGGAGGGGTGCGCCGTTTCGTGATCTACCTGCGCCGTCTGCGAGGCTGGAATCAAGCACGCCTCGGACAAGCGGTGGGGCGATCCCAGCAGTGGGTTTCAAAGTTTGAAAACGGGGAAACCGAACCGAGATTATCAGATGCGCTTGCTGTTCTGAAAGCATTGGAAAGTAATGTCGCAATACAACCAATAGTCACACAGTCAAGAAACGGCATCTCAGATGGCTAGAGAAACACACGGCCTTTTTGTGTTTCTGCACGGTGAGCGGATCGGAAAGCTTGTGCAATTGAGGCGAGGTGCGGTGCATTTCTACTACGAATCTCACGTACGCCCGTCAATGACACCCTTGTCCTTGTCTCTGCCACTGGAGAACCGAGGCAGATTCGACGTTTCTGATTGGGTAGATGGTTTGTTACCAGAAAACCACCGCACACGGGCGCGGATGGCGCGTGAACTAGGCGCGCCTTCGACCGCGCCTTATGACCTGCTCTGCACTCAAGCAGGGCTTGAATGCGCCGGCGCGGTACAATTTTGGCCTCGCCCGACTCTTGATGATCCACAGATGGACGAGCTTGTGAAACTCAACAAGAATGAAATAGCCGAACGCTTACGCCTTTTATCTCGGGACGCTGATGGTGACCCGTCAGATGGTCTAGCAGACTTGCGGTTGTCCCTTGCTGGTGCCCAACCCAAGATGGCGTTGAGCCTCATTGAAAATCAATGGCACCTTCCTGGTGGTTCGCTCGCGACTACCCACATCTTGAAACCTCAATCTGGGCATCTCAATGAACGCTTACGTGACTCAATAGCAGTTAATGAGCACCTGTGTCAGACGGTGGCGACCATGCTCGGGTTTAACGCGGCACACACGTCGCTGGAATTGTTTGGAGATGAGGCCTGTTTGGTGGTGGAGCGTTTCGACCGAGACGTTTCTGGAAACGAAGTGCGCCGTTTGCACTTTGAGGACCTCTGTGCAGCGTTAGGAGTGCCCTCAGCCCAGAAATATCAAGAAGATGGTGGTCCCAGCCCCGAAGACATTATTGCATTGCTACGTCAAGAGAGCCGGGGTGACGCACGCCTGTTCTTCTTGTCGCTGTTCTATAGTTGGTTGATCGGCAACACTGACGGGCACGCCAAGAACTATGGGCTTCTTTGGGATGGACCTCAGGCAATGTTGGCTCCGTTGTACGACTTGAACTCGTTGGCCCCTTACTTGATCGCAGAAGCCAGACAAACCCGGCAGGCAATGGTTTTTGCTGAGACAAATCCCGTCACGTTAGAGGAATGGGTGCAAACCGCCTCAAGACTAGGACTCAGTGTAGGGATTGACAAACTCCGAAATGTGACCGAAGCGTTGCCAAATGCGTTTGAGGCTGCAACGGCTCAATGCCCGCAATGGGCGATGGACACAGCGCACAAGATCAGTGGCAGCATCGTGGCATACGCTGAAGCTAAGTGACCGGGGGTTTGCTGTCTTGACCGAATGGCGTAATGTTGACACGGCTTTTGATGTTGGGTTATTGATCCGCCAGAAACGCGAATCGGTGGGGATGACGCAGCAGGAACTCGCTTTTCGGGTTGGCACAACTAGACAGTGCATTATCCGCTTGGAACAGGGACGCAACGGAGTGTCGCTCAACACGGGACTTTACGCGTTGGAAGAACTAGGGTTAGAGATGATCGCCCAGCTAGACATGCCCCGCTCACGTTGACACTTGTTGAGTGGGGGTTGTATGAGGTTCCCGTTCAATCTTGGAAAACCGTTGGGCATCTTGCTGAGAACTTGTTGACTTGAATGTGCATGACACTCCCCAGACGTGTATCGTGATGTCACCACTCTAATCTCTCTGTGGGTTCCCTAACCAAGGAGTAGGTTTAACAGGAAATAATCTTTGAACCTACTGGAACGCCCAACGGAAAAGTGGTTTACCTTTCTTTAAGGAACTTGAAATGATAATTCGACCGAGGAACTTATTTGGGTTGGCGGGGGTGTTGTTGGTGGTTTGGGTTGGGTTGGTTGTGGTTGCATCAGGCGATGGTGGCGAACCTAATCAAGTTCAAGCAAACAGCGAGATGTCGCAACGTCAAGATGTCGATGTCCCCGCAAACCCCGAGCCGAGTGAGGAACCACCTACTACTCAACCGGTTGATGAAACCTCAATACCTAGCCCAACCACTAGCCAACCGGTCGGCAACGCAAACAGCGATGCTAATGACGTTCCGCAGACATTGTGGGAGGTGCCAGGCTTCCGACCGAGGTATCAAGGACCTGTTTCTGACGACGCGTTTTACCTGCGGGAAGCATTCAAGCGGCAACGATATATTCAGGATTGCATGGCTGAAAAAGGCTTCGATTACGTATTTGATGTCGATTGGCCGGATTCTTGGTTTGCGGAAATCGCTGATTCGCTCGGCATGGTTGGCAACACTGGCGCTGATTCGGGATCTGGCGGTCCTCAACAGGAACCAAAAGCAGCGACACGAAGTCCCGATATCGATTCGTTGTCTGTTGAAGAACTAGAGCGATATTACAGGGCGCTATATGATGAAACCACTGCCGATGTCGAAGTTTGGATAACGGGTTACCTGCCCTTAGGTCGCGACACTTTCGCCACAGGCGGTTGTTTTGGTTCCGCGCAAACCGCTATTGATAGTGTGGACTCATTGAGCGACGAATTAGACGAAGAACTTGTAGATGAAAAAAAGAAAGAAATGCTTAAAGCTCCCTCATGCACGACACCCAAAGGTGTGGAACTCAAGGATCTAATAGCCTTAAGCGATGTTTATCTGGAAGTGTACCATGCTTACTATAACGGCAAGACAACACAAGATCACCTCAACGATGTGGAAGAAGATGTAGAAAGTTGCCGAGAAGTGTTGGAGAACGCTAACAAAGCGGCTTGGGATAGAGCAGCAGTCACCATATTCGAACGACACAAAAACGGTTGCTTGAGCATGCCAAACACTGGTTCGCAGTCGCTGACGAAATACCTAACGACACCGAATTCACACGATACCTCCAAGACGCGATCAACGACCTCGAAGACTCGTGGACAGAAACCAATACCGACCCCCATTCAACTGGATGACCGATTTGCACCAGAGCGCCCAAACCGCATGCCCTGCCTGATCCTGATAACCCTTACCCACGAGTTGTTCTGCAGAGCGAGGTTCCCCCCGCGAGGTGTTGACCACTGATGTGTCCGGTTCCGCCAACTGGAGAAACCTGATTCTCCGCGTTTGAGGTCGGAGAGTAGCGTTGCTCTACGCCGGGAAACCCAACTGGGTGCTACTTACCTGAAACGCGAAGCACCGGATTAGAAACGTACGACTTGGAGATGGTTCACACCTAGGATTTCAGGTACACGGCTGTGGTGCTCCGTCCAAACCGCAGTTGTGGGGGACAACATCTGGAGGATCCACTTGATCTTGTCGTAATCAGTCTGGAGATCACGCTGCAAGATTGGTTCGTGGTGTGCTACGCGATTTCGTAGGGTGCGAAGTCTGTCGAGTTGCCCGTGAAGTTCATGTCGGATTGGTTGGGGCTCAAAGAGCCGGTGCAAGTTCGTGCGCCAGAGCTGGGCTTCATAGCCCTTAGCGAACAACGCCACCCAGAAACCGAAATTGAGTTCAGCTAGCACTCGGCCAGCGGTGAGTTGCTTCCCTACACTTTGGATCGCGCGTCTCGCGCGGTTCAATTCGTTCCTCTTGAGCAAAGTCGAATCGCCGAACCAGGATTCCCCGTGGCTATCCGTCAGTATGTTGTTGACCGCGTTTCGCAGAGCGACTTCAAGGGTCTGAAGCGGGCCGTAGAACGCACTCGCGAGCGCCACGTTCCGTGCGTACATACTCATGGCATCACTGTGACTACCCGAAGCGAGTTTCAGGTATGTCCGGAGCCTCTCTGCGGAGAAAGACTCACCGAGCGCCGCGAGGGAGGTTCCGTCATATTTAAAGCGCAACGACGTGCGTGCCACCGCAGTCTCTGATATGGTTTCTCTTGTACGCTCCATGTGGGCCTCTCCCTTCGGGTGATGCTCCTGGTTGCAGACAACTCAGGGCTGGGTGTCACTGTTGTCAGCGACACCCAGCCCGGCTCTTTTTGCTATGGATCCCTTGGGCCCTCGCCGTCCCCGCCATACACCATGTCGAGAACAAGCTTTGCGAGTTCCAGCCATTGGGTGCGTTCTGAAGGCGTGAACGGTTTATCATGCGGGAGCTTCGACAAGAGTCCCCCTAACAGTGGATCAGGGTGTCCGGTTGGTCGGTCCAACGCTCGCTCCGACCCGTCCTTCGCGGCTGGCTGTTCACTGGACTCACTAGTTTCGAGTTCCGTGTGATCAACGTTTTGCAAGGATGGCCGAACTAAGCGGTCTCGCCCTGACGCAAAGAACCCCGCTGAAGTAGCGGACCTCTGGAATACCTGTCGAGCTCTAGAGACAGACTTTGACGGCGCTTCGCGTTTCATGTCGGAGTGAGGGTGTCGAGTAGCGCCCAGTTGGCTTTGCCGGCGTAGAGGAGTGGTCGGATTCGGTAGTTTGCGAAGTTGGTGAACCGAACGCGACCCGTTTGATGCGTTTGGCGAGATTGTTTGCACCTGCGGTGGCTGCGTTGGTGACTCCGGCGGTGTGCTAGTTGGCGATCTGGGTGCGCCAGAGCCACAGGGTCTGGTCCAGCCGGTTAATCCCGTTGGGCAGCCAAGGGTCTTGGAAATCTGCGGCGAGTCGTTCGACTGTCTCAGCGCCGATCTTGGTGTCGGTGATGTCATAGATGCCGCGCAAAGTTTCTTTGGCGTGCCATGCGTATCGGACCTCGCCGTGTGGATCACCGGCGTCGAGGCATCCCCGTAGCCGGTCTCGGCCGTTGTCGGTGATGCGTTTTGAGGCGGACATCAACAGTTTGTGGGCTCTATACAGCGGGTCGTAGAGGCAACCGCGGTGCCCCAACGTGGCGTTTTGGACTCTGCGGCGCACGTCGTCTAACGCGTAGTGGCTTAATTGCGCTATGCCAAACGGGTCGGCGACCTGCTTGGCGGACCCGCAGCGCCGTGTTGAACGCGGCCCGGTACGGCCCCGAGAGACCCCAACGCCACCCAAACGATGTTGTCGCGCCATCGTTGAGACTGCGCGAGCAGTCACTTGGCGGGTGCCGTAACTGTTTTACCTGGGACTTTGTCCAACAACTAGCCCCGGCCGAACTCAACGATGCTGGGCACCCCGGGCCTTGCGGCGGAACCGGCCCAGCCGCCGCAGCAAATGCTCGTCGAAGCGTTCAGCCGCCAACCCTCGCCGCGCTGACTCCGACCTCAAACGCGGAGAGCCAGAAACCTTGCCGAACTCTCCGTCAAGCGAAGTACGCCGTTTATGTTGAGTTGATTTTCCACGACAATCAATCTCATGTAAAGTGGGTCGGGTCAGAAACCAATTGGGACGCTTCGGTGACGCGCTACGCATGGCTTTATGGCGAAGCTATCGACCGTGCAATGTCTCAATTAGAGTCCACATAATCGGAAAGGAACTTGAAATGATAATTCGACCGAGGAACCTTTTAGGGCTAGCGGGGGTGTTGTTTGTGGTTTGGGTTGTGTTGCTTGTGGTTGCATCAGGCGATGGTGGCGACCGTAATCAAGTTCAAGCAAACAGCGAAACATCGCAACGTCAAGATACCGATGTCCCCGCAAACCCCGAACCGAGTGAGGAACCACCTAATACTCAACCGGTTGATGAAACCCCAAGACCTAGTCCAACCACTAGCCAACCCGTCGGCAACGCAAACAGCGATGCCAATGACGTTCCGCAGGCATTACGGGAGGTGCCAGGTTTCCGACCGAGGTCTCAAGGTGCCGTTTCTGACGACACGCTTCGTCTTTGGGTAGTTTTTCAACAGGAACGACATATTCAACAGTGCATGGCTGAACAAGGAATTGATTACGCACTTGATACAAATTTGTCTGAATCGTGGTTGCTCGATATCGCTGATTCGCTCGGTGTCGTTGGCAACACTGGCGCCGATTCGGGATCTGGCGAACCTCAACAAGAACCAGAAGCGGAAACACGAAGTCCCGATATCGATTCGTTGTCTGCTGAAGATCTAGAGCGATATTACAGGGCGCTCTATGATGAAACCACTGCTGATGTTGAAGTTTGGATTACGGGGTACCTGCCCTTAGGTCGCGACACCTTCGCCACGGGCGGTTGTTTTGGTTCCGCTACAATAAACGTCTCTCGGTTAGGTGCGCTGCGTACTGAAATAAATGATCAGCTTTTAGTTGAAAGGAACAAAGAGATACTCAAAGCGCCTAGTTGCACGACACCTGAAGGTTTGCAACTAAAGGATCTAACCGGATTAAGCGATGCATATTTGGAAGCGTTCCATGCTTATCATAACGGCGAGAAAACACAAGAGTACCTCAACGATGTGGAAGAAGATGTAGAAAGTTGCCGAGAAGTGTTGGAGAACGCCAACAAAGCAGCTTGGCGCAGCGCAGGTGTCACAGTGTTCGAACGAAACAAGAAACGGTTGCTTGAGCATGCCAAACATTGGTTCGCTGTCGCTAACGAAATACCCAACGACACCGAATTCACACGATACCTCCAAGACGCGATCAACGACCTCGAAGACTCGTGGACAGAAACCAATACCGACCCCCATTCAACTGGATGACCGATTTGCGCCAGCGCACCCAAACCGCATGCCCTGCCTGATTCTGAGGTCCTCTCGCAATCGTGGACGTGTGATCCCACTACGTTGAGGGCTTATGTCTCGTCACGAAGAAACTTTGACCGCACGTTTCAAGATGGGTGAGCGCGACGGGGATGGGGTAGCCTTTGGGTGTGGGTAAATCTTATTTGATCCGAACTTTCGGATGCCAGATGAACGAGCACGATTCAGAACGGATCGCCGGGCTTCTTGAGGCAGACGGTATGCATCAAGCTGAGGACGAAGCCACAGCAGACGTAATCGTCCTCAACACCTGTTGCATACGTGAAAACGCCGACAACAAACTCTACGGCGCATTAGGCAACCTCAAAGCCCACAAACAAAACAACCCAAACATGCAAATCGCAGTTGGCGGGTGCTTAGCGCAAAAAGACCGTGAAAAAATCCGTGAACGGGCAGCCCATGTTGATGTAGTGTTCGGCACCCACAATGTTGACCGAGCCGCCGAACTGCTGCGCCAAGCCCACCAAAACGGCCCCATCACAGAGATACTTGAAGCCACCGCACGTGCCGACCACGAAGCGTTCCCCTCGGCGTTACTCACACGCCGTGAACTCGACTATGCAAGTTGGGTGACAGTGCAAATCGGTTGCGACAACTCCTGTGCATTTTGCATCGTGCCCTCGGTTCGTGGCCCGGAAATGAGCCGTCCATTCGGCGAACTTGTGACCGAAGTTGAGCGCCTAGCAAAAGATGGTGTCAGCGAAGTCACCCTGTTGGGCCAAAATGTCAACAGCTATGGCCGTGACTTGGCACTCGCACGAAGGCAGGCTGAACCAACGAGCGAAGACAATTATTGGTGCGGCGAAACGTGGCTCACAGACCGCCGAGCCCGTCCGCTTTTCGCAGATTTGCTACGAGCCGTGGGCAGTATCGAGGGCATTCATAGAGTGCGTTTCACTAGCCCTCACCCGAAAGACATGCGCAGCGAAACGTTTGCAGCGATGGCGGAAGTCGGCGAGGTTTGTGAACACCTGCATTTCCCGCTGCAATCGGGCAGTGACCGCATCTTGGCTGCTATGCATAGGGGTTACAGCGCTGAGCGGTACCTCCAAAAGCTAAACGAAGCACGCGCCACTATCAACGATCTAGCGGTGTCAACCGACATCATTGTTGGTTTCCCCGGCGAAACCGACCAAGACTTTGAACAAACCCTGGAAGTGGCGGCACAAGCTCGGTTTGATAGTGCGTTCACGTTTGTTTTTTCGCCGCGCCCAGGCACCGAAGCAGCCGACATGAGGGCGAAATTCGTTGACCATAAGGTTGCGGTGGAACGCTATGAACGGTTGCGGATAGTTATTGAACGGTCGAGTAGAGCGGCCAACCAATCACGCATTGGTCAAACTGAGGAAGTGATCGTGGAAGGCCCAAGCAAGAAGAACCCCGCAGTGCTCACCGGTCGCACTAGGCGCAATGCGCTGGTCCATTTTGCGGCACCGCAACCGCTGCGCGCTGGCACTTATGCCCAAGTGCAGGTTGAATCGGCGGGCATGAACCACATGACCGGGCGGTTCATTGAAGTTACGATGCTGCCACGTCACCGGAAACGCATCGCGGTCAGCGCACTCTAGCGCCGAACGACCGCATGACCAAACGACCGCATGACCGCCGAAAGTAGAGCGGAGCGGCCGCTAGTGATTTTGGGTCCAACGGCTTCGGGCAAGTCGGCGTTGGCTATAGAGGTCGCCCAAAAAATCGGCCGCTGCGAGATAGTCTCGGTGGACTCCATGGCTGTCTATAAGAGGATGGACATAGGCACGGCATCCCCAAACGCGGCAGACCTCAAGAAGGTGCCGCATCACCTGATCAACCTGGTTGACCCTAGCGAAGAGTTCACTGTGGGTGCTTTCAAACGGTTAGCGGTAGATGCACTCGCCGGTATCCGTGCCCGTAACAACACGCCGATACTGGTGGGTGGAACGGGCCTTTACCTGCGTGCGGTGGTTGATGATCTGAAGTTGCCGGGTCGCTATCCCGAAGTCGTAGCCGCGCTCGACAACGAAACCAGCAGCGAAGCGTTGCACGCTCGTTTGGCACAGCTTGATCCGCTAGCGGCTGCGCGGATGGAGCCGAGCAATCGCCGCCGTGTGCTGCGTGCGCTTGAGGTGACGATTGGCAGTGGCACACCATTTTCGTCTTGCGGCCCAGGTCTAGAACATTATGGGCCCACACCCTTTGTGATGTTGGCGTTGCGTTGGCCGCCAGAGATGCTAGAAGAGCGAATCTCAAGCCGATTTCAAGCCCAGTTAGCCGCCGGGTTTTTGGCGGAAGTTGAGGCGTTAGCGGCCAACAAGACTAGTAGAACTGCCGCGCAAGCCCTCGGTTACCGTGAATTCTTGGCGCATCTGGCTGGGGAATGCACTTTTGACGAGGCGCTGATCACGGCAATTCAACGCACCCGTAAGTTTTCTCGCCGCCAGCAGCGTTGGTTTCGCCGAGATCCGCGAGTTGTTTGGGTTGACGCGCCGACTAGCGCGGGTGCCTTGTGTGAACTCTGGGACCAACATCGGAAATTGCCGGTTGGTTCGTTGTGACCACCAACGGCTCGACATGACCACCCACCCACCTGACACAAACCAAATGACAGGCTCCGAGTTCCTCTGCGCGCGCCGACGAACTGAGTGGAAGAATTGGGGCCCGTGAGCAATTCCGGGCCAACCACCTCCCCCGATGCCCTTGCCCGCTGTATCTCAATCGACCTTGAAGTCAGCAAGAAAACCAACGTAGTCCACGCCCTCGCGGGAGTGCGCGCCGACACCGGCCAGAGCGTCGCACGGTCCGACTTAGACCGGGATCTGCACGCGGTGCTCGCGGAACTCGACGAACTCGCCGAACGCGCCGAATTCGTCCTCGGACACAACCTGATCAAATTCGACCTTCCCCGTCTGCGAAAGAAACGGCCCTCGCTGCGCCTCCTGCAACTTCCCGTGATCGACACCTTGTGGCTCAGCCCCCTAGCCTTCCCGCAACACCCGTACCACCGTCTCGTAAAGCACTACAAGGACGGAGGACTCAACCGCCAAAAACCCAACGACCCCGAACTGGACGCGCGGCTCACCCTCAAGGTGTTCTCAGACCAGCAGAAACAACTGCTTGCGACACCCCCGCACCTGCTGACCGCATGGCACTGGCTCACAACCAACTCCGGCGAGGCCGGGAAGTCGTCCTCCCCGAACTCACCTTCGAGCCCCGCAGGTAACATCATCAATGACTACCTTCGGAGACTACCAGAAACCCCTAGAAGTCCAAGAATTGGAGCACCTCGAAGAAGATCCGAGGCGGATTCTCCATCATCTGGATGCCATCAGCACCTTTCTCGTGTCCTTTCCCAACGGTCCAGCGCCGGTCAGATGCGCGCGTAACGGAAGATGCCGCGGATCTGCTGGTGGAGGACGCTACCGGGAGATCCAGCGTCTACTAGCTGATCGTAGATTGGGCGCGGAACATCGAAGTATTGGTAGATGCCGCCACGTTGGAACTCAATCTCTAGCGTGTTGGTCTGATCGTCATAGCCTGCAGACGCTATGTTTGATGATTCCACGGATTTCCGGTTCATAATGAGAACCCTACATGAGTCATTGAGGATCCGCAACGGTCCGCTTGGACGAAGCATCTTGCGAACGCCATCGAATCACAACGTCTTCGTAGTCGGCCGATTCCTCCTGCTTGCGGTCCCAACCGCCTGGTTGTGCGTCTCCTACAACACTCGGATCGGTGCTTTCCGGTCGGTATCTTGGAAGCTCCACCAAGGCCCGCATTGGGAGAGGAACGGCCTCGCCCACGATTATGGCCTCGCCATTTCGGAGGACTGGGAGCAGCGAGAGAAGGCCGGCGAGATTGTCGGCCGCGGCAGAGGTTACATGACCCTGGTCTCTAGCATTGGACAGCCGAAGCGCGATAATCGTCCCGCACTGAGACAAGATCGTGGAATCGACTTCCGACGGACGCTGGCTCACGACCATCGCTCCCACCCCGTACTTGCGACCCTCTTTGACGACGCGTTGAACCGCCGTCTGCACAGGTTGCGGCTGGGCCTGGGTCCCACCTAAGTAAGTATGCGCCTCCTCAAATACAAACAGGAGGGGCCGCTCCCGACCACCCTCTGATAGCTTTCTGGACCATTGAAGCGCATCATAAATGACCCTGGTAAGCGCACCAACAAGATCCGTTAGGATTGCTGTGGGTACGCCCGATAGATCGAGGATCGACCACGTGGAGCAGCTTTCAACGCCGAGCGCTTCAACTCGACAATCTGGTCTCTGACCGCCCCTCGGGCAGACTCATCAGTGAAGCTCCCGAACGTAAGGTTGACAAGTTCGTCGAACGACAAGGCCCAGTAGGGCACACGCAATGGCTCCGACCGAGACGTCTGGTCACCTCCGACTCGGAAGATCCGTGCCTGGTCTCGTAATGCTGAAGCGTATTCTCCATGTATATCGAATACGATGACGCGGGCCGACGGATAGCGTGAAGAGTCTGTCAAGGACTCCAAAATGCGAGCTACCGTTGTCGACTTACCAGCGCCAGTCGTTCCGACTACGGCCGAGTGGCGAGTCACCAGACTGTTGATTTCCAACAGGGCAGGTATCGACAGCGCGCTCGCAACATGTCCGACGCGAATACGTTTTAGGGAGGTTTGGACCCCGTAGACAACCTCTAGATCTGCATCTGTCATAATATGCACGGAGTCGCCCACGCTCGGGAGCAGCGATAAGCCACGGTTGAAGCCCCGGACGGACGAGCCATGCCCGACTAACTGGACCGTCATCCACATGCGACCGTCCGCTCGTTCGATGGAAAATCTCTCCGGTGCGGCACCAGCCTGGGACACCACGCCGATCAGATGAATAAGCCC
>JAHQYM010000211.1 GCA_024421095.1 Acidimicrobiia bacterium
AAGGCGGTTGTTAGGAATCTATCTTCAGAATGGGCTACAGATTCAGTTACAGTTCCGATACCATTCCAGACATGACGAGAAGCGAGGTCTTTCCAAACGCACCGCTCGCGCTCGTTGCGGCCGAAGTGCGCTACCCAGCCGTGACCGGCGGATCCCTCAGCATGGCCGTCCACCGGCGGATCCGTGACGTTCTCGACGCGGATTGGGTGATCCACAATGACACCACGCAGACTCTCGAGGTAGGTGTTGATGCCGGTGGGCCGCGCGCGTCGTCCCGGTCCGAGACAGTCAAACGAATCACATCCAGGCAACGCACGCGAATTGTGACCGCTCGACCGGACAACTTCACCGTCGAAGTCGTCGACTACAAGCACTTCGCGGACTTCAGGGGTCTCCTTGAGCAGGCATCAACCGCAGTTGAGAGCGTGCTTCAACCAGACGGCATATCGCGAGTCGGACTCCGGTACATCGACGAAATCACCGTACCCGAGACACCGCCGCAATGGAGCAACTGGCTTGAAGCATCCCTGCTGCCACCGTCGATGCCGACAGGACTCGACCCGACCGCATGGACCGGAGCGGTTCAATATCAGGTAGCTCCAGACCAGTCGCTCGTGTTCCGATACGGCCCGTCGGCAGGCCCAGTCGTGTCATCCTCCGGCCCCCTCAGACGACCTGCCGCGCCCGAGGGTCCGATCTTCATGCTGGACTTCGACAGTTCTTGGCAACCCAGCGACATCCCAAGTTTCGAAGCCGAACGGATCGTCACGGTAGCGGACCGCCTTCGCAGTCCACTAAGAGAACTCTTCGATAGCCTTATCACACCCTCCCTGATAGACATCTTCAGACAGGACCTAGGCGATGACTGAATCCACGACTCCGTCGATCGATGAACCCACATCGGCGACATCCGTGAACCCGCCCCACATCGACGAGTTGACACGGCTGTCCCCCGACGTGCTCGCGGACACGGCTGGATTTCTCAGGCAAGATGTCGGCGTTCTAACTCAAGATGTCGCTCAAGTGCATGGTGACCTGCTCCAAATCCAACTCGAATCCCGCACCGAGGAGGCGGTAAAACGAGCGGCTGTCGACCTGCTGTACGAACTCGCTGACCTTGGATTCTCGTGGACCACGATTGCGGGGATCGTCGGCGTATCGATTCCCTCGATTCGGAAGTGGAGACAAGGCGAGACAGCAACGGGAGAGAACCGCCGAAAACTAGCCAGGCTCGTGGCCCTAGTAGGTGTGCTCGAAAGCGATCACCTGATTTCTGACGTCGCCTCCTGGCTCGACATTCCGTTGGCTGGAACCAATTTCACCGGAATAGACGTACTTGCGAATGGCAGACTCTCCGACGTAGTGGAATTCGCTGCCGAGCATATCGGAAGCACCGAACTCCTAGACCGCTCCCTGCCAACCTGGAGAGACGAACCGCAAAGCCAATTCGAGGTATTTCAAGCGGGGGACGGAGGACCAGCAATCAGACTCGTCGGTGAGGACGCAACCGGGTGAGCCTCGAACCGGCGGCGGAACCGGAGAGGCTTTACCTCGCCGTCGGCGCGGACATCAACGCTCATCGTCCGCTCTTCACCGGCGACATCTTCTCCGATGTTGAGATACCAGGCGTAGGGCCTTCGATGGCCATCGTAATGGGACACCCTTGTTCTATTCGCGGCAAGAACGGACGACTCGCCGAACGCATGCCCGTCGCCGCGGTCAAGACCCACGCTCCGGTTCCACCGGAGCGATGGTGCAACGGTTACTTCAGCATGATGCCCTTGGCCGGCCTACCCGCGGAAGGCGATTTTCATGTGGCTCACCTAGATCTGTTCGGTCTCGCTCTCACGAGCGAACTAAGCGCCGCAGAGCGCCTGGCGTGCCTCTCTCAACCGGGGATCAACCAACTCCAGCAAAGGCTCGTCTTTCACCAAACTCGCCTGGAGGTTCCGCCTGGCAAGTTCCAGCAAGCCTTCGACCATACGTACGAGGAAGCGGAACTGATGGAAGACTGGACCACCGCGTTGAGCGTGGTCGATGATTGCCCAGAATCCAGTTTTGAATCATGGATTAGAGAAGGGTCTCCAGACCGACAATCCCGCCTGAAGATTCGCGAGGAGAGGGCATCGATTCGTCGCGAATTACGCAAAGAGATCAACAATCGACTCGATCAACACCCGTGC
>JAHQYM010000212.1 GCA_024421095.1 Acidimicrobiia bacterium
GGGTTGCGGTGGTGCGTGCGATGCCCAACACTTGTGCGCTGGTTGGGCAAGGTGCGGCAGCGGTCGCTAAGGGTGCTGCCGCTGGCACTGCCGACCTCGACTGGGCTGCGGGCATTCTCGGTGCGGTGGGGACGGTTGAAGTTGTTGACGAAACCGACCTCGATGCAGTAACCGGACTTTCTGGATCAGGCCCGGCGTATGTGTTTTTGTTGGCCGAAGCGTTAACCGCCGCGGGTGTCGCTGAAGGTTTATCTCCACAGGTTGCGGCTTCTCTGACCCGCCAAACTCTGCTGGGGGCAGCTACCTTGCTCACCGATTCGGAGGCAGACCCGGCGCTGTTGCGCGCCAACGTCACTTCGCCGGGTGGCACCACCGAGGCGGGGTTAGCGGTCTTCAACGAAGCTGATTTCGCGGGGATGGTTGCCGCAGCGGTGCAGGCTGCCACCGAGCGGTCTCGGGAACTCGGCACGCCAGCGGGTGTCAACACTACATCCCCAACCGTTGCACAGGCTGCCACCGCTAGGTCTTTCGAGCTTGGCGGCTAACGTTGGTGCGTTTTGATGTTCTGTCTGCCTAGATTGCTGTCATTTGCGAGGTCTCGACAGCTTGGCGGCTAACGTTGCTACCGTGTCTACACACCTAGAAACCGCACGTTTCAACACGGTTTCGTTTCTTTCCGACTATGGCCATGACGATGAGTTCGTGGGTGTGGTTCATTCAGTGATCCGTTCTATCGCGCCGCACGCAACGGTTATTGATGTCACTCACGGGATCGCCGCTCACGACATACGTGCTGGGGGTTTGGCGTTGGCTAGGGCTGCGAATTATTTGTGCCCGGGTGTGGTGGTTGCCGTTGTTGACCCTTCGGTGGGAACGGCGCGGCGGCCGGTGGTGATTGAGGTAGGTGATGGTGCTGCTTATTTGCTTGGCCCAGATAATGGTTTATTGGCGCCTGCGGTTGGCCTAGTGGGTGGTGCCACACGAGCGTTGGAACTCACCTCCCAGGAGCACCGTTTACCTTCGTTGGCGGGTGCGACTTTTGATGGCCGTGACGTTTTTGCGCCTGCTGCTGCACATCTTTGCAAGGGGGTGCCCATTGAAGTTCTTGGCCAGGTGATCGACCCGGCCACTTTGATGCCGGCGGTGTTGCCAGTGAGTGAAATGCAAGGTGATGAACTCGTGGCGGAAATATTGTGGGTTGATCGTTTCGGGAATTGTCAACTGAATGTCGATCCAGCAGATATCGAGCGGTTTGGTGAGGCAGTGCTTGTGGGTTTAGTCCAGGAACAAAAGACTGGGATACGAGTTGACGCTTACGACCAGATCCCTATAGGCCGTGTGGGCCTGATTGTTGACTCAAGTGGGTTAGTGTCTTTGGCAGTGGCGCGAGGGTCGGCGGCCGCCGAGTTAGGTCTTGCCGAGGGTGACGAGGTTCGCTTATCCGCTCCCGACCGCAACGCTGCGCCGTTCCAACCAGTAACGCTCACCAGAAAGGAGACCGATTCATGAGGAGCGGAACAACAATCGCCATAATCATCTTACTGATTCTGATACTCGGTGCCTCAGCCCTACAATTCCTCCTAGCCTAACCCGCCAGACGTTGTCAGAGCACTATGGAGTTCCAGCGGATGAACGAATCGCTGACGAAGAGTGGCTCAAATTGGCTAGTGATCGCGGTTGGGTAGTGTTCATGAAAGATAAGAGAATTCGCTACAAACCGGAAGAGCGGAAGGTAGTGTTGGCATATTCAGTCCGTTGTTTCTGCCTAGCGAGCCAAAATATCAACGCGCAAGAAATGGCCGATCACTTCTTGTAACTTCTTTGCTGAGAACCCATCGGACGCAGCTCCTCTTTCTAAGACCACCAACCGTGCCCGATGTAGCGTCAAAAACTCAGAATCTGTCGCGCCAAGTCAGACGCAACCCATTTGGGGTCTTTGGGGTGGAACACGTCGCGGACTTTCTCTTACGCATTCGGCAGCAACGGTCGATGGTTGGTGCAGTCACACGTTCGTTCAGCGTCGCCAGCGCTACACGGCTGCTATTGTGACAGCCATGGAATCGACTGGAGCGGTCACGCACACAACAGAACCA
>JAHQYM010000213.1 GCA_024421095.1 Acidimicrobiia bacterium
GGGGGGATGTTGTTCCTGTGGTGTTGTCAACACGGTTCGAGACAATTTTTGGTGTCGCGTTGACTGGCAGAATCGGTGGTTGCCGCCTCAGGGTTTTCTTTTGACGGGTGACAGACATAAATGCTTATTCCTTTCAATAAGGGCCAGTTTCGCAGACCAAAAATCGTTGGTCACACAGTAACACCATCCACACCGCAACGCAACCCCAAAAAGGTTCGACAGCTCTTCGCGCTTGAGGAGGTGTGCGCGTTCCACCGCCGCCGTCGCAGCTACGGAGCCCGGGCGCGACGAATACGCGGCGGAACAAGTCGACCACTACGCCGACTTGGTAGTCGCAACACTCGAACCCGCAACCCCTGAAAGTCTGACTACCCAGACGAGGCCGAGATGCAACTGTTTTACACGCAACACGCCCGTCAACAAATGGAGCGGCGAGAAATCTGGCGCTTCGCTTTTCGGGTCGGAGTGAGGGTGTTGAGGACGTTCCAGTTGGGTTTGTTCGCGTAGAAGAGTGTTCGGGTTCGGTAGTTGTTGCTGGAGGGCCCAGTCTCGACCACTGGCCCGTGCGAACCGGCTGTCCCGCTTCCAACTTGACTCGCCCGGGTTGAGGTTCGGTTCAACCCCGAAACGATGCCCAGCAACGCGACACGACCATCGACCTCCTGGTCACCGAGCGAGGATGCGCCAACATCCGCGAGATGGGCGACGCGCTCAAGTGCCCAGGGTAACCAGACCGACTTCGCGGTACTGGTGGCGTTTGCTGTCATCCCCGTAGGCGACATTGCTACCTGCCCGGGCAACCCGTCGGCCTCAGTCAGCATCGAGTTGTCCGACCCGTTAAGCCAGCGTGGGCGGGATGACGGGCTCTTCTTCCCGCCCAAGCCCCTTGTCGCAATTGCAGGCCACTAACGTCTACGCAGCACCACGAGGGGGCATCCCTTCAAGTGTTCGGTCTTTGAATTGAGCCTCAGTGTTGGTGGATCGCCATGATCCATAGACGGGTGGCTGTGATTTGAATGAACGATAACTAGCGCGCTATCTCGCGGTGTAATCGCGCACTCCGGTCAGGTGTACGCAGTGTCGTGGAAGTGTTTGACGATCTCGAAGAATTCGTCGGCTTCGTCGAGCAAGATGGCTTCGGGTCCTTCGGGGGCGAGCGCGGTGAACGGTGAGTTGTAGATGCGGCCGGCTTCGATGCTGCCGTGCTCGGTGAGGTAATCGATCACCAATGTGACGAAACGGATCTGGTTGTGGTTGTAGCGCTTGTCGTCGAGGAACTTGGCGAATGCTCGCATGGCGGCGGTGCGGTCGAGTCCGACGAGGCTGCGAATGAACAACCCGAAGTTCCCCGCACGCGCCGAGGCTGCTGCGAATGTATCGGTGTCGCCGATATCGGCAGCAACCAGAATGCGCTGCAGTTCCTCGATGTCGGAGGTGGTGAGCGGTTCGCCACTGCGGACTTTGGCCACCACTCCCTCGGCGAGGTGTTCTTTAAGGAAGTGCTGTGCCTTCTTGCGGAACTGTTCGAACTCGATGCTCGGGACCGACCCGCCGGTGCCGGGCAATTCGATCTCGGTGGATTGGCCAATCTCGTCGGTGAAGTCGCTGTAGAGAACGTTGTTGCTAGTGTGCTTTATGAGATGGACGAGACCACGAAGCCGTTTGCGGGCATCCTCGATCATCGGGTACGTCACATCGTCCCACCACTCGTCGGTCTGGATGTCCGCGATCAGTTGTTGCTGCTGGGCTACTGATGGAATCTTCGTGCCGAGGTCCTCAAGGGCCGAGGCGACACCGATAATTCGGGTGCGCTGGCGCTCGAACGGCGTGTGCTGCAACAGGCCCAACTGCGCGTTCAACATCACTATGTCGAAGCGTTTGCCATCCTCGTTGTCGGCATTGTTGTCGGCATCAAACTGGTCGGGCAGTTTGGCGACTCGGTCGGCCAGCGCCGCGAGGTCCGTGAGCGAAATCGTCTCCCATGCTTGGAGGGCACTGAACCGCTCGACGAGTTCCAGATGCGGCCGCACCAAGAAGT
>JAHQYM010000050.1 GCA_024421095.1 Acidimicrobiia bacterium
ACCAATATACATGGACAGGGGCGCAGGCGACGTGCAACAAGTCACCAGGCAAATATCGAGGGCGATTGGACATACGGTACGTAAATCACGAAACTGACGGGTGGACAACTACCCTGTGGGTCAGATCATCGAGCCCCCATTCGACCATTGAGTGCAAGTAGTCGTTGATATGATGCTCGGTGTTGTAGATGGCTGACCTAACGTCTTATCTAGAAGGATTCCAGCGTTGCTGATTACGAGGCTTTGGCGAATTTTGTTTCTTCTTGTTAGCTCTATAGCTGTTTTTGTTTTTGCGGTTAGTTGTGCAGATGACGGCCGAACGTCGGGTAATGAAGAAGTGGTATTTGAATTCGGGGACGTGAGAATTGTGGACGATAGTCGTCGGTATCCGTATGGAGTAATAGGGAATCCATTGTTGCTTTCAGCCGCGAATAATGCTCTAGCCAAGTATAACAATTTCCCTGAGATGAACAGTTGTGCTGACTTAGCTTCATGGTATCGAAATGGGCTTGAGACTGTCATTGACGGAGAACTGGAGAAAATTGTCTTGGAAGACGAGACAATAGCCTCGGCGCGAGCAATCATCATCCAAACTCAAGGGATTTTTTCAAGCGCGATAGTGAAGATTTTAGAACTCAATCCTTCTATTTGTACACGTGAAGATTTTCTTCAAGATATCGACCGTCTGCCGGAGGTCGGGCCTGTTGCCGCTAATGTTTATTCTATACTTGAGGATCGAGGCGGCAATACTGATATCTCGCCTACAGGTCACCTTCGCTACGCGTTAGATATTGTTGAAGGCGTGCCTTTGGTGACAGAATGGGAGGGATTTGACCATGAATTCGAGATAGTACCGGAGTTAAATGTTGAACCTTAAGTGGGGACCCATCGCGATTGCAATTGCGCTACTGCCGTCAACAGGATGTGGTTCAGCCGACGACCAAAGCACTGCCACCAATTTATTACACGATTATTCGAGCCTACAATCGCTTTTGGCTGCAGATGACAACCACCTGCCAGCAAGAGAACGGGCTGTTCAAGATTGGGTCGCGTCGTGCATGAGGGAGGACGGTTTCGAATACGTCGCTTGGATATCATTGCCAGTTGATGAACCATCACATGAATCTGACACACCGAATGTAGATCGGTTTGAAATGCAACTAAACCAATATAATCCGGTTACCGATCCGAACGAAGCTATATTTGAAAGCCTTCCGATCGCTGAACAAACACTATATTTTGAAAGACTTTGGGGGGTTAACGAACTTGATGGCACTAACCCGAATGGAAACGTTGACGAGGTAGGGTGCTACAACGCTGGATGGGTAGAATTATTCGGACCACAAGCTGTGCAAGCGCGCTGGTTAGTTTATGATGAAGCAGCGAATGTCGAACAACGAATATATGCCGATCCAACCTACATAACCGAGCAGCAAAACTGGGTGAGTTGCATGGCCTCTAACGGATTTGAAATAGAAAATCCGCGTAGCCTAGGTGCCTTCCTCTCTGACGAGTTCGAACAATCCACATCCAGCAACCGATTAGACTCAGCAGACTTTGCCAGATTGCGGATTGTGGAAAGAGATGTCAGAACAGCTAATGAAGCATGCGGTAGTGATTTGCGATTGATTGAATCTGATTTGCGAACCAGAATAGAATCGGAAGTCCTAAGTGCTTCAACATTGCTTCGAGAGTCTGTAGCACTTATTGTTGAAGAGGTGGCGGCCCGAGAAGCATCATAAACAAGAGACGACTTCATTGGGAGGTAACACTTTTGGTCGGGTGGTTGCTGTCGTGTTTTGTCGTCAAGCCTTGCAATTGTCGATAGATTGTGCGGTTGTGGCCCGCGCCGCTCCAAAACCGGACTCCGCATTTGACACTTCTGGCACATTCCTAGTCGGTCCCGCGCCGTCTTGTTTGAGCCCGCTACGAGTGCCCACTGTTGGCGCAGTCCTCGCGGTTATTGGTGGCCTCGTGCTGCGTTTCGTTGCCCCGTCGCCTTTGTGGTTAGACGAAGCGCTTTCGGTCAACATTGCGTTGCTTGATTTTGCACAGTTAGTTGAAGCGCTGCGACATGATGGTCATCCGCTGCTGTATTACTGGCTGCTTGGAGATTGGATAGACATCTTCGGTGAGAGCGATTTTGCGGTGCGCTCACTTTCGGGCATTTTTTCGGTGTTGTGCATCCCGATGCTGTACAAGACAGCTCAGCGTTATGGCCCTGCGGTGGCGAAAACGACTTTGCTGCTGGCGACCAGTTCTCCGTTTCTGCTTCGTTACGCAACGGAGGTACGCATGTATTCTTTGTTGACCTTGTTGTGTTGTGTGGGGTGGCTCTGTGTCGAGCGGGCAATCGAACGGCCGACAATCGGCCGGCTCTGTCTAGTTTCACTTGTTGTGGCTGCACTGGTGCATACTCACTACTGGAGCATCTGGCTCGTTGCTGCGGCCCTTATTGTGGTGGGTTACAACATTGTGTTCGGGTCGGGCGGCAACCGTGGTGTTGCTCTGCGTGTCGGTGCGGCGATTATTGTGGGCGCTTCCACTCTGTTGGTTTGGCTCGGTGTTCTGCTTGAACAGTTACGCACTACGGGAACACCTTGGGCAGGTCGTGCCCGGCCCGCGGAAGTTGTTGTCGAAACGATCCAAGCGATTGGCGGTAGCAGCCGCTTTGAGGGTGAATTGTTGGGTGTCGCCCTGATGTTTTTGGCGATGCTCGGTGTCTTCATCCACCGCGCCGATGGCCGCGAAGTCGTGCTCAGGTTCAGTTGGCTCGACTTTGACCGCGCGGCAATCTGTGTGTTGGCGACGCTCGGCACCGGCGGAATGGTCGCGTTTGTTGTAGATGGTGCTTTTGAGCCGCGTTACGCTTCGGTGGTGGTGGGATTTGTGTTGGTTTTGGCAGCGAATGGTATTGCTATGCTCCCCCCACGGGTAGGTCTTGGGGTTCTAGCCTTTGTGGTGTTGTTCGGGTTTGCTGTGGCGGTGGACGAGGCAAGGCGTGACCGCACCCAAGGCGCGGAGGTGGCAGCACGGATCGATGAGACGATCCAAAGCGGGGATTCGGTCGTCTTTTGCCCCGACCAGGTGGGGCCTGCCACCCGGCGCGCGCTGTTAGGGGCAGATTCTTTCTTCGCTTATCCCCGCGGCGACGGCATTTTGGTGGACTGGCAGAACTACGCGGCGACTATTGCCGAGAGCCCAGTTGGGGAGTTCGTGTCCAATGTGCTCGTTGAAACGAGAAGCAATGATGTCTATTTGGTGCGTGGTTTGGGCTACAAAGGTTTCGACGATCGTTGCGAGGCTGTGCATGCTGGGTTCGCTGAAACTCGTGAAACTGTTGAGGTGGTTGTGCCCGCAGGGGTTTTTGAACCCATGGCGTTGACCCGTTTCGAGGCCCGTTCATGAGGGTCGGCGGTGTCGTGTCACCTAGTTTCACTGCGGCTCTGGCGGGTTGGTTGGAGGCTCGGCTCTACGTTGCGGCTGCCTTTATTACCACGTCGGCGATTATTGACTCCATCGAATCGCCTCTAACTGTCTCGCCTGTTGATGCCGGGTTTGCCATCTGGGACGGTGCCTGGTATCGCGACTTGGCGCTGCATGGCTACGGTGCCGTCGGGCTTGAGGGCGGCGAGCGCTTCTTTCCGTTGTGGCCGTTGTTGGGCCGGTTCTTAGGGTCGGCGACAGGGAGTGTTGATGTTGCTTTGGTGGTGGCGGCGAATTTGCTGGCTTTCGTTGCAGCGATGCTCTTGTATCGCTTGACCATGCAAGAAACCGAAGACGCAGACTTAGCGAGGCATGTGGTGCGAATCTTCTCGCTTTTTCCGTCAGCGTTTGTCTTGGTCTTTGGATACAGCGAGGCACTGTTTATCGTTTTGGCTCTAGGTTTCGCGCTGTGCGTGCGGGCGCGTGCTTGGTGGGCCGCGGCGATTTTGGGGTTCTTGGCCGGCTTGACGAGGCCGGTCGGGTTCTTTTTGAGCTTGTTGGCACTAGTGCATTTCGTTTCGGGACAGCGGCGCTCGCTGCCCGCCCTTCTCACCATCGCTTCGGCACCTCTCGGTTCGCTGACGTTCTTGGCTTGGGCACAGTTTTCCCGCGGCGGTTGGCGGGTGCCGATAGAGGCACAGAATGCACTGCGGGGTGGGTTCCGTGAACCGGTGACGAGAATCATTTCTGCTTTCGTGGAGGGCGCTGGTGGCGACTGGGGGGAACTGCTGCATGCCCTTGCTGCAGTGGTCTTCGTGTTCCTAGCGGTGGTCGGGGTGCGGACCTTGTCCGTCGACTTGTGGGTCTACGCGGTTCCGTCAACGCTGATCCTTTTCGCCGCAGACAATTTGAACTCACTGGAGCGTTACGGTTTGGCGGTCTTTCCACTGGTTATCGCCGGCGGTATTGTCAGCTACCGACCGCGCCTGAGACGCTGGTTGCCAACCGTTTCTGCCGTTGCCATGATGTCGCTTACCTCGTTGGCGCTGAGCGGCGCATATGTCCCATGACCACCATCGCGAGACCCAGCCAGGCTGAGGGGTTTAGTCAGTTTCGTGTGGAGGCTTAGAATTTGGTGAACAAGGGCTTCAGGCAGGAGCGACGAGAACGACACCCGCGGTCATGAAACGGGTACGTTATCTGCGAGTATCTCTTCAAGCGTTTGTTGCAGAAGTTGACGGGTGCCGGGCGAAAACTGTTGGGCACGAGCCAAACCACGAACCGACGACTTTCGACGCAATGCCTGATCGTTCAACACTCGCTCAATCGTTGTTGCTACCAACGTTGGGGACGGTTCTGACACCAACACGCCCGCGCTCCCCAACGTTTCTGGGACCGCTGTCGATTCCAGCGCAACCACCGGAACGCCCCAAGCCATCGCCTCCACCAATGGGACACAGAATCCTTCGTGAGCGGACAAGCAAACGAACACATCCGCGGTTCGGTACCACGCTGCGAGTCGCTTGGAAGAAACGGAACCCTCAAAACGCACAATGTCGTCAACCCCGATCCGCTTTGCGAAATCCTTCAACGCCCGCGCGTACGAATCGGCGACAGACGAACCCACCAACACCAACTCGACGCCGCTCAACCAGCGACGCAAAATTGCGACCGTCGCGATCAAGTCCTCTTGACGTTTGTTCGGAGCCAACCGGCCCACAAAGAGCAACGTGACCCTCGTGCCTCGACAAATGCGCTTGTCGGCAGTATCCGTTTGCCGAGTTCGGGTGATTAATGGTGGAACACGGAGGCGGCTACCGCGAAGCCGCTTGCCAACAACATCCGTTTTGCGACTTCGGGTGTTTTGTGACAGATCAGGGAGTCGGCCCCCACGAACGCGCCTGCCAATGGCATCGGACTCAGATGCAGAAGGCAACACTGAGCCATCCAGCAGAGGCGGCACTACCGCAACGTTCCTGATGCCCAGACGGCGCAGTTCGCCAGCGTTGAACTCCGAATCTGCGACCGCGTAACATGCTTTGCGGCACAAACGGGCCAATTGTTGACGGCCCAGGTCAAGCGCCGCAGCCAGGTGCGGAAAATGCTTGTAATGAGGTTCGGCGGGTGTAATGTTGTGGTAGTTGATCACAAGACTTTCGTTCCGTGTCAACAGATAATCGGCCACAACAGAACCGATTGAAGCTTGATAGATGATCAGATCGGGTGCGGGATCAGTCGCATGGTAGCGAAAGTCACGTGACAGTTTTCTCATCCGACGATCTGCGTGCGATGCATACAGCGTGGTGTCCGCACCCAACTCTCGGAGAATTTCGTCAACCTGCATTGTGTGGTTCCCGACCGCATCGCGCCCGCGCAGGTCCACGGTAAATTGGTGGACAACCATCTGGCGGTTCATAAAACCTGTGCCACAACCACACACCGTACGCGCAACGCACTGAGTTCCAATAAATCCACACTGCATCCTTGCTTTTCAAGCAGAAACGCCCAGGTCTTCGGTTCAAGCCCCAGCCCCTGCATCAAGTCTGCCTCTGGCCCAACACGATCGCTCGGATCAGCTACCGCCACAATGACAAACCCGTTCGCAGCAGTGGCGCGCACCGCCTCGCTGAGGAGTTTCAAGAGGGTGCTCGCGTTGTAGCTTTCCACGACACCGCTCAACACCACCGCGCCGAGCGCACCGTCACCGAAAGCGATGAGGTCTTCAATAGGCGATCCGACACCTGGGCCAAGCCCTGAATTCAGCCCAGACCCGATTTGGTCCTTCTGTTGGCGTTGGCCTAGAGCATGAACCGCCACGCCGGACCGCTCTAAAGCTTCGACAATGCTGTGATTACCGCCGGCAATCACGGCCACCGAGCCTTGTACTGAACTTAGAACCCGCGCGATGTGGGCACACAACTCGGGTTCGGGTTCCGCAACAGGAGCAATCATCTCCCACAAGATGGGTTGAGCGGGATCACTAAGTTCCAATTTTGCTATCCGCTTTTCCAATTCCGAAAGCAAACGACCTTGGGATTGATGCAGGGTGTTGAGTTGGTGGACCACATCATGGAGATAACGTCGAACTAGTTTTCGAAGAATCGTTTTCGTAAAACCTTGTCGCCGCCAATTGCGAGTTGAGGCATCAGCGTTGACCACAGAACCGTTGCCAGCCTGTCCAAACAACGCTTGTCGGTTTGTTGTTGCAGTGTCGGTGCCCTCGGCGATGTGATCCCACGATTCTTGCATCTCGCGTTCCAACGACTCCAGAGTCGGGTCGTTTTTTTTGCGCTTAGTGGCATCGGCACCAATTTCAGACTGGATCAACTTGGCACGCTTGCTGTCAGTGAGTTCGGCATCAGACACTTCGGCAATATTACCGAAGGCCGTGTCGTATCACTGCGTTGGTCACCGCATGCGATTTACTGTTTCTGCCATAGCCTCGGCAGCATTGCAACTGCACGGCGGCCACCAGCAATGGTTGACGTTAGACCTCGCGCCCGGTTAGAACTTCCGCCGTGCTGCGAAGAAGGATCTTAGTAGGGAGGCGCATTCTTCGCCTCGGACTCCGACTCGGGTTTCGAATTGGTGGTTCAAGCGTGGGTCGTTGCTGAGGTTGTATAACGATCCGCAGGCACCTGTTTTGGGGTCAGCGGTGCCGTAAACTAATCGAGCGATTCTTGCTTGTTGGAGTGCGCTCGCACACATGGCGCAGGGTTCAAGGGTGCAAAACACGTTGGCACCGTCTAAGCGCCAGGTGCCCAGCGAACGTGATGCGTCACGGATTGCCAGCAACTCGGCGTGAGCAGTTGGGTCGTTGGTTTTCTCACGTTCGTTGTGTCGGGAGGCGATAATTTGGCCTTGGTGGACTATCAGCGCCCCGACTGGCACATCGGCGTGGTTAGGCGCTCGCAGAGCTTCGTTGATGGCCTCTCCCATGAGCGTTTCGTCAGACAAAAAGGCGTTCATCGCGATCGTTTCAGAGCCCGGCGTACCAGTCGTAACCGCGTTCACCCCAATAATCTCGGCCAGCTTCGGTGAGGAACTGTATTTCACCGATGCGTTTGAGTTGTTTGATGCCGTATTTTAGGGGTGTTGTGAGGCGTAGGGGCGCACCGTGAAGTTCGTCAATCGGTACACCCAAGTTGTTGTAGGTCAACATCGTTTGGTCGTGTCGCATGGTTTCAATGTCGACACTTACATAATATTGACTGTCGGGGGTTTCTAAGTAGACGTGGCTGATGTTGTCTGGCAGTTGGTCTTCGTATAGTCGCATAAAGTCTCTGAAACGGGCGCCACCCCAGTTGGTGATTTGTGCCCAACCTTCGATGCACTTATGTTCAATAGTCGTCTCGAAGTAGTCGAGTTGTTTGATGTCGTTGAGGACATGGGTTCCGAGTGTGGTGCCGTCTGGTCCTTTGACGGTGAACTGCCAGTCTGCTAGGTCGATCTCAGAACGCAAGCCCTGCCGTCCGTTGACACGCAGAATAGACGCGGCGCTGCGGCTGAAGGTTCGTGCTTGGTGGTCTTCTCTGAACAAACCCGACCACACAGCTTCGTTGAACTCGTGGCCTTTGCGCAGAACGGTGGGGATATTGTGGCTTTGTGGCTGGTCTTGAACCCAACGCCAACCAGCAAAACCCGCCAACGCGGCTAAGCCACCCGTGAGCAGAGAACGCCGCGTGCGCTGACGGTAAGCCGCCATTGAGAGTTCAGGTTTTTCAGCCATCGGCAGCCTCCATTGATTGTCTAGCGGGGCTCGTTCTATTACTACCCGAAGTATCGGTTTCAGTGACTTCGTAACCGGTTACCATGCTCGTAAAGTTACGCCAACCGGCTCGTGCCACCTGCAAAATATGCACCAAGAAGAACAAAACAAATGCGATTGTCACCGCGAAATGGATGACACGGGCAGATGTGTAACCACCGAGAATCCATGTAAGTATGGAGAGTTGCGTCGGCTTGAAAATTGCGAAACCACTAAGGATAGCTAAGAACCCTAAAAATATAACAAGGGAATAGGTAAGGCGTTGCGCTTCGTTGTAACGTCCTCGTTTAGGTGGTTCCGTTTTGCGAATCCGTAAGTCATGCAACAAAACATCAAGCGAGCCTCGCAGAGATTTTCGGTTCGGTACCATTTCACGCCACTCACCGGTACGCCAAGTATAAATCACGAAAGCTATTCCGTTAAGCGTAAAGAGCCATGCAAAAGTAAAGTGAAACGCGATGCCCCGGGCTAGGCGTTGGTTGAGGTCAAGGGCGGTGTAAAAACTTTCTGGGAAAAACATGAACCACTCCCAGCTGAGTATCCCGAAAGCGTAAACACGGTTCGCCCAATAAATCCGCAAACCGCTCCAGATCATGATCACGATCAACGGAAAGTTGATCCAATGCATCCAACGGCTGCCGCGACGATGTTTAAGCACAGCAATCTTGGTTGGCTCAATGGGCTGTGGTGGGGATTGCGGGTCGGAATTCGTGTCAAGAGACATTTGAGTGTTCAATAGTTTCGTAGGGTGAACCTTTGCGGGTGGATTGGTGACTCCAAAGCTCCAATAACACTAGCGCAATACACCCACACACAACCAACATATCAGCCACATTGAAAACCGCATACCACGTAACATCAATGAAATCAACCACGTTTCCCGACAAGAAACCGTCCTCGGCCCGCCAAATCCGGTCGGTGAGGTTTCCCAACGCGCCAGCGAGAATTGCGGCGAACATAACCGCTCTAGAAAGCAACGTTTCATGCCATAAACGCCAAACGATGAAGCCGCACAAGGCAATCACCAAAGCACCAACTAAAGCACCGTAGCCAGCAC
This sequence comes from Acidimicrobiia bacterium, assembly GCA_024421095.1. Taxonomy (GTDB): domain Bacteria; phylum Actinomycetota; class Acidimicrobiia; order Acidimicrobiales; family Aldehydirespiratoraceae; genus VXYK01. The sequence goes on from JAHQYM010000050.1 coordinate 9,252, forward strand.
CGACACCGAAAGAGACCCCGTCGTTGTAAACCAAGTCGAACTCCAACGAAGGCAAGATGTCTATCTGGCGAGCGTTGCTAAGCCGATTGACGGCCCAGTACTTGGTTAGCTGGTCCAACGCCCAACCAAACGCAATCACAGCGACGATCAGTGGCCATTTCCGAACGCCCATCACTTCTCGTTCACAAACGCTAATGGCACTATTCGACCCCAATATGTTCGACACCAATGGGTTTGATAAGGTCGGGGCCGTTATTGCGAGCATTGTTGACTTTGGTTGACACAGGATGCATGCGAAGCAGATCCGCGGGTGCCGGCACCAGCAGTTCTTTGAGCGCTGCCGCATCAGCAACTTGCGGGTCAAGCCAATAATCCCAAGTCTCACTCGCCAAAATCACCGGCATGCGGTCATGAATCGCGGCCATGGTTGCATTGGCTGCACAGGTGAGGATCGTGGCTGTGCGCAACTCATAGAGCGTGCCGTCAACATTGGTTCGGTTTGGGTCACGCCAACTAGACCACAAACCAGCGAAAGCGAACGGCACATCGTTTTGATTGGAAATAAACATCGGTTGCTTCTTGGCGGACCCGCTGATGCGCCGCCATTCATAGAACCCATCGGCAGCGATTATGCAACGGCGTTTCTTGAACGAACTACGAAACGAGTTCTTGGTGTCAACGGTTTCGGCACGAGCGTTGATCATTCGTGCACCGATGCGCGGGTCTTTAGCCCACGACGGCACCAATCCCCAACGAAATGTGTCAAGCGAGCGAACCCCAAGCACTGCGTCTTCAGCGGAATCAGCAGCTTGCGGGGGTACCGGGGGTACAGGGGGTTCATGCACCGCATGTATCAACTGGGTCGGTGCCACATTGTGACTGGGTTCCAAACCGTCCTCAACTGGTGGTGTCGGCGCCCCCAAGAAACGCGCTAACTCATCAGTAGGAGTGTTAGCAACAAACCGACCACACACGCCCTTAGCCTACACCAAGTCAACCCAGCCGCGGCGATTGATCGTCTCCCCGTTGAGGGTGGCTGGCCGCTTGAGGGTGGCTGGCCGGCCTTCGCAACTTGCGTGCTGCGTTCTGTTGGTAGAGTGTTGCGAGTGAAAGTTGGTGTGCTTACTGGGGGTGGCGATTGCCCGGGGTTGAATGCGGTTATTCGAGCTATTGTGCGGAAGGCCGAACGCCAATATGGTGACCAGATCGTGGGCTTCTTCGATGGTTGGAGCGGCCTCCTTGAAGATCGTTCGATGTGTCTTGATGTGGAGGCGTGTCGAGGTTTGCTGACTCGTGGGGGCACGATGCTTGGCACTAGTCGTTACCAGCCGTACATGTTTGACGATGGGGTCGAGCGGGTACGAGCAACGATACGAAAACACAATATTGATGCGCTGATTGTCATTGGTGGGGAAGGAACTTTGGCTGCCGCCGCCCGCATGCACACCGATGGGGTGCCGTTGGTTGGTGTCCCCAAGACAATCGACAACGATATCGGCGGAACGGAACGCACTTTCGGGTTTGACACTGCGGTGCAGGTTGCTACCGATGCGATTGACCGGTTGCATACCACAGCGGAATCCCATGATCGGGTGATCGTGGTTGAGGTGATGGGTCGCCACGTGGGGCATATCGCTACTTGGGCTGGGATCGCTGGTGGGGCCACGATGGTGTTGGTGCCTGAAGAACCGTTTGATATCGAGGCGGTTTGCGAGTCTTTGAAACGGCGTCATAAGCGGGGGCGTTTCGCATCAATCGTGGTGGTTGCTGAGGGAGCGATTCCGTTGCCGGGCACCCTCGAGATCGCTGAACCGACGATTGACGAATACGGTCATGCTCGGCTCGGTGGTATCTGCAATGTGGTGGCACAAGAAATCGAAGAACGCACTGGTTTTGAGACGCGGGTGACGGTGCTGGGTCATGTGCAGCGTGGTGGCACTCCCTCGGCTTTAGACAGAGTACTTTCTTCGTGGTACGGTGTCGCGGCGATCACTGCAGTGCATGAAGGCAACTTCGGAACGATGGTTGCTTTTGAAAACAATTCGGTGGTGTGTAAACCGCTTGAGGAGTGCGTTGCCAACCTCAAATTCGTGTCCCCTGAGTTACTGTCGGTGGCCCGAACCTTCTTCGCCTAATCGGTCTATCGGAATGCTATGCTCTCGCCCCAAGTCGTGAACCTCCACGCCCATCGAACCCAAGAGCAACCCAGAGGTGCTAACAATGGCTCCAGACACTGACAACACGGGAAATGTCTCGTCGGATGACTACTTCTCGTGGAGATCGTTCTACTCAGAATTTGCCGACACGCTGCTCACGTACCGCGATGATCGGCCGGCGCTGCTTGCGGCTATCTACGAATTGCCCGAGGAGCGGGTCCGGTACCTCACTGACCGATTCGCTGACGGCTCGTCGGGTCGGATGCGAGACATTTGCCCATTCACAACGATGGGAGCCTTCAATCGACGGTTGACGTATGACAACCGTAGGAACGTAGCCCTCCAATTGTCGGAGCGCCTAGGCATGGAGAGCGGCGCACCAGAGTCTTTCGCTGGGATCCCGATTCTAGACAATCGTGCCAGTTGGTTCTTCCCACGCGAAGGAGAGCGCGATGACGACCACATTGATGCGCTCTGGCAAGTGTTCGCAGACGCGATCGCGTTCGCCGACAAACCCAACAAGCGCAACCGAGCAGCCCTCATCGATTCCTTTGACGACGCGGTGGGTCGCAAGCATGTGCGCCGACAACTCACGATAGGTCTCTATTGGATCAGACCGTGGACTTTCGTTCCCTTGGACTGGTACTCGCGAGAGTTCATCAGCGAGTGGTTGGATGTGGATGTTTCCCGGGTGCCTGACGGTAAGACATACCTCGACTTGTGCGAGGAACTGCTGGGAATGTTCAACGACGAGAGTTTTCCGGTTCAATCATTCTCCGAACTGTCTCTCGGAGCGTGGGAGGAGGACGAATCTGAGGAGGAATCCGATGACGAACCAGAGGACGAAACAGAGGACGAACCTGACGCCACCGCTGACAACACCGACAAGAGCCCCCCGTCTGAGGAGCCTGTGCGGCCCTATTCGGTGGATAACGTCATCGCCGAGGGCTGCTTCTTGGACCGGGGCAGGCTGGAGGCGATCCTGGATCGATGGCGGGTCAAGAAGAACTTGATCCTTCAGGGGCCGCCGGGCACCGGTAAGACTTGGCTGGCGAAGAGGCTCGCCTTCGCCCTCATCGGATACCGGTCACTGCAGCGGGTGCGCCCTGTGCAGTTCCACCCGAACCTGTCATATGAGGACTTCGTGAGAGGCTGGCGGCCGAGCGGCGACAGCGAAGGACGGCTCAAACTGCTGGACGGACCGTTCCTGCGCGCGGTCGAGGATGCCGCGAACGACCCCACGCGAGACCATGTGGTCGTGATCGAAGAGATCAATCGGGGGAATCCTGCCCAGATATTTGGGGAGATGCTCACTTTGCTGGAGGCCGATAAACGCAATGCCGACGAAGCGTTGGAGCTCAGCTATCCCCGACGCAGCGGCCGCTTAGTTCGTCAGTATCGGCGGATGTGCCTCTGTCACAGCAGCCGGTTATAATCGCGCAATGACAAAGACTTTCAGATTGGCACACGCTTGGATTGATCTCAAAGGACTCTGGGGTTCGGGCGGGAACGATCAGTTTCGGGCCGCTCTGGAGGGATCATGGGTCGCCGGTCAGGAAGTCTTCCGCTACGGACGGACGTGGCTGATATCGAGACATATCGCAATGGAGCAGGGCCTCTGGTCAGGGCACATTGGGTCTGTCGAAAGCGACGCGTTGTCCACACTGGCGTGGAACGAAGAGACGAAACAGTTTGACCGTGGCGAGGCATCGGGAGGGGTTCTGGTCCCGTTCGTCGAGCGAAGCGACAACTTCGTGGTACAATCCGAGTTTAACGAGGAAACCGATGATCAACCGGATTGTTAGTCCCGAGTTGTGCACCCTGCTCAGAAGCGCCCGCCACGTTGACCTCTACGCGGCGATGGTTGTATTGAGTGCGACGGCCGTGTCCCTGAGTTTGTCGGGCACGGTGCCGTCTTGGACATTGATTGCTGCAGTGGGAATCACATCGTCGGCAGGTCTGCTGACAAACGCGTGGCGCCAGCGAACCGCGCTCATCCAGCGACTGGAGAAGTCCGACTACGGAGCGTTGCTGCGTATGGAGGACTCCACAGAAGACAGAGTCCGTGCACCGTACACAGTCACAATGTTCGCATCCCTCGCAGCGCTCGTGTGTTCCGCCGCGACAGCAGTTCCACTCTCGATGACCTCGAACCGCGCCTTGATCGTGATCTTCGTCTCGGCAACGGCGGGTTTCGTTGCCTGGTCCTTCTTGGCTACCGTCTCCCTCATTCGGCTGGACTCGCTTCACAACCGGTCCGTTTCGCAACTGCGGGCGATGCGCGAACAGGCTGAAGCCGACCAGAGGCATTCGCCGCTGGCGAATTAGGTCCGACACCGCAGGCCAGATCGTAATTCCCCAGGATGTGATGTGGCTGGCGGGTCGTGTCTCTAATACCGAGATGCTTTGGTGCGGTTCCGGTTGCGGTGTGTACCCTGAAGCAACTTTATGGACTGTGCGTGCGTGTGTTGGGCTCGGCTGTGGTGAGCAGGCGGTTGAGTAGTGGGTTGCCCCAGGTGAGCAGCGTCAGGTTGGCGTGCTGTTGCACTTGGGTGCGGTCGAAGGTGATGTTGTGCAGCGATCCGTCTAGGCGGAGTAGCCAGGCACCGTGGATATCGGGGTGCGGGCTCAACCGTTGCGCGCATGGTGGGATCGCCAGTAGCGCGTGCTGGAGTCCCTGAAGATCCATCGCAGGGCGTAACGGCTGGGCGTGTTGCGGTACCGCGTCGAGGTCTTCGAGCCGGACGCGCGAGTCCTTCGCCTGGCGGTCCATCTGCTCAATCTCGTGTATGGCGTCGTCCGGGGTGATCTGTCCGAGGGCTGCGCGCTGCATCGCTGATTCCATTGATGCGAGCACTGGTTGCGCGCTCCCCACAACAGTCGTGAACCAGTTGAGCCGTTCCTCGATCCGCCGCAGGATGTCGTCTTCGACCGTTCCTGTGTAGGTGAGGTTCGTGACTTCAACTAGAGGCTGGCCGCCGATCCGGTCGACACGCCCGATGCGCTGTTCGACCCGCATGAAGTTCCACGGCAGGTCGTAGTTGATGACGCGGGCGCAGGTCTGCAGGTTCAGG
>JAHQYM010000051.1 GCA_024421095.1 Acidimicrobiia bacterium
TCTTTGACGAACACGACCGTGACGGAGAACGCCGGGAATGTGGAGGTGACGGCGACGTTCAACAATCCGGTGAGGACGGCGACGACGGTTACGTTCACCGCGTCTGGTGGCACCGCTACGAAGGGCACGGATTTTACGGTGCCTGCGACGTTTACTGCGGCCGCGGCGGTGGGTGCGACGACGGTGACGGGAACATTCACGGTCACCGACGACAAAATCGATGAGGATGATGAGACGTTTACGTTGGGGGCGAATGCTGGTTCGTTGACCGCAACAGGTGTGCCGGTGACGATCACCGATAACGACACTGCGGGTGTGACGGTCAGCAAAACCTCGGTGACCGTCGATATCAGTGGCACGGAAACATACACCGTGAAGTTGAACACGGAGCCGACGCATCCGGTGACGGTGACGGCGTCGTCGGCGACGGCGGCGACGGCTTCGGTGGCTCCGTTGACGCGTACGTTCACGACCGTTAATTGGGGCACGCCGCAGACGTTTACGGCTACGGGTGTCGCGCAGGGCACCACCAGTTTTACTCACGCGACGTCGGGTAGCGACAGTAAGTATGGGTCGAGTTTGAGTGTTGCTGATGTTGACGTGACGGTGAACCGGCCAGCGCCGTCGTCGTTGACAGTGTCTTTGACGAACACGACAGTTGCTGAGAATGCCGGCAATGTGACTGCGACCGCGACGTTCAACAATCCGGTGAGGACGGCGACGACAGTAACGTTCACCACCACCGACGGCACCGCCACTAAGGGCAACGATTTTACGGTGCCGGCGACGTTTACTGCGGCCGCGGCGGTGGGTGCGACAACAGTGACGGGAACGTTCACGGTGACCGATGACAAAATCGACGAAGACAGCGAGACGTTTGTGTTGGCTGCGTCGGCTGGTTCTTTGACCGCGGCAGGTGTGACGGTGACGATCACCGATAATGACACTGCGGGCGTGACGGTGAACAAGACGTCAGTGACGGTTGATATCAGCGGCACGGAAACATATACGGTGAAGTTGAACAGTCAACCGACGTCTGCGGTGACGGTGACAGCCACGTCGGCAGCGTCGGCGACTGCGCGGGTATCGCCGTCGACGCGGACGTTCACGACCAGCAATTGGGGTACGGCGCAGTCGTTCACTGTGACGGGTGCCGCGCAGGGCACGACCTCGGTCACGCACGGAACGTCAGGCTCGGACAGCCGGTACGGCACGAGTTTGAGTGTTGCTGATGTTGATGTGACGGTGAACCGGCCGGCACCGACGTCGTTGTCGGTGTCTTTGACGAACACGACCGTCGCGGAGAATGCTGGCAATGTGACGGTCACCGCGACGTTCAACAATCCGGTGAAGACGGCGACGACAGTAACGTTCACAGCGTCTGGTGGCACCGCGACGAAGGGCGCTGATTTCACGGTGCCGGCCACGTTCACTGCGTACGCGACTGCGGGTGCAACAACAGTGACGGGAACGTTCACGGTCACCGATGACAAGATCGATGAGGATAACGAGTCGTTTACGTTGGCTGCGACCGCCGGCACCCTGACTGCTGCTGGTGTGACCGTGACGATCACCGATAATGACACTGCGGGTGTGACCCTGTCTTCGAGCACGGTGTCGGTGGTTGAGGGCGCGACGGCGACTTATACGGTGGTGTTGGACACACAACCCACCGCGAACGTGACGGTCACCCCGACGAGCGGCACAACAACCAAAGCGACGGTTTCTGGCGCGGTGACGTTCACCACCGGCAATTGGAACACCCCGCAAACGTTCACCGTGACCGGCCAGGACGCGGGCACGTCGGCAATCACCCACGCGGCGACCAGCAGCGACACGAACTATGCGATCACGACGGCGGGAACGGTTAACGCCACGGTGACTGATGCACCCGGTGCGACCCTGTCCACGTCGGCGGTGTCGATGGTCGAGGAAGCAACGGCGACTTATACGGTGGTGTTGGACACACAACCCACCGCGAACGTGACGGTCACCCCGACGAGCGGCACAACAACCAAAGCGACGGTGTCTGGCGCGCTGACGTTCACTACCGGCAATTGGAACACCGCCCAGACTTTCACGGTGACCGGTGTTGATACGGGCACGTCTGAGATCACCCACGCGGCGTCTAGCAGTGACACGGATTATGCGATCACGACGGTGGGGACGGTCACCGCGACGGTGACAGACGCACCTCCCTCGACGCTGACGCTGTCCACCAACGCGGCTGGCAACACCGCTGCGGAATCCGCTGGGTCGGTGACGGTCACCGCCACGCTTGACAAGGCGGCCACGAGCGCGGTGCCGGTGTCGGTGACGTTGACCGCGTCCGGCACAGCGACATCGGGTTCTGATTACACGCTTCCCGCGGCGTTCAGCGTTGCAGCGGGTCAGACTGCTGCTACCGGCACGGTGCAGATCACCGACGATGACATTGATGAGGACGACGAAACGATCATTCTGTCCACGTCGGTCGGCGGCCTGTCGATCACACCGGTGACCTTGACGATCACCGACAATGACACCGCTGGTGTGACGCTGTCCACCAACACGGTGTCGGTGTTCGATCGCGCGACGGAGACTTACACGGTGGTGTTGGATACCCAACCCACCGCGCCGGTGACGGTCACCGCCACATCTGGCACAACGGCCAAAGCCACGGTGTCTGGGGCGGTGACGTTCACCACCGGCAATTGGGACACCGCCCAAACGTTCACGGTGACCGGCCAAGATGCGGGCACATCTGAGATCACCCATGCGGCGACCAGCGATGATTCCAACTACACGAGTGTGGCGATAGCTACGGTGACCGCGACGATCAACGCTGGTCCTGGGGTGACTGTGAGTGCTACTACGGCCAATGTGTTTGTGGGTGCGACGGCAACATACACGGTGGTGTTGGACACTCAGCCGTCTGCTTCTGTGACGGTGACCCCGACGAGCGGTTCGGAGGACCAGGCAACGGTTTCTGGTTCGCTGGTGTTCACCTCGTCGAACTGGAACTCTGCACAGGCAGTGACTGTGACTGGTGTGGCCGTGGGTGCCTCCACAATCACCCACGCGGTGACTGCGAGTCTCGACACGAACTATCCGACGAGCTTGTCGATAGCAGATGTGACGGCAACGGTGAGAACTGCCCCGGCAGTGCGGTTGGGTCCTTCGGCGGTGACGGATGCACCGGGCGTGACGTTGTCCACCAGCGCGGTGTCGATGGCCGAGGATGCGACGGCGACTTATACGGTGGTGCTGGACACCCAACCTGGCGGACCGGTGACGGTGACTGCCACGTCTGGCACGCCGGCCAAGGCCACGGTTTCTGGGGCGGTTACGTTCACCACCGGCAATTGGGACACCCCGCAAACGTTCACGGTGACCGGCCAAGATACGGGCACGTCTGAGATCACGCACGCGGCGACCAGCGGCGACAGCGACTATGCGATCACGACGGTCGGCACAGTCACCGTGACGGTGACTGATGCACCGGGCGTGACGTTGTCCACCAGCGCGATGTCGATGGCCGAGGATGCGACGGCGTCTTATACGGTGGTGCTGGACACCCAACCTGGCGGACCGGTGACGGTGACTGCCACGTCTGGCACGCCGGCCAAGGCCACGGTTTCTGGGGCGGTTACGTTCACCACCGCCGATTGGGACACAGCCCAAACGTTCACGGTGACCGGCCAAGATGCGGGCACGTCTGCGATCAGCCACGCGGCGTCCAGCAGAGACAGCGACTATGCGATCACGACGGTCGGCACAGTCACCGTGACGGTGACTGATGCACCGGGCGTGACGTTGTCCACCAGCGCGGTGTCGATGGCCGAGGATGCGACGGCGTCTTATACGGTGGTGTTGGACACGCAACCTGGCGGATCGGTGACGGTGACTGCCACGTCTGGCACGCCAGCCAAGGCCACGGTTTCTGGCCCGGTTACGTTCACCACCGGCAATTGGAGCACCCCGCAAACGTTCACGGTGACCGGTCAAGATGCGGGCACGTCTGCGATCACCCATGCGGCGACCAGCGATGACTCCAACTACACGAATGCCGCGATCGGTACGGTGACGGCGACAGTGAGCAATGCGCCTGGGGTGACTCTCAGCGACAGCGAGGTGTCTTTGGTTGAAGGTGCGACGGCGACATACACACTGAGGCTCGATACGCAACCCGCCGACAGTGTGGCGGTGATGGTAACGAGTGCGGCGACAGCTACTGCGACGATCGCGCCTTCGACGGTCACCTTCACGACCAGCGATTGGGCCACCCCACAAACGGTGACAGTCACGGGTGCTACCGCTGGCACCACTTCGATCACCCACATCACGGTCAGCACCGGTGATAGCGATTACAACAACTTGAACACCGATTCGGTTACCGCCACGGTCGCCAATCAGGTTACTCCTCGAGGACCCAACCCTCCGATTGTCGGCCCCCCTGCCATTGAAACCGTGGAGTCACCTGCCGAAGAGGATCCTGTCGAAGAGGAGCCAGAGGAAGAGGAACCTGCACAGGAGGAGCCCGAAACCCCCGAGCAGGAACCAGCAGAAGAAGAAGAAGTAGAACAAACGTTGCAGGCTGAGCCACGGTACGAAATCATGCCGCGCAACGACAAATGCAAACCCGAGAATGGCGACGCCCCCGCACCCTTCGAAGACGTCCCCGAGTCTTCATGGGCCGCTGGAGATGTGAGTTGCCTGAGCCACTTGGAAGTCACCAAAGGCACCAGCGAAACCACCTACTCACCGGCCGAACCGGTCACCCGTGAACAGATGGCATCGTTTCTCGCTCGGTTGTTCAATACTGTCACGGGCGAGGCTGCACCAGTCGTTGAGACACCTTTCACCGATTTGCCAGACGATTCGTACGCTTACGAAGATGTCGGCCGGATTTACGGACTCGGGATAACCAAGGGTACTAGCGAGACCACGTACTCCCACGACCGCACCGTTACCCGTGGACAAATGGCGTCGTTCCTCGCTCGCTTCTACGCACGCGTCAAAGGCGAAGCCGCCCCGGTGGTTGAGACGCCTTTCACCGACGTGTCAATAGATTCGTTCGCCTACGAAGATGTCGGCCGGATTTACGGACTCGGGATAACCAAGGGTACTAGCGAGACCACCTACTCGGACGATGACCCGGTCACCCGTGAACAGATGGCCGCGTTCCTCGCTCGCCTCTATCGCCGGTTGACCGAGCCGTCCGACGCCGGGCCGTCCGATGCCGGGCCGTCCGATGCCGGGCCGTCCGACGACGGGCCGTCCGACGATGCCGGGCCGTCCGATGCCGGGCCGTCCGACGACGGGCCGTCCGACGACGGGCCGTCCGACGATGCTGGGCCGTCCGACGACGGGCCATCCGACGACGCCGGGCCGTCCGACGACGGGCCATCCGCCGACGCCGGGCCAGACGAACAATAAGCTGCAATCGGTATACCGGGAACCTGGCCGCGGTCCCAGTGACGCAGCCCGATCCGGCCCGAGGGAATTCGCGAACCCAGGTCCACAGAATCTTCTCGGCCCATGAGCGCGCCGAGAAAAGCGCGCTTCAGAAACCGCTATCGCGTGCAAACTGAACGATCGTCCAGTATGGTCTCGGAAGGTTGTGCCGCAACGGACGCACCGCGGCCGCAGCGGCACTGCCAGCACGACAATCGACTTCAGAATAGAGTCCAACCGTGAGCGAATTCCCCACCAGAGCCAACGTCGTAGTGATCGGCGCTGGCATCGTCGGCAACTGTCTCGTCGGACACCTCGCCCGACTCGGCTGGCAGGACCTCGTCCTCGTCGAGAAGGGACCGCTGCCCAACCCGGGCGGTTCAACCGGACACGCATCCAACTTCATATTCCCCGTCGACCACAACAAGGAAATGGCGCTGCTCGGGGAGCAGAGCGCCAATCAGTACCGCGACATGAACCTCTCGGTGGACTCCGGGGGAATCGAAGTGGCCCGCACCCAAGAGCGTATGGACGAACTCGAGCGGCGCATGACCTCGGCCAAGGCTTGGGGTATCGAGGCCCACCTGCTCACCCCCGCGCAGGCGAAAGAACTCGTGCCCTACATCAACACCGAGGTGATCCTCGGAGGGTTCTACTGCCCCACGGTCTCGGTGGTCGACTCGCTCGAGACCGGCACCGTCATGCGCAAAGAAGGCATCGAGAAAGCCGGCTGCAAGGTCTTCGCCAACACCGAAGTGCTCGATCTCATCACCGACGACACGCCCCGGCCCAACGGCCGCCGCAAGATCACAGCAGTGGTCACCGACAAGGGCACCATCGATACCGATTACGTGATCGTCGCTTGCGGTGTCTGGTCCAACCGCATCGCCGCCATGGCCGACACCTATATCCCGCTCGTCCCCGCCGTGCATCAGATGGCCGATGTCGGGCCGATAGACATCCTCGCCGAGACCAACAACGAGATCGGCTACCCGATCGTGCGCGACATGGACACCTTCTGTTACGAACGGCAGTCGGCGGGCTCCATGGAGGTCGGCTCATACGGCCACCGGCCCATCCTCCACCATCCCGACGAGATCCCCTCCAACGAGGAGGCCGCGCTGTCACCGACCGAGATGCCCTTCACCCCCGACGACTTCGACCAGCAGATGGAGGAAGCAATCGAGCTGATGGACATGCTCGGCGACGCCGAGATCAAGTACGCCATCAACGGGCTGCTTTCGCTGACCCCCGACACCATGCCCTGTCTCGGCGAGCTCCCCGACGTGGAGGGGCTCTGGTCGGCGGCAGCCGTGTGGGTCAAGGAAGGCCCGGGTATGGCCCAGGTAGTCGCTGAGTGGATGACCTACGGCTACCCGCGGGTGATCGATGCCCACGGCGCCGACATCGCCCGCTTCTACGACGAGGAGAAGAGCGACGAACACATCTGGGCCCGGGCCGACGAGCACTTCAACAAGACCTACGGAATCGTGCACCCCGCCGAGCAGTGGGAGTCCCGCCGCCATCTCGTCGAGTCGCCGTACCGTTCCCGCCAGGAGGCGCTCCAAGCCGAGTTCTTCCAGGCCCGTGTCTGGGAACGGCCCCAGTGGTACAACTCCAACGCCGACCTCTGCGAGCGCTACGACCTCAGCCCCCGCGGCGTCGAGTGGGACAACCGCTGGTGGAGCCCGATAACCATCGGCGAGCACCTGAACTTGCGCTCCAACTGCGGCGTGGTCGACCTGTCGGCTTTCCAGATATACGAATTGGAAGGTCCGGGCGCCGTCGAGTACGCGGACCGGCTCGCCGTCAACAAGGTCGACGTCGCTGTGGGCCGGTCGATCTACACGCCGTGGCTCAACGCTGACGGCGGCTTCCACTCCGACCTCACCATGATGCGCCTGGCCGAGGACCGTGTCAGGATCGTGACGGGCGTGTTCGACGGTGGACGTGACGAGTTCTGGACCCGCAAACACATGCCCAACGACGGTTCGGTGACCTTCACCAACCGGACGACCGAGATCACCACCCTGGGCCTGTGGGGCCCCAACGCCCCGCAAGTGCTGGCGCAGGTCTGTGGCCACGACCTGAGCCAAGCCGGTTCGCCGTACGGTTCGATCATCCCGGTCGAGATCGACTGCGCTGCGGGCGGGCACAACCTCACGGCCCAGGCCCACCTGTTCCGCATCTCCTATGTGGGCGACAGCGGATGGGAGATCTACACAGACTGGAGCAACGGCCCGGCACTGTGGGACGCCCTTTTAGCGGCAGGGCGGGAACTCGGTATCCGTCCGACCGGTGGTGGTGTCTACGGCACGTCGGGCCGGCTCGAGAAGGGATATCGCCTGATGGGGGCTGAGCTCGAGAGCGAATACAACCCGCTGGAGGCGGGGCTGGCTCGTCGCAGAGTCAAGGCCGCCGATTTCATTGGCAAGGAGCCCTACCTCAAGGCCCGCGAGACTGGCCCTGAGGTCCAGTGTGTGACCTTGACCGTTGAGGACCAGACCGACAGCGCTGGACGCACCCGTCACATGATGGGGGGCAACGAGCCCATCCTCGATCTCGAAGGTGAGCGCATCGTCGACTCCCACGGCCGGGTCTCGCGTGTGACCTCGGCGGGATACGGACCGTCGGTGGGCAAGCACCTGCTCATGGGATACCTGCCGACCGAGATGGCCACGGCGGGGACCGAGCTGCAGGTCATGTACATGAACGAACTGTTCCCGGTGACTGTTGTGGGCCCAGGTTCCGCCTTCGACCCCGACGACACGCGTCTCAAGGGCTGACGGGGGCGCTGGAGCGGTCATGAGGATTCTCTGCTGTGTGAAGCGGGTGCCAGCCCCTGGGGCCAAGATCAACGTCACCGCAGACGGCTCCGATGTCGATGCGGCCCATCTGGGCTTCACCACCAGCCCCCACGAGGAGTGCGGGGTGGAGGGTGCTGTCCAACTTTGTGAAGAGCACGGCGGCGAGGTCACGGTGCTCACCATCGGAGAGCCCCGGGCCGCGGAGCAACTCCGCTATGCCGCCTCGGTCGGCGCGGACCACGGGGTTCTGGTCTGCACTGATGAGGTGGGTTGGGACCCGCAGCGGACTGCTGCGGTGATCGGTGAGGCGATCGAGGTGCTTGAGGAAGAGAACGGGGGGCCTTTCGACCTCATCGTGTTCGGCAATGAATCGGCGGATTCCGGGGGGTTCCAGGTTGGAATCCGGGTGGCGCACGGGTTGGGGCGACCGATAGTCAACGGTATCAAGGGGATTGAGGTGTCCGGCGACGGCAGCGGTGCCGGAACGGTTACGGCACGTCGGGCTATCGACGGCGGCTTCGAGGTCTACGAACTCCCGCGGCCTTGTGCAATCGGCGTGAAGGAGGGGCTCAACCTGCCTCGTTATCCGACGATGAAGGGTCGCCTCAGGTCCAAGAAACTCGAGATCCGCTCACTCGACCTCGATGCAGCCCCGGGCGGTCAGCGCCGGATCCGCCTGCATCGTCCCGCGGAGCAGGTGTCTGAGACCGTGATCCTCGGAGAGGGTCCGGAAGCTGCCGCTGAGGTGGTCGATGTTCTCGAAGAGTTGGGGGTCCTCTGATGCTGCTGGTGGTGCTCGAGCATGATCGGGGGGAACTCGCCGAAGCGGCCCGTGAGGCGCTCACTTTCGGCCGGGTCTTGGCCGAGAAACTGGATGAGGAGCTCGAAGCCGCTCTCATCGGTTCCGACGAAGAGGAACTGGTTGACGAGGCCGGCCGTTACGGTGCTGAGGTGGTGCATACCTGTGTGCATGACGTGTTGGGCGATTATGGCCCGGATGCTTACGGAGCGACCCTGGCGCAGATGGTCACCGAACTGGAACCGTCTGCGGTGCTCGCCTGCGGGTCGGATCGAGGCAACGAAGTGATGGCGCAGGCAGCGGCGCGACTCAATGCCCCGTTCGTTGCCAACTGCATTGATGTCACTCCGGGCGTCTCTTGGACGATGACCCGGGTGCAGTGGGGCGGCTCCCTGCTTGAAGACTCCAGTCTCGATGCCGACGTTGCGCTGCTCACCTGCGGGCTTCATGCCGTGGCTGCTGAGCCCGGCGGCTCTGGGGTGGCGGGTGATGAGCCGTTCGAGGCCGACCTCGACGACAGCCATCGCGTGACGATCGTCAAGGACCGCACAGTCCAGGAGGCGGGGGTGACGCTGCCCACTGCCCCGGTAGTCTGCGGAGGTGGCCGCGGGATCGGTTCGCAAGAGGGGTTCGCCCAACTTGAGGAACTGGCCGAGTTGCTCGGGGGTCGGGTCGGATGCTCGAGGGCGGTGACCAACCTCGGCTGGCGTCCGCATTCCGATCAGGTCGGCCAGACCGGCACCCGCATCGCCCCGGAGGTCTATATCGCTTCGGGAATCTCGGGCGCTATCCAGCATTGGGTCGGGGCGATGGCCAGCAAACACATCCTGGCGATCAACACCGACCGCGAAGCCAACATGGTCGTCAAGGCCGACTGGGCAGTGATCGCTGACCTCCACGAGGTGATCCCCGCCATAACCGCCGAGATCCGCCGCCGCAGAGGCTAACTGTCACAAGACATCAAGGACCACCCCGCTGCCACAGCGGTCCGGTACGTTGCCGAAGATGGAAAGCCCCAGAGACGCTAGTTCTCTGCCCGATACCGGCTGGTGTGGGACAGGCACCGGTGGCGCTGCGCGCACTCGCAGCGCGTGGCGGGGAGCGTCACCGAACAGGACTGTGAGATCGGCCCGCCTAGGTGGCTGGTGTTAACTGCCGATTTCGCTTGAGACGCAACCTTCTGACCTGGGGTTTTACTTCACCAATTTGGCGATTTTCGTAGAAAGACAGCTAGCGGCCTGGTTTCTTTGACCGGCAGGCACCTTGATGCCCGTGGTTGAGAACGCACCGGGCTTTGGCACGAGGCATCCATTCGCGACAGATCGGAAGCGGCAGCGGCAGCGGCTGAGGCGCATCCACAGCGGAGAGGTCGTTCGACGAACCGAACCCGTCGGGGTCGTCGAACGGTTCAAGCATTTCGTCTCTCACGACCGATGCCGGCACCAGGTCGGTCAGCCCGACTGTTTCGTTGCGGTAGGTGACATAGCCGGACAAGAACAAGCGTCTGTGGATTTCTTTGGTTGTGCTCGGTGATTTCTTGATGGTCTTGCCGATCTCGGCTTTGCTGGCGTAGGCCCCTAGTTGCACGACGGCCGACAGGTACTGGCGTTCGGTTGCTGTGATGTCATACAGCGCCGGGATGTTCACCTTCTGTTTCACGACGCCGCGGGCGATGTCCACAGCTTGCTCAACTGCGGTCTCGTCGATGATGCGGTTGGGTGCGTCGGCTAGTTTCCATGCTCGGTGTCCGATCACCTGCAGTCTGTACGGCGATCCGTTGACTGCGGTTGCTGCGGTCCGCAAAGCGGGTTCGGTGATCTCGCCGTGAGCATCGTTGATGGTGTGACGAAGCCCGGCCAAAGCGTCGGTGTAATCCAACTCTGGGAGTTTGTACCGTTCGCTTCGTTGCAGAAACGTCATCTTCTTGTCTTGGAGGATCGTGTACTGCATTTCGAGCAGGCCGGCGCCGATGAACGCCAAGGGCAGCTCCGCGCGGCTTGTGATGTGCTGCAGGTCGTTGGCAAGTCGCCGCAGATGGTCCCTTTGCCCGGTGTGGAGCTCGTCGACGGTCAACAGAACCGACGTTCGGTACCGTTGCGCCGCTTCGGACAGGTATGTGAGTCTCTGGCGAAGGTTCATCGCCGCGGAATTGTGCGTCTCGGTGCGTTGACCTTGCAGCGGGCCTAGTTTGAAACCGGCGGATCTGCCGGTTTGTTGCTCGCCGCGCAGCTCTTCGATGTCGAGCGCCGGGTAGCGGTCCGCGATGTGAGACAATTCGCTTCTCAACCGCGCCAGCAGATCACCTTCGTGGAGGTCGCCGCCTGACGAAGCATCCAACGATATGACCACCCAGCCGTCAGCAGCCGCGCGTTGTTCGATCTCGTTCAGCAACGCAGTCTTGCCTGAGCCGCGTACACCCATCAAGATGCTCGCGAACCGTTCGTCGCGTGGCCCAGTCGCCAAGCCCTCGCCTATGTCGGACAACAGGTCGTCGCGCCCGACGAGCCGCTCTGGGGTCTTGCCGAACCCCGGAGAGAACGGGTTCGGTTTTCCTTGCCCAAGTCCGGTGTTGCCCACAGACACATAGTAACGCAACGTCGGCCAACACGACAGAACTCCGGCTTGCGTGACAGAACCTCGGCTAGTACGACAGAACTCCGGCTAGATCGACAGAAGCCCGGCTGGCCTAGTTTTTGACTGGGTGCGACTCGAGGCTGACCGTGGCAGGATTCACTGTCGAGATCGAGGCCACCGCTGAAGACTCACCGTTATGGAACGCCACTTCAGCGGCGGCCAGTCGGCCGATCGAGCGGT
Source organism: Acidimicrobiia bacterium (assembly GCA_024421095.1). Taxonomy (GTDB): domain Bacteria; phylum Actinomycetota; class Acidimicrobiia; order Acidimicrobiales; family Aldehydirespiratoraceae; genus VXYK01. The sequence continues at coordinate 11,857 of JAHQYM010000051.1, forward strand.
ACCATCGCAGCAATTCGATCAAGAAACCTGCGGCAGATCGATCAACGAACCGAGATGTTCCACCCGCTACACGACAGGGCTTTCACCTGTCCGCGCACCCTTTCAGCTCACCGGCAGGTCCAAAGCGCGTACCAGGAACGTTGCCGTCTCGGCGCGGGTGACGGAACCGTCGGGGCAGTACCGCAGCGGATCGCTGCCACAACCGACCGTTATCTCTGCCGCGTAGAGCGCGTCGATGTTGGCAGCGTGGCTGCTTGTGGCATCAACGTCAGTGAATCCGGCTGGTAGCGCGGGTTCCAGATCGAAGGCGCGCACCAGGAACGTTGCCATCTCGGCACGGGTGACGAGATCGTTGGGGCAGTACCGCAACGGATCTTTGCCGCAGCCGACCGTTATGCCCGCCTCGTAGAGCGCGTCGATGTTGGCAGCGTGGCTGCTTGTGGCGTCAACGTCAGTGAACCCGGCTGGTAGCGCGGGTTCCAGATCGAAGGCGCGCACCAGGAACGTTGCCATCTCGGCGCGGGTGAGGGGATCGTTGGGGCAGTACCGCAACGGATCTTTGCCGCAGCCGACCGTTATGCCCGCCGCGTAGATTCCGTCGATGTTGGCGGCGTGGCTGCTCGCGACATCAACATCGGTGAACCCGGCGGGTTGCACAACCCCGTCGCCGGAATCAGCATCAGCGTCGTCGGTGCCAGCGTCGGTGCTGGTTTCGGTGTCGTCCGTGCCTGTGTCGTCAGCCCCGTCGGTGTCGTCGGTGCCAGCGTCGGTGCTGGTTTCGGTGTCGTCCGTGCCTGTGTCGTCAGCCCCGTCGGTATCGTCGGTGCCGGTGCCTGTGTCGTCGGCGCCGGTCTCGTCGGTGCCAGCCTCGGTGCCGGTGCCCGTCTCGTCAGCCCCGTCGGTCTCGTCAACCCCGTCGGTCTCGTCAACCCCGTCGGTCTCGTCAGCCCCTTCGCCGGAGTCAGTATCGGTGCCGGTGCCGGTCTCGTCAGCCCCTTCGGTGGCGTCGGTGCTGGTTTCGGTGTCGTCGGAGTCGGTTTCAGAATCGGCATCGGTGTCGGTGTCGGTCTCGTCGGTGTCGTCGGTGCCTGTGTCGCCGGTTTCAGAATGGGCATCGGTGCCGGTGTCCGTCTCGTCGGTGCCTGTGTCGTCGGTGTCGGGGGGCACGGTAGTGGTTGGGGGCACAGTAGTGGTTGGGGGCACGGTTGGAGTCGGTGTGAAAGTTGGGGTGAAAGTTGGCGTGGTGGGGGTTGGTTGGAGGTTGCTGGGCGGGGTTATGAAGACGTAGGAGTGTCGGAATGTGGGGTGACGGAACAGGTGGTCGTCGCCGTCGGCGATGCGCAGGTCGATACGTTTCTCGTCGGTGTCAGCGTTGTCGGTTATACTCACAACCAAGCGGGCGCGCCGCTCGCCAGCGCGGATGGTCACGGTCTTTTCGGTGATACGGAAATCACCGGGGTTTTCTTCGTCCTGCCATTCGACCGCGGTGCTTGAGCCGAGTACTTCCACGGTGATGTCAAGATCAGATTCCACGGGCCGGGTCGTCGCGATCGGAAGGGCCCTGACGCTGCCGCGAGCCGCTGGCGTCGAGTAAGGGAAAGCTTTAGGGTAGATTATCGAACCACCAGTCAGAAGCATATCGTTAGGCTCGATTATCGAACCGATCAGGACTAGGTCGTTACCCGAGTAGCGGGCCACAACAGAATCAGTGAAACGCGTCACAGTAGTCGCATAGGAATCGGGAATTGGTAACGCGTCATCACCAAGGTTCGGGAGTGTCAGCGACCACGCATTGGTTTGCGCTGCTCCAGCGACCACGATATTCCCGTCGGGTTGCAACACCATCCCAACCCTGCGGAAATCGGGTCTCGGGTTACCCGCCGTTGCGGGCACGAATGCAGTGGTCACGAGAGTGCCGTCGAATTGCTCCATAAGCCCAGCCCCGGAAAAATCGGGATCGGTTATGTCGGGGTAGAGTTTAGTGGTGATCTTACCGGCAGAACCAAAGAACCTGTCCAGCGAACCATCAGTGTTGTAACGCACCAACGCAAACTTGTTTTCGTCGGAATAGCCGGCAACCACGATCCTGCCGTCAGATTGGATCTTCAACGAATACGCTTCATCGTCAGTGTCGGTCAACGAGGTGGTGACCTTGCCGCCAGAACCGAACGTTGTGTCCAGCGAACCATCAGTGTCGTAACGAACCACCGCGAAAACCTTCTTGCCAGAAGCGTTTTCGGCAATACCTCCGGCCACGATCTTGTCGTCAGCCTGCAACGCCACCGAGTAGGCTTCAGCATCACCCGCGTCAACTGGGGTGGTGACCTTGCCACCGGAACCGAACGTTGTGTCCAGCGAACCATCAGTGTTGTAACGAACCAACGCAAACTCTCGGTTCGTGCCGTTGTAAGAAAACCCAGCAACGACGAACTTGTCGTCATCCTGCAACGCGACCGAATACGCCTCATCGCTGAGCGCTCCGAAATCAGTAGTGACCTTGCCATCAGAACTGAAACTCGTGTCCAACGAACCATCCGCGTTGAAACGAACCAGCACAAAATCTTGGTTAGGTACAAGAA
>JAHQYM010000214.1 GCA_024421095.1 Acidimicrobiia bacterium
GGGTGTGCCGATCATCGTCGACAATAGCACGGCACTCTCCGGGAGGGAACCCGAATTTCGTGTCCTCGACGAAGCCGAACTGATGCTGACCATCCACGCCGCCAACGCGTGATTCCGCAAACACCGGTTGGCGTTCCGGATTGAATAGGAGCGTGATGTGCTCTTACCTAGGGGACGGGCTCGTAGGGAAGCTATGCTCCATTGGCCAAAGGCAGGTTATCTGGCGGTATTGGCACATTGGAGTCGAGGTAACGGCGTAGTTTTCCAGCGTCGCAATCAGCGCAGAGCCAGACGATGTTAAGTGACTGGATCGAGAGTTGATTGCCGCGGCTTTTCTCAAGCGTGGCCTGCCAAGCGGCGCGCACATTGGTCGTTTGGCATTGCGGGCAGCGCCGTGCCATGTCCCGGTCCCACACTAATCCGCATTCGCCGCAGGTCACGGTGATGGTGTTGTCGACATTTTTGCCTTGAAGGTTTTCTTCTTCTGAACAATGCGGGCACGCAACTATCGTCACTCTTTGAGGCTAGTGATGGTAAACTCCAGAGCCGTGCATATCCAGAACACCAATCCCGCAGAAACCTCAAGTGACGGTTCAAGTAGAGTTTGGCATTGGGAAACTATCGATCCCAACCGGCTGAACGCTAGCGGAAACCTTGCGAAAGCTTTCAAGAATGAGGTACCGAAGGCTCCGGGAGTTTTCGCGCGCGGAGCACCGAGTGATGAAGCTACGTTGCTGGTTCGTGAGGCGATTCAGAATTCTTGGGATTCGGCACTAGAAATGCGCAAGGAACTGCGAAACTCTGGCGCGGAAGTCCAACCGTTTGAAGTTCGTTTCAAGTTCCGGTCGGTTTCTGGGCAGGACCGAGAAAATTTGGTCCGTTCCCTCGGTTTGCGAGAACTAGCTCAAAGAAGTGCTGAAGTCAACAACAACTCACGACTTGGTCTCGGTTCGATTGGATGCCTTGAACAGTTAGATAAGCCGGGTGACCTGAAACTTCTCGAAGTTGTTGAACAGTCCGCTGGGGGAATGTATGGACCTTGGAAAGGTAATCAGTCCAAGTTAGCACTGGCGTTGAGCAGCACTGGTGTCACAAGTGATGTTGAGGGACGCGGCGGGTCGTACGGTTACGGCAAGGCCGGCCTCATTCGAGGGTCGGCCACTCGCACGGTGGTGGCCTACACCTGTTTCGCCGAGCGGCCCAATGATCCTGGGATCACTAGGCGGCTTCTTGGGATGACCTATTGGGACACACACGACTTGGGATCCGATTCGTTCGTGGGTTCGGCGCGGCTCGGGCAACATGATGACGCGGGGCCGACAGTTCCTTTCGTCAATGAACACGCAGACGAGTATGCTCATGGGCTCGGATTGACGCTACGCGATCCGACCATTCCGGTTGACTTGGGTACTAGTTTTTTGATTGTTGAACCAACGGTCAACCCTGCAGATCTGATAAACGCAGTTGAGCGCAATTGGTGGCCTGCTCTAATGGAACCCTCATTGCAATTCAACGTTGTGGTAGAAGGGATTGATGGCACGTTGCACCATCCACGACCTCAGTCGAACTCAACGCTCAGGTCGTTTTATTCCGCTTACGAAGCTGCAACGGTCCCGCAGGATAACAAGAGCAAATACATCCGAACTCGCAACCTGAATCCGATCGGGGATTTCTCGACTCCGGGAGTTGTTGGTCTGGTAGCAGACCTAACTGATTGGTCTTACCCAGAGGACGCGGTAGGCGATTCGGCGAGCAACCACTGCAGTCTAGTCGCACTAGTTCGTAGTCCTCGGATGGTAGTTGAGTATCTGCAAGCGGGAAATTCGGTTCCGTATATCAGAGGTTGCTTCGTCGCGGATGAATCTATCAATGAACCGCTGCGCCAAACGGAACCGAAGACCCACGACTCGTGGCAGCAAAGAGTGGCATCTGGTGATTTCAACCAGGAATACGCGGATTTAGCGAAACAAATCGTCTCAAGGATTAAGAATAATCTCAACGACTTCCGCAACAAATTGCGCCCT
>JAHQYM010000052.1 GCA_024421095.1 Acidimicrobiia bacterium
ATCTGATCCCTGTGGTGATGTTGTTCCGCGTCGGTCCGGTGGCGGCGTTGGTGGCTATCGTCATCTATGCGACGGTTCCTGCGGTGCGTTACACGATGCTAGGTTTACGCAAAGTGCCTGCCGACCTCGTGGAAGCGGCACGGATGTCTGGTTGCACCGAGTTTCAGATTCTTCGCAAGGTGAGGATGCCGATGGCGTTTCCAGAAATCATGCTGGGCATGAACCAAGTGTTGCTTTTCAGTCTCTTACTGGTAATCATCGCCGCTTTCATCGGAGGCATCGAAGGTCTCGGCGATGAAATTCTGAGGTCACGTACCGAGCAGGCGCTAGTGGGCGAGGGCTTGGTCGCAGGTTTCAATGTTGCGGTGATCGGCCTCACCGCCGATCAAATCATCACCAGCTATGCGCGTGATCGCAAGGCTCAGTTAGGAATTGACTGACCTAGGTAGAGTGACCTGAATCGGCTGATCCACCGGGAGCGAGCCACGAACGCGGCGAGGACACCGCAAACTAGACGCTTTCTACCGCTGCTCGCGGCTCCACTCTCGCCGCACGGCGGGCCGGAACAACACCCGCCAAAGCAGCCACCACCACGCCAGCAACCGGCCCGACCAACCAGACATAAACGGGTGTAGCCGCAGTCCAACCCGCCACAAACGCAGCAACCACAGTACCCGCCATACCCAAAGAAGTACCCACCAGCCCGGCAGACAGTCCCACAATGCATGACTCAAGCACAACCTGCGCGTACAAATCCTTAGGACGCGCCCCGAACACACGCCGAAGTCCGATCTCAGGACGACGCGCAGACACCGCCGCACCATTGGAAACCGACAGAATGAGACCCGACAGCACCATCACACCCAACCCAAGAAACTGAACGATCCGTTGAGTCGAACGTTCAACCACGCCTCGAAGCCGGCCAGGGCTCGGAACGTACGAAACGACCAGGCTAGACGGGTTCCAAGGTCGAGCCACAAGCGGCGCAACTTGTGCCACCGCCTCAGCCGAACCGCGCTGCACTCGCACAACCACTTTGCTGGAAACAACCCCGAAGTTCATCTGGCGCGCCGCACATTCAGGAACCACAATCCCATCCACCAAACCCGGCAACAAATCGGCAGACAACACCACACCAACGATGGCCAAAGGTTGGCCGTCCACATCCAATGTTGCCGGATCCGAAAACGTTAAACCCAACCCCAACTGACGAGCAACCTCAACACCAATCCAACCCTGGCGTTCGCAGTCATTAGCTCGCCATCCAGCCTTCGGCAGTGTCTCGGCACCCAGAGCCTGCAAGGTGGAAGAATCCGCGCCGTAGACAGTGAACTTCCTTCCGTCACTGACACCCCAACGAAGCGCCACATCCAGCGGTTCAGTAGAAATCAACACACCAGCGGCAACCACCGGCCCCAAAGCCACTAACCTATCGTTCAAATCAAGCGGAAAATTTCGGTCGGTAGTGGCCACTGGAGTTCTTTCCAGCAAGGTAATCTCAGTAGCCCGCAATCGCTCGAACTCGTTGACCACATCGCGTCGCCCCGATTCTCCGACAGCCAAAACAGCGACAGACATCGCCACGCCAATCATCAAGATTGTTGCATTAGCTACCGATCTTCTAGGATTCGCCGCGAGCGACCATACTGCCTCACGAAGCGCGCCACCGAAAGTCACCCGACCACCATCCACACGTCCGAACCCAACTTCCGAACACACGCCGACAGTGCCCCGGCACCACCGAAAATCACCCGACCGCTACCCACTCGACTGTATTTTTCCATCGCACATAGTGACGGTACGGTCTAACGTCTGCGCCACAGCAGCGTCGTGAGTGGCGATAACCAAACCAGCTTCCGAAGAATCGCGCAGCAACTGCAATATTGCTTGGCCCGTGGCCGAGTCGAGTTTCCCGGTGGGTTCGTCAGCCAAGATAAGCGAAGGGCCAACAGCGAGCGCACGCGCAATCGCCACTCTCTGGCGCTCGCCACCCGACAGTTCATTAGGGTGATGCCAGCAGCGATGACCGAGCCCGACCAGATCAATACACTCCCGGGCACGCCGCTCACGGAGGCCACGATTCCTTTCTATGTAAAGCAAACTAGCCGCCACATTATCAATCACGTTTCGCCCAGCAATCAGATGGAACGCCTGAAACACGAAACCAACATGACGGGCACGCAGATGGTTGCGTTTCTCGGGCCCGAGGTCGGCAGCACTCAAACCTCCGAACAAATATTCACCGGAGGTCGGCACGTCCAGCATTCCAAGCAACGCGAGCAAAGTCGATTTCCCCGAGCCGGACGGGCCACACAACGCCACGCTCTCCCCCTGCCCGACCTCAAAGCTGACATCGCTGAGAGCGACCACACGATGAGGCGGCGGGTAGGCGAAGCTCACGTTCGCTAACTTGCATACGAAGGGTGCGGCGTTATCTACCAACGGTGCCTGCATCGTCTGCCTCAGGCGGGGCATACTTCCCCAACAACACTATGTCTCCTGCCTTGATGCCGTCGCCCTCCACCGCAACCCAACCGCCGGCTGACACACCCACGGTCACCCCAATCGAGACACCCGAACCCGAATCGGTTAACACAGTCACCGAGTTAGTGCCGTCAGAGTGCGCCACAAGAGCGGTTGATGGAACCGACAGCACGGCATCTTCACTGCCACGTATGCGAACATGAGCGCGCGCCGTGCTCCCCAGAAGCGAAGCGGGCACATCCTCTGTAAGCAGAATTCGCACACGACTAGCCGCCTCAAACGTGGACCCAAAAGCGAGATCAATATTGCCATTGCCGCTGTAGGGGCGCTCGGCGACACCGCTGAGTTGTGAACCTGAAGCGTCACCAGTGTCGACCACAACCGCCAACCCCGCTTCCAGTAACGGTTCCTGGCTTGCGCTTAGAGGGCAAGCAAGCACCAACCGACTCGAAGAAACCACAAACATCGGAGTGTCCGGTGCCAAAGCGCTTCCAACCTCAGGAGGAGCATCCACAATCGTGCTCGGCAACGCCCCAACAATAGCTACCTCAGCAGCAGGCAACACTAGATCGGGGGCATCTCCAGCGACCCGTGCCGGTTCGAAGCCACGCTGTCGATACAGCTCGTCAACAAGTTGCACAGTCTGTTCATCGACAATCCCGCTAACGCCCTGTTGGCTCACACCGTCTGCCCCCAACTGGAGCGCCAGAAGAGCTTCCTGAAGTTGCTCCACATCGGTACCCACATCTCCTCTTCTCAGATCTCGAAAAGCTGGGAAACTTCCAGACAAGACGATCACCGGCCGGCCCGCCACCGTCAAAGGCACATCGGCTGGCGCGAGCGTGTCGCCAACAGCCACATGGACAGACGTGACAATAGGCGTACCGAGAAGAGGCAGCGATGCGGAGAGGGTATGTCGGCTCACGTCGGCCGCTTCAAAACGGCAGCGCAGCAGCATAGTCTCAACCAAACGGTTCAGTTCGACTGTGGCTGTGGGTTGGTTAAGCTGAGTCTGAGTTTGACCCGCGGTTCCATCTGACGCTTCGCGAGTGCGCGCCGCTTGCAGCCAAACCACCACGTTCACGGCAACAAGTAGCGCAACGGCTAGGGCAATTGCAGTTACGCGCCAAAACCTGTGGGGTTCCATCAACCCATCATAATTTGTTCGGGAAGTTTAGCGTTGGGGTAGTTGTGCAGGTCATCGCGAGGCTATCTCACGGCGCAACGAAGCCAATAGTTCCGCATTTTCGTCCACGAGACGCGTCTCCACAGCATGGCGAACCGAGCGCCTTACTAGCTCTGCTGGATAAAGGCATTCGAGATTGGCAATCGCAGCATCACGCTCCTCTGCTATCGACAAACCTAAACCTTCGGTTGCTTCAGTTCCTTCAAGCGCGCCGGTAACCCCAGATCGTGCCGTCTCCAGTCCGATCTGGCGAGATACCCACGGGTTGTTGAGCCACGGGTAGCCAGCATCACGCGTGCAAACCAAATAATCATTGGTGGCTTGACGCACATCGGCATGCGAGCCGATTTCGCGAGACGATTGTTCTTGCAGCGCGCTGACAGTGGCTGTTTGCGTACCCCAAACCGACTCGAGGGCTTGGAACCGACATCCTTCTTCACCGTAAAGGGTATCTTCCCACACGCGCTGCTCGTCCGGTTCGAGAGTTTCGAAATGGGGATCGTTCGGGTCTCTCTGCACAAGCACATCACTCAGTTCGCCTTCAGGTTCAAGCATAGATCCGAAGCCGTGCATGCGCGCGAACTCAATGCGAGACAATGCCGGGAGCCAAGTGTCTCCGATGTCGTCACTAACAACATGCGGAACATAAAACAATCCAAGATCGGCCATGCACATCTCGGTCAGATCCTCAATACGCAGCATGGTAGACAAAGCGAAGGCACGAGAGTCTTCGCGCAACACGCCGAGTGCCGTCATTAGAGGTGCAGGCTCAAACAAATCGACACGTTCACCGAAATACTCAGCTTGAGTAAGTTCAAGGGTTTCGTAAGTTACGTCAACTGCGGATTGGCCACTATCAACATCACCGTTAGTCGAGCAACTTGACACCACCAGCAAAATGCAACAAAAGCCGAACGCGGCGCGGCGAAACGGCGCGTGGTGACGATATTTCAAGATCAGAAGTTTCCTCACGGTGTTTTCCTGGTTCGTCAATCAGCCGTTGGCGAACGGCCAGATGTTCGCGAAAGGTTCGTCATCAAGGGAATCCGGATCTTCGAAACCGCAGTCAAGCAGAGCATTCCTCTTCTGTGCATCTCCAACATCAGGTGCAATGGCTCCACCGACACCATCATAAACGTTCTCGGATCTTGTCCAAGAATGCTCCGAAACCACGCAATCCGCCAAGCTTCCCACACTCCCGTTATCCACAAGCATGGATTCACGCCAGGTTTCAGGAACTTCGCCTCCATCGCTAACAAAACAAGCTAACTGAATTATGGAATAAAATGGAGAAGGGCCGCTTTCGCCTCCTGCCCTCAATTCGGCATACACCCGATCTCGGTCTGAGAGATCAAAACCAGTGCGTTGCTTGACGCAACTCTCCATGGCTTTCGCTGTGGCTTCGGTCTCCAATTCTCCCAAACTAATCGGCGGGACCCCACCCGTATCCACTGGGTCGTCGACCTCAGAATCCGCGACAGATTGAGCACACGCCGTTCCAACGAGCAATAGAATTAAGACCACCAACATCAAGCGGCGCGCCAAAGAACTCATTGATACCAGATACAGCATCTCAAAATCAGCTTACTCAACTAAATCCCAAACCAGAGGATCACAAATTTTTTCCACGTTAGATGAATTGCCTTTTAGCTGCGATTACTCCAGTAAGGAGGAGGCCAAACCGTCGAGAATGTCGCTCTCGGAGACGAGGCATTTCTCGAAAGCGAAATAGCGCATGACCATCACCAAGATACACATGCCCCCCACGATCACATCGACCCTACCCTCTTCGAGCCCCGGGTTATGAGCCCGGTCTTCACAAGACTCGGTTACAAGCGTGCGATAGACATCCTCAACAGCTTGTTTACTCAACTCGAAATGATGTATCCGCTCACGGTCATATTCAGCCAACCCGATCTCAACAGCCGCCGCAGACGACACGGTACCCGCCAAACCCACAAACGTTTTAGCCTGCAGCGCCTGCGGGATCAAGCGGGCAACGTCATCAAGATGAGCTTTCGTGATCGACAGGCAAGCCAGCAGTTCTTCAGGCTCGGGAGGGTCAGACTCGATGTACTTCTCGGTTAGGCGAACACAGCCGACATCAACCGACAATGCCGCTTCGCATTCCCTAGAACCGTAAGCGAACTCAGTCGAACCACCACCAATATCAACCACTAGGAACGGCCCCGTGTTGGGGTCAAGCTCAGCAGTCGCCCCGGTGAAGGACAACTTGCCCTCGTCCAAACCAGAAAGCAGTTCGGGACGGCTACCAACCGCTGCTTCAACTGCGTCAAAAAACTCTTCACGGTTACCCGCATCGCGAGCCGCCGAAGTTGCAGTGACGCGAACCCGTTCAACTCCAAAACGATCCATCACTTGGCGATAGCCCTTGAGACACTCAACGGTGCGGTTGATCGCCTCGGGCGCGAGCCGCCTAGTAGCGTCTACATCCTCGCCGAGTCGGGTGATAGTCATCTGCCGTTCCAGCGTCTTAGCCCCGTCGTGCACCAACAGACGCGTTGAGTTGGTTCCGCAATCCACCGCAGCCACCGGCAAGCTCACACCCGAAGATAGCGGATTCTGTTCAGTTGCCACAACGTTTCAGGATAGCTAGACAGCGCCGTTACGCGGTGCCGTTATTAGTGTCGTTACGCGGTGCCGGGTTGGATGTTGACACCAAGTGGCGGCCACGAAACCTTGACGGGGTTTGGATTTTCCCTTCGCACAACAGTAACTCGCCGTGTACCCACACGGCATCAATACCCTGCGGGTGGATTAAAGGCTCCTCAAAACTATTCCGCTCCCCCACTCGCTCCCAATCAATCAACACCAACGAAGCATCACCTCCCCGGCGCAACACCGGGCTCGGCAAACCCATAAACTCACACGGCAAAGTAGCCATCCGATAAACAATCTGTTCTAACGGCACCTCAAGCTCACGAGCCATCCGCAACGCCTTCGGAAACGCACCCAACAAACGCGGATGCGGTTTCTGGCCCGGGCCGGGCATCAAACCATCCGTACAAATCGCCATGTCAGCACGTTTGAAAAACCGTTCCACCGTGGCTTCGTTGCCATAATGACTGATAATTGAAACCTCACCTCGGTTATGCAAAAAAAAGTCACACACTGCATCGTGTGCCTCTATTGAATTGAAGTCTGTTACACCAGCGGCCAAAACCACCTCAGAAAACCGTTTACCCAAGAATTCATCACCCACACCGCTCAACACTCCAGCAATCTGAATACCTTCCAAACCACCACAAAACGCGACAAAATTGTCCCAACCCCTACCATCACCGAAAATCTTGTTGAACGCAAAACGGCGCACGTCAACATCACTCAAACGCGCCAAAAACTCAGCCCGTGTACCCGCACGAACCTCAGGCGGAAACAACGCATCGGCAGTAGTACTACCAGCCGTGTACGGATACATGTTGGCCATCGTTGACACCGCAGATGCCGCATCGTCAAGACGACCCTCCACCTGCTCATAACGATCCCAATTGCGCCGCCCAGCAATCTTCGTGTGCTCACTACAATAACCGCCGCCACCATCAACCGAGGCAGAAATCACCTCGTTCAAAGCATCCACAATATCGTCACTCTCCGACCGCAAATGCGGATACAACGCCGCCGGTTTCACCTCGTTGAAGGCTCGCACCAACGCCGTCAGCTCACGCTGATCAGAATAAACCGCAGGGTTATACACAAGACCCGTAGACAAACCCAAACACCACGCCGCCTCACGCCTCACCACCTCAGCCATCTCCCTAATCTGCACATCATCGGCCACGCGGTCAAGGTTCCCCATAACCACCCGCCGCACCGCGCTATGACCCAAATGCAAACCCATATCAGTCACCGCACGACCCCGATGCCAATCCAGAAACTCTTTAGTCGTAGACCAAGTCCATTGCCCACCAGCATCTGGGTCATCAACATTGGCGGCTTTGGCGGGGCTGGCGGCGCTATTGGGGCTGGCGGCGGTACTTGAGCCGACCGAACCATCAAGCGGCGCAAGTTGCGATGCATACTCGTTGCGTTGGTCCGGCGCTACCGGCGCGGGCGACAAACCATCCACCCCACAAATCCGTTTCGTGACACCACCACGCAGCGCCATCTCGCAACTCAAAGGAACGCCATAATCCCCAATCCGAGTGCCGCCGAGAGCGCCATGATTATGGGTGTCGACAAACCCTGGAGCCAGCACTCGCCCAGCGGCATCAATCACACGGTCTACATCCTCTGCGGCGCCCTGAGACACACAGCCAATCTCCACAATCCGATCATTCTCAATCAACACGTCACCGCGATAAGCCGCACTGACCCCATCACCACACACAATCAACGCATCAGAAATTAGTTGCCGCACCGCACCAACCGTACCTGAAACATGCGCGCTTCACGCTGCCGAACACACGCACGCGCGCTACCACCACACCACACCGCAACTCACACGCTTCACGCTGACAGCATCTCGCCGAGCGCTCACCGGGTCGAACGGCTAGACAACACACCCGCAACCCACACGCTACAAACCGACCGCAAATGCAATTCGCGCACTACACCGGTCTCGACACGCCTCGATTTCAATCAAAACCAGTTCAAACACGCGAAAGCCCACCGTCCCGGCACCGTAGCGCTTCGAATTCAATTCCTCACGGACTATTGCATGCAGCAGAGACCAACTCTCCAAAAAGAAAACGCTGGCACAACACGATACGCGTTGAAGCGTGCCACACTAAAGGCATGAACTCTGCACTCTCGTCTGCGGCCGTATCACCGATGGACACTACCTACCGCATCACCCGACTCAGCAACGACGGGCAACGGTTGATCGAAGCTGCCTCCCGAGACCTCAACGCTCAAGTTCCAGCCTGCCCCAAATGGACAAACGAAGAACTGCTCACGCACATGAGCATCGTCTGGACCGGGATCGCTGCACAAGTCCGCCAGACCGCCGCGGCACGGATCCCCTGGAAACAACTCCCCAAACAATCGCCGCAAGAAGCGCTTACTCAAGTCGTGACGACCTTGAGCGAAACCGACCCGAAAACGCAACTCTGGACCTGGGGAACCGACCACACCGTTCGTTTCTTCATCAGGAGAGCCCACCTAGAGACAACCATCCACCGTGTAGATGCCGAACAAGCAGTCGAAGACCAAACACCAGTGCCCGCAGCCGACAGCATAGACGGTGTGGACGAACTCTTCACCGAAGTGCTCGCCGCAAGAGAACGAATATTGCCATCAGGTACGTTACACCTTCATCAAACCGACGGCGCAGGAGAGTTCATGTTGGCAGCAGTAGACGGTTCAATCTCGGTGAGCCACGAACACGCCAAAGGAGACGCCGCCATTCGCGCCACAGCAGAAGAACTCTTCTTGTGCGCTTGGGGCAGGCGAAGCCTCGACGGGCTCCAGTTATTCGGTGACATTGACATCGCGGCTCAGTGGATGGCACTAGCACCCTAACCAACCCTTATCCAACACTTATCCAACCCCTAACCAACCCCTAACGGGAGATCGGCAAACGCAACAAACATGGACATTGCCGAGAGCGCTGTTGAACTGCTCGCCAAGGTCACAGCCGGGCTACCCAACGGCGGTGAACAGCGAGCCGGACAACAAGAAATGACCGCCGTAGTGGCTACCGCTCTCGCCAACGACGGCCATGTTGTGGTGCAAGCCGGCACCGGCACCGGCAAATCTCTCGCCTATCTCGCCCCCATCGCCGTGACCGACCAGAAAGTCGTGGTGGCCACGGCGACTAAAGCACTGCAAGACCAACTCGCTGGGAAAGACCTGCCTTTACTATCGAGTCGGCTCGATGAACCACTCGAATTCGCGGTTCTGAAAGGTCGCTCAAACTACCTCTGCATGCAGCGCCTCAAAGAAGCCGAATCCGAAAAAAGCATCAGCTTGACGCTCGCTCAAGAAGGTTTGAACGCAGACGACCTCAAGAAACTGCGCTCCTTCGCAGACAAAAGCACCAGCGGCGACCGTTCCGAACTAGCCGACATCTCCGACCGTGCTTGGCAACAAGTCAGCGTCAACCGTCACGAATGCCCTGGTGCCAGTCGCTGCGCCGCTGGTGACGAGTGTTTCGCCGAGCAGGCTTGGCGACGAGCTGCCGCCGCCGACGTGTTAATCGTCAACCTGCATTTGTATGCGATCGAAATTGCCGTGGGGGGCATTCTTCCCGACCACGACATCGTGATTATTGACGAAGCCCATCAGCTTGAAGAGATTATTTCTGATACTGCTGGACGTTATCTGAGCCCAACGCGTCTCACTACCGCCGCTGCCGCCGTTCGAGCGGTGGTGGCCGAATCAACCGCCTCGCGTCAAGTCAACGAAGCAGCCAAAATGCTCACCAACGAACTGAGCGATTTGATAGGGCGGCGGTTGCGCAAAGGACCGTCAACCGAACTCGCCGACACGCTTGATCTCATCTCCGGCCGAGTCGACAAACTACTCACAGAACTCCGCTTAGTACCTGAAGATGCCCCGATGGAGGTATCGAACCGAGCTATCAGAGCACGCCAGTCGGTCAGTTCACTGCTAGAAGACATCCGCCTGCTGCGCAGTGTGAATGAAGACGAAGTGCTGTGGGTAGACGGCCCAGATCACAATCCCAGCCTCCGCTCCACACCACTCGAAATTCACAAGATCCTCGCTCGGAACTTGTGGGGGCAACGTGGTGGGATTCTCACATCAGCGACAATGCCCGCCGACGCAACCCGCAGGTTCGGCCTTCCCGAAAGCGCCGTGGAAACCGATGTTGGCAGCCCATTCGACTACGAAACGAACGCTTTGCTGTACTGCGCCGCCGACCTCCCCAACCCAAACGCAACACAATTCCGCAACTCCCAGCACGAGGAGATGGAAGCCTTGATCAACGCCGCCGGGGGCAGGACATTGGCGTTGTTCACAAGTTGGACAGCGATGACCGAAGCAGCCACACGCATCTCGGCTCGAGTTCGCTGGCCCGTGTTGACACAAGGCGAACGCTCCAAAGCCCAACTCCTTCACGATTTCATCGGCGATCCCGAAACTTGCCTGTTCGCCACGATGTCTTTCTGGCAAGGCATAGACGCAGTTGGCTCGACCTGCAACCTCGTCATAATCGACCGACTCCCTTTCCCTCGACCAGACGACCCAGTACTGCAAGCTCGCCGAGAACGAGTTGGTGCCAACGCATTTCAAGTAGTCGATGTGCCGAAAGCCGCCACACTGCTAGCGCAAGGAGCGGGTCGACTGATACGATCCGCTACCGACCGCGGGGTGGTAGCCGTCTTAGACCCCCGTCTAGCGACATCACGCGGCTACCGTTGGCAACTGCTCAATGCGCTCCCACCGATGCGGCGAACCAAAGACCGATCCGAAGCCATCACGTTGCTTGAGACCCTGAACAAACGCGACTAAGGCCACCACATCCACAAACGCTCCCGCACACATTTGCGCCGTCACCGCAACTCAGCGAACAGCTGCGACACGCTCGCTCGATCCTGATGGCGTGGTGGCCGTTCAACAAACCCGGTCAACACGACTCAGCGAACAAACGCGACTATGGCTGCGGGTGCGTTCGGTCAACTACCGTCAGTCAAACCCCGTCGACGCAACTCAGCGAACAGCTGCGACTCGCTCGCTCGATCCTGATGGCGTGGTGGCCGTTCAACAAACCCGGTCAACACGACTCAGCGAACAAACGCGACTAGGGCTGCGGGTGCGTTCGGTCAACTGCCGTCAGTCAAACCCGGTCGACACGACTCAGCGAACAACCCCAACTAAAGCCGCCATCTTCACAAACCGTCTTGCACACGCTGTCGCAGCACCCATTGAAACCAACGAATATCGGCACCCTGATCAGATCACGTGCCGTCGTCACGATTGCAGCCTCGCAGCAACAATCGAAATCGCCGAAAAACGGCACGGGTTATACCCGCGTTTTGAGCGGCGGCGGTCAGAATTGTTAGTTGATTTTCACAAATCCGCACGCGCTAAGAGGATATCGCAGACGAGCCTGCTATCTTGGCGTGTGGTCTCGGCCCGCGATCTCGAGTTTCTTATCCTTTCTCGGGTGAGCCGGCCGAGACCAACCCAATTCCCAGATAGGCGCAGGAACCGGACACGGAGACCGTATTGGATTTTGAATTCGGGGCCGAACTGGAAGCGCTCCAACAAGAAGCGCGTGCGGTGGCGGCGCAAGGAGTTGCCGACTACGGGGTACATAACGACAGTTGGATAAACGGTTACTCAAAAGAGTTCAGTGCAACAATCGCCGCTCGCGGTTGGGTCGGTATGACTTGGCCGCGTGCCCACGGCGGCGGCGGGAGACCACCAATGGAACGACTAATCGTAGCCGAACAACTGATATCGGCGGGCGCACCGATATCCACTAGTTGGTTCGCCGACAGACAAATCGGCCCAGCAATAATTCGCTACGGCACACCCGACCAACAAGCCAAATACCTACCCGACATGCTCAGAGGAGCAACATCTTGGTCGATAGGCATGAGCGAACCCCAAGCCGGTTCAGATTTAGCTGCCATAAAAACCACCGCGCAACTCAACGGGGACGTTTTCGTGGTCAACGGACAAAAAATCTGGACTTCAGGTGCCGCCTTGGCCGACTACTGTTACCTGACCTGTCGCACCGATACTGCCCAACGCCCCCACGAAGGTGTTAGCGAATTGATAGTGCCGATGGACGCAGTTGGCATCGAGGTGCGGCCCATCCGCGACATGGTCAACAACACTCATTTCTGTGAGATTTATTTCACCAATGTCGAAGTGCCTATCGAAAACCTTGTTGGCGAATTAGGGCAAGCGTTTCGTCAAACGATGACCCAACTTGAACAAGAACGCGGCGGGATCGACCGCCTCGTGTCCAACAAACCACTTTACGATCTGGCGTGTTCAAAAGCCGACACCAACGATGTTCGCGTACGCCAAGAAATTGCCGGGCTCCAAAGCGGTTATCGGCTCGGAAAACTACTGATTTATCGCGAAACAATCAAACAAGCACCAGCAGGTTTCAGCGCTGCCACCAAAGTCTTCTGCACCGAACACCAACAAAGGGTCGCGCAGTTCGCGGCACAAGTGTTGGGAGTATCAATGACCATTCACACACGGTTGAGCCGTGCGTTTATGTACGCACCCGCTTACACAATAATGGCCGGCACCTCGGAAATAATGCGCAACATTATCGCAGAGCGCATCCTCGGTTTACCGGTGTTTCGCGATTGAGAGTGGGGTCCGTGGGGTGCGGGCCGAGGTTCACCGTGAACGACCCTCCTCGACGCACCAACTCCGCCGGGTTGCGTAGCGCACACGGGTTGATTGGTACTTGACAGACACATTCGAACGCTGTACTATCTGAATTCCATATTGTTGATAGAAGTAGATCTCGAACTTGACTAACCAATTTTTGTTTATCCCATTGATGGGGTCCATGGTAATAATCGGGTGCTTGTTTCTTAGAGCCAGCTATGTGGAAGCAAGCACAAATGCCCGAAGATTGGGGACATTGCTGCTACTGTTCGCTTTTCTCAGTGCAGGGTATGATATACTACTACGAGAACCGGTCGAATTATACACAATACCGTTGGGGATCGTCGTAACGAGCTTTTCGACCGGTACGTGGATGTACTGTTTTGACTGCTTTTCTGACTGGTTAAAGGCAAAGCGAGCTAGGCATTCAGATTCTGTCAGCTAGACACACTTCGTGGTTCTAGGAAAACCCCACCGAGTTTCGGGTTCGGCGAATCCGGTAGCACGGCAAGCCCACGTAACGTCGCTAAAAGCCCGATACTGAGACCGCCACAGAATGAGACTAGTGATTCTAGCGGTCATTGGAGCCGTCTTTGCTTCTGGATTCGGCGGGGCCTCTCAGGAGGAAACAGACCTCGCGCTCATCCAAGACGCACTCAACCACATGCCCCGCAAACTCCACAACTGGAAACCCGCACAACATGTCTACACTATGCTCTGTCGCAATCACCGATAGAGCTTTCCCACCCTCAGAGAAGTCGCCAAGTTCCACGCTTCATTCACACCAACCAACACTCGCCACACCCAACCAACATCGGTGGAGTCGTCGAGGAAGACGCGTGGTTGGGTTCCACGACGACAGTCGGTTCGGCGTTGCGGTTTCGTTTGATGGGGCCAATGTGGCCCCGGTATTCCTCTGCCCGCTGGGTTTTGTGGGTTGACGGTCCCTGTGCCATAAAAAATATATTAGATTATTTTATGTTTTGTCAGTAATTCACGGTGTCATTGTCACACGGAGTCGGTAAGGTGTGACAATGAGTTTATTTTCGGGATCAGAGCTTTTTGAGACTGGCACCACCAGCGGTGATGGCACCGCCGAGGCATCGCGGGGCGATAGCACTTCACGGGTGCAGCCTTCCTCTGCGGTTGGCGGTTGTGGTACCGTCGGGTCGGTTTGCGTGGGTCTGGTTGATGAGGTGGGGTTGTCTGATGAGGGGTTGCGGTCGCGGTTGAAGGTGTTGGGTCGTGCCGAGTCGACTTTGGCGGCGATGAAATCCCGTGCGTTGGCTGAGTTGAGTCGTCGTCACAACAA
>JAHQYM010000053.1 GCA_024421095.1 Acidimicrobiia bacterium
TCGGAATTGTACCGGGTGTCATTGCTTCGGTGTTGTACGCTTGCGTGCCCGGCATCCGTATTGCCGCCCTAGGCATAAGGCAAGTACCTGAAGAGAGCATTGAAGCATCGCAAGTATTCGGTGCCAAACCTCGCCAGACCATGCTCGGTGTGCGAATCCCTCTGGCTGCCAAGACCATTATGGCTGGAATCAACCAAGTAATCATGATGGTGCTAGCAATGGTGATTATCGCTGGCCTTGTAGGTGGGGGTGGATTGGGATTCGAGACGATCTCGGCTGTGAAAAACAGCGAAGTTGGTTTGGGTTTTGAGGTGGGGACTGCGATCCTGATTATGGCCGTCATCCTTGACCGCACCACTCAAGCACTTGCCGAACGGGTAGGTCCGCCCGAGTTACCTCAGGAATAGTCTTCAAGTCGATTCGGCCACCTCGGAGTCGTGTTCAAAGAAATAGCGCTTCAGCAACGCGCTGGTCTCGACGTGCAGTGTTATCCGCGGTCCTCGTCGAGCACTTCGGTGATACATCGCGTTGCCGTGTAACGTACCGCTGAGGTGGGTTGCGCTCTTGTGACCCCTTTGTTATCCCCTTCGGCGGTGGAATCGCGGTAGTCGGCGGGGATGGCTGTCGGGGTGGTGTTCATGTGTTGGTTCTTTCTCGTAGGTATTCGGTTTGTAGTCGTTGTCGAAGTTCGGTCATGGTAAACCGCTGGCCTTTGATGCGGTTGCAGGATGAGCAGAGAAGTTGAAGGTTGTCGTCGGTGTCTAAGCCGCCTTTGGCGCGGGGTTGGATGTGGTCGAGGTCGAAGTCGTCGAAGTATTTGGGGCGGTCGCATCCGGGGCAGGGTCGCCGTTCGCCGGTGCCGAGTTCGTGCCAGCGGATTGTGCGTATGCGTGGTGATCGTGTGGGCCGGTCGGGGTCGGTTCGCACCGGCGGATTCTGGTTGACGAACACTCGATTGTCGCCGTCTGCTAGAGCGAGCTTGCCCTGCCGCGGCTCGTAGTCTCCGATGGTGTAGGTGTTGTCCCCGCATTCGCGGGCGAGCCGATCCATTGTGACTTCGGTGGCTTTGGTGTCTATGTCAATACCAACCCATTGACGGTTGAGTTGCTCAGCTGCGATGCATGCCGTGCCACAGCCAGCGAACGGATCTAAAACAACGTCGCCTGGATTGCTGCTAGCTTCAATTATTCGACGCAGTAGAGCGAGTGGCTTCTGGGTGGGCCAACCCGTACGCTCGCTGGACCAGTTGACCAACGGTTTGATGTCGCCCCACACTGCCGTCATGTGGGCTCCGTCTGGGTGGTAATCCAGTTTCCGCGTTCCGCCCCTATCGGTTGCCCTGCGACCAGTCTTGTTGTGCTCCCCGTAGGGCCTACGTAGGATGTTGAACGGGGTGTCCTTGGAGCGCGCATAGAAAAGGATTATGTCGTGCTTGCGAGCGAATGCTCCGCGCGGGACACCACCACCCGAGTATGACCAGACGATTTCGTTGCGGAAGTTCGTCCGTCCGAAGATGCAGTCCATGAGTTGCTTCAAATAATGTGAAGCGGTCGGGTCGCAGTGCAGATACAGGCTGCCGGTCGGCTTCAATACCCGATGGAGTTCGAGCAGCCTCGGAGCCATGAACGTCAGATATGCCTGCATGGACTCGCCCGCCGACAATCCAGCACCGACAACGGTGTGATAGACCGCCGGGTCGGCGACTTCTTGGAGATCGGCCCAATCCGTTTTCACGCCGTCGAGCGTCCAAGTGTCAGCGAACGACGCACCCGCGGCTTTGCTGCCCAAAGGCGCGTGGTATATTCGTTTCGAGTTGAACGGCGGGTCGAGGTAGCTGAGATCGACGCACTCCGAGTTGATGCCGCTCAGCACCTTCAGGTTGTCGTCGATCCACAAAGTCCGGTTCAGGAAGTTCGGCGCGCCCGCCGAGTCGGTGATCTGCGCCATCACCGTTCCGGTCTTGACCGAGAAGTAGCGTTTGCAGCCGCGGCACCGGTAAGGCATCTTGGCGTGTGCGACTTCGTGAGTGTCGTCTGATCCACAGTTCGGGCACACCCGACCGCCGGTCCAGAAGATCGCCTCAAACCACCTATAAAGCTTGCCGAGTCTTCGTGAGGGAAGTTGGTCGCCAACTCCAGCAGGCTGATCCCGGTACGGTGGCTTTTGCGTGGGGCATTATGGGTGTTAACGTCGGTGTTCATAGCCTTCAGCATATAGGGGAGGTATGACACACACGGTAGGTATGACACTCGTCAACCCTGGTATATAATTCCCTTCGTTAGGGCTGGCCCGGTGACGGTCGGAAACTCGGTGATCTCCGCGGAACTCGGACGGTTGGCTGATCGGCTAGATCAATCATGTTGTTGTTGTCGTTTATGTCGTATCTTCTCATCAGGTCAGGAATTTGCGGTGTGTCAGGGTCGGCCGTGGGTGGGGTGAATGTGTTGCAATTTTTCAGCTTTGAACTAGGGCAGGTCAAGATCGGCAACCGGGCCAAGGCCAAGCAGATCCTCTAGTACAGCGAGTGCGCTCAACACGCCCAAATCGTCTAGTTGGTGCCCGATCACTTGAATTCCGACAGGAACGCCCTGCTGCGTGAAACCGCAACACACCGTTCCAGCGGGGCGGCGAGTCAATGTCGCCAAGGAAGCGAAACGCAACCAGTTGGCGGTCGACTCCCCGTTGATCGTGCCGTCCTGGCGAGACAAGGGCAGTTGCCCGGCACACATGGGCGTCAACATCACATCAAATCCGGTCATTGCCTCCGCCAACTGAACAGACAGTGCGGACGCTTGCAGGCGTGCCTGGTATTGCGACGAAACCGTAGCGGTGGTGAAGTGGCGCTCCAGAATCCCGCTGATAGCTGCCGTGACATTCGGCCAATGCTCGGTGCCGAACAGTGGTTGATGGGTCGGCACCAGCCCGCCGCCGTTGTACAACTCGTCTTGGAGATCCATCCCCGCGTCCAATAGCCGACCGGCCTCGATTACCTCCACACCTGCCGTGGCCAGAAGTTCCACCGCGGCGGCACAGGCTGCCCTTACCTCAGAGTCCACTGGGCCGCCATCAAATGACGGTGCCCACAACACCCGCACTGGCGGTTGAGGCTCATCCAACGCTCGTCTCCAAGGGTGTGTCGGCGCAGGCAAACTGCGCAGGTCGACCGGGTCCGGGCCTACCACCACATCCAGGCACAACGCAACGTCACGAATCCGCCTTGCCATCGGGCCGACGCAACACAAGTCGAGCAGCCCCAAAGGAGGTGGCCCGGCCGGTACTCGCCCTTGACTGGTTTTCATCCCAGACAACCCGCATGCCGCCGAAGGAGTACGGATGGACCCCCCGGCATCTGACCCGGTGCCGAGCGGAATCATGCCGGCCGCGATAGCCGCCGCGGTTCCTCCCGAGGAGCCACCAGGTGAATAAGCGAGGTTCCAGGGGTTGAGCGTGGCGCCGAACGCAGGGTTGTAGGTGTCGTCCAAGCAACCGAACTCAGCAGTGTTGGTCTTCCCGACCACCACACAGCCCGCGGCCCGCAATCGTGCCACCTCTACCGAGTCATGCCGCGCCGCAGGGGCATCCCGCAGATGCATCGCACCTCTGGTGGTGGGCAAACCCGCAGCATCGGCGAGGTCTTTGACACCGATAGGTACACCGGCCAAGGGGCCTGGGTCTTCACCAGCCTCAAGACGCTCATCGATGCCTTCTGCTTGAGAGCGGGCGGCATCAGCATCAAGCATTACGAACGCGTTGATACGCGGATTCAGCGCGGCGATGCGTTCCAACGCATGCTCAGTCACCGCTGCGGCGCTAACCACCCGCTCACGCACCATGCCCGCGAGCCGCTCAACGGACACAGCACGAAAATCAGGCACATCCATTAGCAGAAAAGACTACGCACCATGCCCACAATTTGCACACTACCCAGCCCGAACGCCGCAGAAAAGAACAATCGTTGAGACGCTACGGTGACGCACACCAGTAAGTTTCTATGGGCGGGTGGGAATGTCTTGGGAGGCTAGGGCTTGTTTGGCTTCGGCTATGGTGTGTTCACCGAAATGGAAGATGCTCGCCGCGAGAATCGCATCAGCACCCCCAAGCAGTACCCCTTCGACGAGGTGCTGCAACGTCCCCACGCCCCCACTAGCAATAACTGGAATATCAACGGCGTTTGTGATAGCGGAGGTTAGTGGGATATCAAAACCGTCTTTGGTGCCGTCCGCGTCCATTGAGGTGAGTAAGATTTCACCTGCTCCAAGGCGTTGCACCTCACAAGCCCACTGCACTGCGTTAAGGCCGGTGCGAGTCCTGCCACCGTGTGTGTAAACCTCAAAAGAACCCTCGTCCTTTGAGACCGCGCGGTGCCGCGCATCAATAGCCACAACGCAACATTGCGCTCCGAACTCACTACTGATTTCGCGTACAAGCACAGGACGTTTGACAGCCGCAGTGTTGACACTTACTTTGTCGGCACCGGCCCTCAACAAAGCGCGGGCATCTTCGAGGGTCCGGATACCGCCACCGATGGTAAACGGAATGAAAACCTGTTCAGCAACCGCACGAGCCATCGCTTCGGTGGTGTCACGCCGCTCTGATGAGGCGGTTATGTCTAAGAAAACCAACTCATCGGCACCCTGCGCATCGTAAAGCGCCGCAAGTTCAACCGGGTCACCGGCATCACGGATATCCACAAAGTTAACTCCCTTGACTACTCTGCCGGCATCCACATCAAGACACGGAATAACCCGAACCACACGCATCTTCACTCGCTCAGCACACTAAGCGCAGCCGCCACATCAAATTGGCCCTCGTAAAGCGCTTTTCCCGCGATAACTCCGCTAAGGCGGTGCCCGTGAGCTTCAATGCCAGCCAATGCCCGCAAATCATCAAGGCTGCCGACTCCCCCGCTGGCGATCACGTCTTTGTCGGTAACCGCAAGCATCTCTTGTAAACCTGCAAGATCGGGCCCACCAAGGGTGCCATCTCGAACGATGTCAGTTACCACGAAAGCATCAACGCCGCTACCGGAAAATGCGCGAGCAACATCGGCGGTGTCTCGCCCAGAACCAACCAACCAACCATCGGTGGCTACTTCCCCAGCACGACTATCAAGCCCCACAGCGATCCGATTGTTTTGTGCTAAGGCGACCACGAGTTCAGGGGTTTTCAATGCGGCTGTGCCGATGACTACCCGTTCCACACCAACGTCAAAAAGAGCTTGCGCGGCCATTTCGTTACGCACGCCGCCACCACTTTGGACTGGCACCGGCACCGCTTGGGCGATGGCTGCAACAACCTCGCGGTTGCTAGCGATGCCGCTGCGCGCGGCATCAAGGTCGACCACATGCAGCCAGCTAGCACCGGCAGTTACAAACTCCCAAGCCTGCTCTATCGGGTCTGCGCCATAAACGGTTTCAGCGTTGTAGTCACCTTGGCGCAGCCGAACACATTTGCCACCACGGATATCTATCGCTGGGTACAGTTCCATCACAGTTCGGACGGTAGTTTGTGGCTTGCGAAGGCAACGAAGTTGGAGAGGATTCTTAAACCACACACACTTGACTTTTCTGGGTGAAATTGCGCCGCCCAGACGTTTCCTCGGGCTACCGCAGCCGTTACCGCCCCACCATAGTCACACGTGGCGATCACATCTTCGCTCGGCTCCGGCGCATAAGAATGCACAAAGTAGAGCCAAGGTTCGTCACCGAGATCAGCCAACATGCGATGATCGCGGTGAATGTTGAGTTTGTTCCACTGGATTTGTGGGAGTTTGAGTGAAGTGGGCAACAAACGCACCATTTGTGAGAAAACATTGAGGCCACGGACTTGAGGTTCTTCTTCCGAACCAGCAAAAAGCATTTGCATACCAACACAAATACCGAAGAACGGAACACCTGCTTCAATCCGTTCAACGACCACCTCATCTAGACCCCTTGCTCGCAGGGCACGCATAGCCGGGCCAAACGCTCCCACCCCCGGAAGTACCACACCACAGGCATCACGAATAAGCGCACAGTCGTTAGTAAGGCGTGTATCAGCACCCACATGACTAAATCCCTTTTGAGCCGAGTGCAGATTACCGATACCGTAGTCGACAACCGCGATCAGAGGCCTTTGCTTAGCTTCTTGCGCTTGTTGGATGGTAGCCATCAGCTATAGTTGGCCTTTGGTGGTGGGTAAGCGTTCACCCTCAATGCGTATCGCATCGCGCAATGCGCGGGCCACTCCTTTGAAGGTGGCTTCAACAATGTGATGGGTGTTTTTCCCTCGCCGCAGCACAACGTGAAGTGTGATATCCGCCGACATCGCAAAGGCACGCCAGAACTCTTCGGCGAGTTGGGGATCAAACGGTGGATCGCCAAGGATTTTTTCACCAGGGAACTCAACTTCGTAGTGCAAAAAGGGTCGTCCTGAAAGGTCTAAAACGATCTCCACAGCCGCTTCGTCTAAGGGCACCACATTGGACGCGAAACGGCGCACACCTCGCTTACTCCCAAGCGCAGCAGCAAAAGTCTCCCCCAAGGCAATGCCAACATCTTCAACCGTGTGGTGCGCGTCCACACGAATGTCACCTTGAGCCGCAACCTTGAGATCGAACGCCGCGTGTCGACCCAATTGATCCAACATGTGATCAAAAAAGGGCAATCCGGTATCGATTTCGGTGCTGCCGGTGCCATCAAGTGTGAGTGTTATCTCAATGGCCGTTTCTTTGGTGACGCGGCTAACTGAGCCGCGTCTTTGGTGTGGCGATGGATCGGTTTTTGTCATTTCAGTACCTCGCTTAGCGCTTCTAAAAAACGGTCGTTTTCGGTGGGTGTGCCCACGGTGACTCTCAAACAGTTCTGTAAGCGTGGCCAAACCGCGCAGTTACGTACCAGCACTGAACGCTCCAACAGTTGGTTCCAAAGGTCTGCACCGGCAATTTCTTTGGCGCGAAACAGCACGAAGTTAGCACCACTAGGCCAGACTTCCAGATCCATAGCAGCCATTTCTGCTTCAAGGCGTTGGCGCTGTGCCACTAGGCAAGAAACTCGTGCAGCCATTTCATCTGAATAATCAAGTGCCAAAATACCAGCAAGTTGCGTCACAGTATCAAGATGGTAAGGCAACGCAACTTTCAAAAGTTCGCTCACGAGCCACGCCGGGCCAACTAGGTAGCCAAGTCGCGCACCAGCCATGGCCCAAGTTTTTGAGTAAGTTCGCACCACCACCAAAGGCACTTCAGCACCAAGCAAAGACATGGTGCTTTGCGTGCTGAACTCACCGTACGCTTCATCTACACACAACACGCCACCAGAACTCGTAACCATCTCTAGCACACCCGCAACATCAGCCAACGTGTCGGTCACACCGGTTGGATTATTTGGTGAACACAAAAATGTGACATCGGGTTTGCGTTGCTCCAAGACACGTGCCACCTCGGTGAGATCAAGGCAAAAACCCCAGCCGCGTTCACCAAGTGCAACGCTAGTGTCGGTTAGTCGACTCAGGTGTGCATGCAATGCATAGGTTGGTTCGAAAATAGCCGCACTGCGACCCGCTCCCCCATAAGTGAGCAAGAGTGTTTGCAGCACCTCGTTAGAACCATTAGCAGCAAAAACCTGCTCCGCACCGACCCCGTGAAGCTCGCCAATACGTGAACGCAAATGTTCTGCCGAACGATCAGGGTAACGATGCCAATCGACAGTATTGATCGCTTGTGCAAGCGCGGCACGGAATGCCTCGGGAGGTGGTTCAGGGCTTTCATTCGTGTTGAGGCGAACCTCAACCTCTACTTGTGGTGAATGGTAACCCTGCATAAGAGCTACAGAGTTGCGAGGTTGGGGTCGAGATTTCATTGCAGTGCCCGCTGGCGTAGACGGATCGATTCAGCGTGAGCATCTAGTCCCTCGGCGTTTGCCAATGTCGCCACATGGACACCTAGCGCGGTGAAAGCATTTTCGTCTGCGCTGACAATGTGCATTTCTTTCATGAAATCACGAACGGTCAAGGCACTCGCGAACCGTGCCGTGCCATTCGTGGGCAACACATGGCTCGGACCGGCCAAATAATCGCCGAGTGATGCCGGCGTGTAAGCACCACAAAAAACCGCACCAGCATTAATCACCAAGTTGAGCAACGCGTGGGGATTACTGGTTTGCAACTCGAGGTGTTCCGGCGCTATGTGGTTTGAAACTGCCAAGGCTTGTGCCGCGTCCGAACACAACACCGCATAACCCGAATTCGTCAGGGTTGCTTCGATTTCGTAACGCCGCACCGCTTGGGTGGTGAGACGCTTCACTGCCTCGATTACTTTGTTCAGGCAATCTTCGCTCCAAGTCAAGAACCAAGCCAAACCATCAGGTCCATGCTCAGCTTGCACAAGCAAATCAATCGCCGCGAATTCATTCGGTAACGAACCGTCTGCCACGACAACCACTTCCGAGGGCCCAGCAAAAGCTGATGGCACCCCGACTACTCCCGCTACTTGTTGTTTGGCTAACGCCACGTAGGTATTGCCAGGGCCCACGATCACATCGACGGCGTTGATCGTAGCGGTGCCATAAGCCATCGCCGCGATCGCTTGTGCACCACCCACAGCAAACACTTCATCCACACCAGCGATCGCTGCCGCAGCTAAGGTAACGTCCGTCACTTCCCCAGCGGCGCTGGGAGGTACGCAGACAACCACTTCGGACACGCCAGCGACACGCGCCACAATAGCCGTCATCAACAAAGTTGAAGGATACGCGGCACGCCCACCTGGAACATAACAACCAGCACGGCGCACCGCACGGTGCCGTCCCATCAGTTCCATGCCATCGCCGCGCAGATGCACATCGGCAGGTAGCTGCGCTCGATGGTAGTCGGCAATGCGCTCTGCGGCAGTTTCTAGAGCATCACGAGTCGGTTGATCGATTCGCTCTAGCGCAGCGCAAATCGCGGCCTCAGGCACTCGCAGCGACTCGAGGTGCGCGCCATCAAAACGCTGCGTGTATTCAAGCAGCGCAGTGTCGCCGCGCTGGCGCACCTCACCGACGATCTCAGCAACGGCAGCAACCGGTCCGACAGAAAAGACATCGGGACGTGGTAAGCGTTGCGCAAAATCACCGTGGAAATTACGCAGGTCGATCCGTTCAAGCACCACAACACGCTAGCGGTCTTGATAAGTGGCTTGGCAGATTTTCTGCCATACTGCCAAGATGGACTCAGACGCAGCCGAACTATCATCGCTCACAACCGTCATTGCTGATGTTGCTAAACGAATATCAGAGATGGCTGAACGCCGGGGAGTCAACCCTGACGACCCGGTTCTTTCGCGTTTACACGAACTCGAAAGCTCGCTTTCAACGATTCAGCGCCGTTTACGCTCGGCAGCGACAAATTTGGATTGAAAACAAGATAAAGAAAGCGGTGGCCTCCGTGCACGGAGGCCACCGCAAGGCGACACGGGGCGGCGGATCCCTCGTATCGCCGATCCGGCCAAGCGAAAAAGTGCTCGGCCAACACTGGCAAACTGGTGTTCTGCGAACTACCTTACCGACTTTGTTTGTGCGTCACCCAAGAATCAGCAAAAAATCTCTCAGAGTTGGACTTATATCCAGAAGTGCGAAACGCTCACTCCGAGACCGTGAACAGCGCGTCGACCAGGTCTTCAGGCGTTCCATCAAAGGTCAACACTTCGTCCGGGTAATAGAGGTCTTCCAGTTCGGGCGATATCTCTTCTAGCGGCATGGTCATATCCTTCAAACGTGGTGACCCAGAACTTCGACCAGCGGAGCGTTCCGCACTCCGATCTGCACTGCTGCTTCGTAATGCTTATGTGACATTCCACTCAGCGGCGACAAGTAGCCGTCCAGTGAGCCCTCCAACTCGTCTCCTAACGTGAGCGCCCAGTCATTGGCGCTCATCTGGATTATGGTGCCGTCGATTTCCTCGGCCAACGCTGGGACCCGGCTTCCTGTGCCCACGCGGTCCACGATTATGAACGTCCGCATGTAGTGGCTGACCCCGCTCATCTCCACCGTGCGCTCGAACCTAGAAACCTTGTCCAGCGTGATCTCCGAATTGCCCGTCCCGATGAACCCTATGTCGAAGCGGACACCCTGCCCCAGCCTCCAGATGGCCGTGGCATCGCTTTCGCGCTTGTCGTGTCGCTCCGACAGCCAGAACGAGCGCTGTCCGATGTGGCCCGGCTTGGTGTAGGAGAAACCGAGCGTTGACAGCACCGCGGCCAGGACCATCTTCTCGAAGAACTTGCCGTAGAGCGATTTCTCCGAGCCACGCACCGCAAGCGTCTGCGATCCCGCCGCCATCATCAGCGATAGCGCCCACTCCCACGACGGCTGATTGTGGAGCACCTGGAGCGGCATCGTGCCGTACATGTCCTCGGCCTCTTCAGCGGTGTCCGAGATGCCATCTTGCAGCGAGCTTATGTACGACGGCCACTCCGACTCATCGGAGCGGAGGACGTTCTGCACCTGCTTTTGGGTCATGCCGACCATCCACTGCAAAATCCTCTGTGTGTCCTTGTCCTTGACTTCCAGAAGCCTCCCGCGCACCAGATCGGGGATTTCAAGCGGCTCTATCCCGCTCTCGTAGAGGCTCGCGTACATCTTCACCAGCGCTCCGTTCAGAAGGCCCACCCTGCGTTTTGTCAGGCTCTCCGTGGCCTTGCGGATGTTCACGCCCATGAGCACGTCGCATACCACGCTCTCCAACGCCGCTATGCCCAACTGTCGCAGCAACTCCCTTCCGCTGACGGAGAGAAGGTGCTTGGCCGACTCGGGGAAATGGTCCTCAATCTCCACTAGAACAGCGCGCCGTCATTAATCGGATCGGTGTTGATGCAATGGACATCGCCGCTGCCGCCCCACTTGGCCAGATTCCGCTTCATGGTGCCAATGTACTCGTCGGAGACTTCGGCCATGACGAACCGGCGGTCGTTGTCGATGCACGCCTTAGCCACCGTGCCTATGCCCGCGAAGGGGTCCAAGACCACGTCACCAGAGAACGAGTAATACTGGACGACACGTTCGGCCAACTCCACGGGGAACACCGCTGGATGGTCCTTAGTTGACGACGGGGAAATCCGCCAGATGTTCGTCTTCTCGTAGTCGTCGGACACCTTTGATCTCGCTACGGCATCCTGGTCATGGTGCTTGCGGATGTTCCAGTCGATGAGCCTGTCGGTGTGCTTGCGGTAGACCAGCACATACTCGGTCACGGGAACGGCCTTGTACTGTAACGGGTTACGGTCGGCGGCGAACCTCCGGCCCCTGCCCGTGGCCCAGCCGGCACCCTCGGGCTTCTCCCAGATTATGTCGTCAATGAAGTCGAAGCCCTGCTTGACGATGACCGAGTGCAGGTCGAAGGGCACGGCGATCCTCCGCGATGCCTGACTGCGGCTCGCACGCCTCAGCAGCACGGGCGAGATGTTGATGACGAAGAACCTGCCGTCGGCCAGCAGCCTTGAGCACTGGCCAATGACTCGCCCCATCTTCGCCAGGTAGTCTTCGTATTCCGCGTATTCCGAGTAGTCGGGGCGAGCGTTGAAGTAGGGCGGTGACGTGAACACCAGATCGACGGACCCCGCTGGCAATTCGGCCAGCGTAGACTCCGAGTCCCCCCGAAGGACGGTGTTTCGGAGTTCGGAGCGGACGATCACCCCACTGCCGCTGTTCTTCGTGGACATGGGCTTGCCAGCATCGGACAGGTGGCGCGACCGTAGCATCTCCGGTTCGGTGGAGCGGCTTTCCTGCACCAAGCTCGTGCGTCCGTCTATGGCAATCTCGCCCACGGCGCTCTCGCCGGAAATGACGGGCACGCGCCAAATGTGGTAGCGGTCATCTACTTCGGGCAGTCCGAACCCGTAGGCAAATCCCAAGTCTAGATCGCATAGGTATTCGCCCGCTATCCGTTTGGCCTCCGCTACGCTGGCCACGGCATAGCCGCGCTCGTCGTACACCGTGGTGCCGTTGCCCCTCACACTCGTCTCTGTCATGCCGCCATCTCCATTCTCCGTTCGGCCTGTATCCCGTCTGTGATCAATTTCGCCTGCGTCAGTCGCTTGTTGTCCCACCCCCAAACCAGCTTACCCTGCTCGGCAAATATATCAAGCGGCCTCGCGTTGTGGCGATACGAGAATTCGGGCACATGCGGTCCAAGTGGTCGGCGAAAATCGGGTGGAAGGTGCTGTGATACCCTCGCTTCAACATGGCCCAAAAACTCCCCGTGCCGTTGATGTGCTGTCCTGGTGCTTTCATTTTTATCTTGTTCATCTCGATATACTACAGGTCATGAGTGACAGTTTGCTGTTACACCTGGCCAGACGCAGTTTTCGCCATTTACAGATATAAAACCTCAGAGTTGACTCGAAGGACAAAAATCATTGAGCACACAATCGCCGCAGCGAGGTCTTCTAGCAATGCAAACGCGGCGGCCGTGCAAAATCATGCGCAAACTGAACTCGCCGCGTTGCGCCGCCGGCACCAGCGGATTTAGCGCATACTCAATCTTCACCGCATCAGTTTCGTCGGTGAGACGCAGCAGGTTCGACAAGCGAGTGACATGTGTGTCCACAGGCAACCCCGGCAACCCCAAAGCCACACTGCGCACCACATTGGCTGTTTTGCGGCCGACACCCGGCAAGCGCACCAAATCCCGCATTGTCGAAGGGACTTCACCTTGATGTTCAGCAACCAAAATGCGAGCCATTTTCACTAGGTTCTGCGACTTTTGGCGGAACAACCCGATGCTGTTGACGTATGGCTCAACTTCGCTCGCCTCAACCGCGGCGAGCACCCAAGGGTCTGGGAATGCAGCAAACAAAGCAGGCGTGGCTTTGTTGACACCCACATCGGTCGCTTGAGCCGACAAGATCGTTGCCACCAAAAGTTCAAAAGCATTGCGATGGTCGAGTTCACAATAAGCTTCTGGGTACTCAAGGGCTAGCCGCTCATGAGTGAGACGGGCACGCCCCTTAGGTGATCTAGGTTTAGCCATAAATTAGAAGATACGCTAACGCGGTGACGTTGACGTGTGAACAATCCAACTCAAAAGAGTTTCGTTGGGTGCTGACAGTGAACGAGGATCGCTCAGCCGACGAAGTTGGCGATGCGCTCAACGGGTGGCTCAAAGAACACCCAAATGAACCTGCCCAACTGTGGATTCGCCATCTGGACGAACCAACCGAGCGGGTCGCCAAAGACTTAGGGTTTGTGCCTTACCGAGATCTCTGGCAACTGCGCTGTTCCTTACCCCAAGCTCCATCGCAGTTGCACACAAAGGCCTTCACAACAAGCGACATAGCTGCCTTCGTGTCGGTCAACAATCGGGCTTTTCATTGGCATCCCGAGCAGGGTGGACTAACCGTTGAGGCACTGCAAAAGACGCTAGCCGAAGACTGGTTCAATGCTGACGGTTTTCGTTTATCGCGCAACGAGGAGGGTCGTTTGATGGGCTTTTGTTGGACGAAAATCCACCGTGACAGCAAACCTCGCCTAGGTGAGATTTATGTGATTGGGGTCGACCCCGACTTTCATGGCAGGGGCTTAGGCCGAGCCTTAACCTTG
>JAHQYM010000054.1 GCA_024421095.1 Acidimicrobiia bacterium
GTTCAGTAGCGTCGTCGGGTTGTTTGCCGTTGACCCAACGCCTTGATTGTTCAGTGAACACATCAACAGATGAACCCTCAGCAAGTTCCGAGAGTTGATCCTCAACTTGTTGAGGCGAAGTTTTCGCAGCCGCCCCCACCGCCACTTCAGCGTGTTCAACAGTGATCGCACCGTTAGCCAAAGACTCCGCGAGTTTCGGCATCTCCGCGAGCCCAGCAGCAGTCCGCGCGACTCGGTTAGCAGCACGTGTTGACATGCGACCGGCTTCACGCAAAACGACTTTCGAGTTCAACCCGCCGTCATCAAGCCCCTCAATCTCAGTAGCGCAACGTGCCTGCAAAGCATTCAACGCCGCCACCACCCGCCCAGCGCCAGCAACCAACCCTTCCAACTCGCTACGCGAACGCCCAACAGTAACCACCTGCCGGGTCTGCGAAATCATGGAATCGAACATAACAACACCTTACCAACAGGGTATGACACTACACGAAACAGCTAGACGCGGCACAGTAGAACCGATGAACTCAGAAGCGCAACGTGCCTGCAACGCATTCAACGCGGCCACCACCCGCCCAGCACCAGCAACCAAACCCTCCAACACGCCACGCGAAAGCCCAACAGTAACCACCTGCCGGGTCTGCGAAATCATAGAATCAAACATAACAACACCTTACCAACAGGGTGTGACACTGCACGAAACGGTTAGAAGCGGCACGGAGGTATCAATGATCTCAGTAGCACAACGTGCCTGCAACGCGTTTAACGCGGCCACAACCCGCCCAGCGCCAGCAACCAAACCCTCCAACCACGATTCGTTGGCGACAGGGAACCGCGCCAGCGCGACAACCCCCGCAGAACCAGCAAGCAAACCCTCCAACTCGCCACGCGAACGCCCAACAGTAACCGCCCCTCGGGTCTGCGAAATCATAGCATCGAACATGACGACACTTTACCAACAGGGTGTGACACTACACGAAACGGTCAGGCATAGTACGGCCGAATCGATAATTTAACAGGTAGTAATATTCAAGAAGGAGAGGAGGTTGTTGGAGATGCGGGTGGCTCCGACTTCCGCTTCGCAGAGACGACCAATGTCGATGAGGAAGGTCGGTGACCTTTGTCATCTGCTCCCGAATGGCTGCCGACAAACTGAGGTTACAAAGCATCCCGCGGCATCCTTTCAGAGGATCAGCGCGCCACCGCAGTTAACCCAGATTTTTCTGTAAGCGGTTGGCGGGTGCGGGGCGGTTGGTGGGTGTGTGGGGGCGAGTTGGGTTGGGGATGGGGGTTGGCTGGGGTGTT
Source organism: Acidimicrobiia bacterium (assembly GCA_024421095.1). Taxonomy (GTDB): domain Bacteria; phylum Actinomycetota; class Acidimicrobiia; order Acidimicrobiales; family Aldehydirespiratoraceae; genus VXYK01. The sequence continues at coordinate 1,303 of JAHQYM010000054.1, forward strand.
GACGGGGTGTCGAGCGCGTGTTGAGAGTGTGCGGCGGTGTGCGGTGTATCTGACTTTTCGCGACAGATTGCCGGTTTTTCAAGTCGCATCGGTGGATGGTTGGTGGTGGTTGGTTTGTCATGTTAGTGGTTGGTTTCGGTGGTGGGCGCGTCGTTGCTGATCGGCTTGTCGGAGTCCGTGTTGGCGTGCTTGGCGGATCTGGTTGCCTTGTCCGGTGTGTTCGTCGTTGGGGGTGACATATCCGATGCCTTCGTGGAGCCGTACCGTGTTGTGCTGGTGCCGGACGCGTTCGAGTTCACCGGTGAGATCGCTGGATCGTGCAACGTTTCGAGGTGGGGGTTCTCGCCTTTGATGTGGCTCAACAGCGACTCGATCCAGACCTAATCGGTGGGCTTGGACCGCCGTCCGAAGTGCTGAGCGATTGAGCAGATGGCCATGAACTTGGCGGTGTCACCAGCACGCATCTCCGGGCCGTTGTCGCTGACCGCCAACAGCAACGGAACCTCGTAGCTGCCGGGTAGGTCTGCGTTGGGGTCATCGAGGCGGGCGGCGACGTCGTCGGTGAGTAGCCCTTCGCTTTGGAGTGGATTGGCGAACAGAACCCGAGCAGCAACCGAGTCCAGTGTCGTTGTGAGATGGCTGGCGATCCATTTGCGCGACCTCCGCGGTGCGTGACATTAACGCAGAACGGTCCGGGTCGTTGTGAGATGGCTGGCGATCCATTTGCGCGACACCACATCGACGATCGCGTAGATGTGTTTGGCTTGTTTACATGCCGGGAATTGGGTGCCGTGGTAGCACCACAGTTGGTTGGGTCGCCACTCACACCAGTTCGGCCAAGGTGTCTTGGCTGCGCGGACCGGGCGGGGCGTGCCCGCTAGTGCAAGACCGTGACCTGCCAGTACGCGGTACACAGTCGATGGTGACACCCACACACGACGCAGATAGGAACCGCGGTGCGCGAGTTTGCGATGCGACCGGTCAACATCACCCCACTCCTCAAAGAGACGCACGATCTCGTCGCGTTCAAAGCTCAACAGGCTGTGGATCGCACGACCGCCTGGGCGGGCATCATCAAGTGTCCCGCCGAGCGCGGCGCAGGCTCCAGCATCACACCCGGCGGCGGTCCACACCCAGCACCATACAAACCCGGCTGTGCGTCCAGCCAGAAGCGACGGCATCGTCGATCAACCCCAACAACACAGTCGTGGCGGTCCCATCAACGCGGGTGGGGACAGGACCGCTCATCGGTAACCCGTTTTCCCCGCAGCACCGCCAACTCCACGGCTTGTTCGACCACAGTACGTCCCAACCGTTCCACCTCCGAGCGCAACGCTGCGGCCTCGGTCGCCTCGGCTCGGGGCCGGCCCCCGCCGCCCGGCCTCGCCGCAGGACTGCCCCGACCGTCCCGGCTTCGCCGAAGCCAACGCCGCTACCGCACCATCTCGTGCCACAGCCCGCAACCGAGCGATCACCGACCGGTCCACACCAGCCACAGCAGCCGCTTGGGCCTGGCTGATCTGACCAGTGAGCATCCTCACCCACAAATCGTACTTCTGCTCTGCTGTAAGCAACTTCTTCGGTTTTCTTGGCACAGAACACATAGGCTGCAGCCTCCTGTTCTAAATCCACCAACCCAGCCAGACGCTGCTTGAAAAAACTCAAGATCCGTCGCGCGAAGTCAGATGCACAACACAACTGCTTCGGCTTGGGTGATCTGCCCACAAAGCACCCGTACCCACGAATCGTATTTCTGCTCCGCAGTCAACAACTTCTTGTAACTTCTTTGCTGAGAACCCATCGTACGCAGCCACTTTTTCTAAAACCACCAACCCAGCCCGATGTAGCGTAGAAAAACTCAAGATCTGTCACGCGAAGTCAGACGCAACCCAGCTTACTGAAAAATCCGGGCTAGCTGTTTCGGCCTAGGACCTGCCCTCCAAAACAACTGACAAAATAACTGCGCGACGTTTCGACACGACACCACAATCGCCGCTCCCGAACCTTGCACATGTCTCAACTCACCCCTTGCACATGTCCTACACACAACACCCATCGACCTTGCGCCATTTGAACCCGCTAGACGGGCAGCCAATTCATCGCGAAATTTGGCAGTTGATCATTGGTAGTTGGCGGAAACCGCAGCGTTGAACCTGGCTGGATCGTTCCAGTAACACCCAACACATGTTCCGTTATATTTGCCGTTGCCCTTGACCTGTCCAACACTATATACAAGCTGTTTCGCGTCAAAACGATTACCTGTGGTTCTACATTCTTTGCAATGTTGGCGTTTGGCATTGTTGGCCGCTTTAGACAACGGTTGGAAATCATCTAACTCAACCTGGCTAGGGTCGGCCAATCGAGGATCGTCACGCCGACCGTCTTTATGATCAACTTCAGTTGCGTTACCGACCCACAAAACCGCACAGCGTTGACTAGACACCAACGACTTGATGCGAAGGGGAATTGGTTTTCTTATAGGAGTCTTCTTGAAACCTTGCAGTTCTACACTCACAATCCGGCCCTTTTGTTTATTGCGCCTAATATTGAAGGTCTGTGCGAGTGAACCGTCGTCTCGACACCAACTACCTCCGTTGCCCAACCGCAATGGTTCATAGTCCCCGACGAACTCGTCAACGTTAACGGGTCTACTAAAACCTTCGTCGTCAGGTCGCGCCAGGTCAAGGAAAAGGTCCTTTTTTGTTTGTTTAGCCATTCGCTACTCGTTTACGGGCGGCGTTTACGTAGTGTTCGTCGATGTCACAACCGATGAATCGCCTATTGGAATCCTGAGCCGCTACCGCAGTAGTACCGCTACCGAGGAACGGGTCTAATACAAGGTCACCAGGGTTGGAGTGTTTGTTGATCAACTCAGCGAACAGTTCAACCGGTTTTTGGGTGGCGTGGATGCGCTTCCCATTGAAACGTGGGATACCAAACGCGTAAACTCCTTTGTCGTAGTATCCGTGAAACGTCGGTTTGCTACCTTTGACGCAGACAACTGCCAACTCGCGACTGTTCGACAGGTACGTACGGCTCGCATTCAGCGGAACCGGATTAGTTTTCTCCCAAATGATCTGGCGAAACATTCTGAAACCAACGCCTTCAAGAGCGCTACGCAGTTCCGACAACTTCCAAAGATCGAACCAAATGATCGCCGTCCCTCCCACACGCAAAGCGCCAAAGACGCCAGCAGCGAGAGCATCCAAATCAATCGCTTCGTGGTCCCACGCTCCAAAATCCATTGAAACCCCAAACCGTTCAACACCGTTTTTGACGTTAGCAAACCCGGTTTCACGGCTGATCCCGTACGGCGGGTCGGTTAACAACAAATCAACAGACCCAGAGCGCAGGCCGGCCAAGAACTCTCGGTAATCCGCCTGCTCGATTCGCGGCGGAGACATAGATAAGGAGCTCATGGTGTTATCCACCTCAAAGTCTGTAAATGCTAGTCTTGCCACCTAATGCTCTCCCTTGTCTGGTACCCATTCTTGTCTAGCTCTCACTTGGAACGATAGTAGACGGGTGTGACAGCAGGTCGCTTTTGGTTTCGCATTTTTGCGAGTTCGTGGGTTCGTTTGGCTATTTGGTCGGCACCTATCGCTGTGCAACGTTCGTCGAAACCCTTCTTGGGGCCGGTCCAGAGCAGTTCGTCAACCGTAGCGCTCACTGGGGCATCTAGGTCGACGGTGGCTAGGTGCCGATACAGCAACGCCTCGGCAAAATGATCGTTGAGAGTGTTCGCCAACTTCGCAGCGCTACGCACTTGCACATTCCATTGCGCCACATCAATCGGTATATCTTCAAGATGACCGAAGTGAGAAAGGATGCTCGCCGCCGATTTCGCTCCCCAACCAGCGAGCCCAGCGAAACCATCTGCGGAATCGCCCACCAAGCCAAGATAATCAGGGAGCAATTCCGGGGGGACACCAAACTTGTCAATCACGCCTTGTCGGTCATAAGTAATCTTGCGGCGGCGGTCGAACTGCACTACACGCCCATCAGCACGAACGCATTGAGCCAAGTCTTTATCGGGGGTACAAATGATCACTTTTTCAACTCGAGCATCCTCCGCTGCCATCGCTGCGCCCGCTGCTAAAGCGTCGTCTGCTTCATAGCTGACTTGAGGCCAAACCACAAACCCTGCCAAGTCCAAAAGCTCTTCCACCTCCACGAACTGGGCTAGAAGGTCGGGTTCAACACCACTTGCGTCTTTGTAACCAGGGAAAATATCGTTGCGAAATGACTCAACCACATGGTCGGTAGCGACCCCTATGTGAGTGGCCCCACCCGCAACGAGATCAAGCAGCGTATTGAGCACGCCGCGTTGTGCGCCACGGCGGTTATCACGGTTTGACGGCGCATAATGAAAGCGAAACAGTTCATAGGTGCCGTCAACTAGATGCACAAACATGGCTCAAGCCTGCCACACGCTAAGCGTTAAGTCTGCACAAGTTCGATCAAAGTGCCAAACGAACCTTTGGGGTGAACGAATGCCACGGTTGTGCCTCTTGACCCGGGCCTCGGGGCGGTGTCTATGGGCGTAGCACCAGCGGCCACCATCTGCGCGAGCGCCTCGGCACAGTTGTCTACTCGATATCCGACATGATGCAACCCTTCGCCACGTTTCTCAAGGAACTTTGCTATGGGCGAGTCGGGTCGGGTTGCCGTGGTAAGTTGAATGTAGCTTTCCGCCACCTTGATCAAGGCTTCTTCGACACCATCGGATTCGACTATTTCACGATGATGCACTTCGGCTCCGAACGCCGCATTGTAGTAGGCGATAGCCGTGTCAAGGTCTTCAACAGCAATCGCAACGTGGTCTATTTCGGTGAGTTGCACAGTCAAAGAGTAGCAGGTTAGGCGCTATTCCCTGTTGATTCGTCAATGACGTGGCGGTTTTCTAGGGCACGCCCGAGGGTTAGTTCATCTGCATATTCGAGGTCGCCGCCGATCGGTAGACCCATGGCTATACGGGTGACCCGCACCCCCATCGGTTTCAAATATTTCACGAGCAACGACGCGGTTGCTTCGCCCTCTAGGTTCGGGTTAGTGGCCACGATAACTTCGGATACGTCTTCGTCACCGACACGTTTCAGGAGTTCTTTGACCCTTAGTTGGTCTACCCCTACCCCATCAATCGGGCTAAAGGCACCTCCTAATACGTGATATCTACCACGGAACTCTTGCGTACGTTCAATGGCTACTATGTCTTGGCTGTCTTCAACTACGCAGACGACTTGGTCTTGGCGGCGGGGATTACGGCATATGGCGCATTCGTCACCGGATTCGGAAAGATTGAAACACCGTTGACAAAACGAAACTATTTCTTTGGCTGCAACGATCGCTTGTGAGAGGGACAGTGCGTCTTCGCGTGGGACCTTTAGCAGGTAGAAGGCCACCCTTTGTGCGGATTTGGGACCTATCCCCGGTAATCTGCCGAGTTCATCGATGAGAGTCTGCACTGCGTTGGAATAGCTCATCGGCCTGGTGGAGTTTCAGGTGGGGGTTTGACTTCGGTTCCTGGGAACGTTTCGAGGACTTCTTCTTGCAATTCGTCGGGGTGCAGGGAAATGTTGCTGTGCTCATCAGGGTGTGGTTGTTGGGCGGACTCTGCTTCGGGCGCCGAGGTGTTACCAACCACGGCCTCGGCACCGGGGGCGGACGCATTATCGTCTACAGGTTTTTCGTCGGCTACCGTTGCGGTGTCGTGCGGGGGCGTGTTATCGTGCGGGGGGGCGTTATCGTGCGGGGGGGCGTTATCGTGCGGGGGGGCGGTGTTGGGCGGGGGGGGTGGTGGGTGGGGTGGGTGCGTTAGCGTGGCGGGCGTTACCTTGTTGGTGAGGGTTTTCGGTTTGGGTTGAGCTTTCTTTGCTTGTGGGACGGTGGTCGCGGGTACCTGAATCGTCTGGTGCTGGGACGCGTTGTTGCGTTGCGCTTGGCGCGGGTGTTGCACGGATCGCATTAGTGCCGAACTGATCAAGCAACGCAATCCAGAAGCGGTGCAAGTCCTCAGGCGAATGTTTCTCTTTGGTGCCACCAAAAAAACTTCTACCCTTTGAACTCACGATCAGGGGTGCTAGACCTAGATACTCAGCGGCGAGTTGCACCACATGGCGCGGTGAAGTTGGTTGGATGGAGCGAATGTCGGTTTGGTCTGTTGCCTGACCCGAAGGTGACGGCAGTGGAGGCGGCGGCGTAGGCGGGGGAGGTGCCGGGGGCGGCGGTTTTGTTCCCGGGGTTGGGCGCCCGGCCACACTCTTTGCGGTTGGTCGTGGCGCGTTACCTGCGGCGAGTTGCGCTTCGAGACGTTCAATGCGCGCCAGCAGGGATTCGGTTGATGCGTTGGTGGCGGAGCGGGTGAGGCGAACCACAGCTACTTCAAGTTGCACCCGAGGGTCGGGCGCTTGGCGCATATCTACGAGTGCCTCACCAAGAGTTTCTAAGGCGCGGGTTAGTTGCGGGGCGGACATGGCTTCGGCGATGGTTGCGGCGCGTTGCTGCTGGGGAGCGGTGCTGCGTGGCGGTGGCGAACCCATCAGGGTCAAGAATGCGTCACGCAAACCTGCTAGCAGCATTTCGCCTATGGTTCTCGGGTCACGCCCTCGCCCTAAGGCATCGCCGATTGCTTGCAGCGCCATTGCAGTGTCTTTGGCGGCGAGTGCTTGGAGGAGTTGGTCGGTGGAGTCGTCTACGTCGGTCACACCGCCGGCTGCTACTACCCGGTCGAGCGCACTGAGGGTGTCTCGTACCGACCCGCCGCCCGCTGATACTGCGTAGTCAACAGCGTTGTCGTCCACGTCTAGGCCAGCGTCTTTGACTACCCACCGCACGTGCTCAGTCATGTCTTGTGCGCCTAAGAGACGGAGTTCGAAGACTTGGCAGCGGCTGCGGATGGTTTCTACGACTTTATGCGGTTCGGTTGTGGCGAGTACCCAAACCACGTGCGCTGGGGGTTCCTCAAGGGTTTTGAGCAGGGAGTTTTCGGCTCCTCTGGTGAGCATATGGACTTCATCCAGGATGTAGACCTTCATCTCGCCGGGGTTGCCGAGGTTGACTTTGCTGAGCAGGTCTCGCATATCTTCTACACCATTGTTGCTTGCCGCGTCTAGCTCATGCAGGTCGAATGAACGCCCTTGTTCGATGGCAACGCAGCTATCGCAGGTGCCGCAGGGTTCGCTGTCGTCAGCTAATTGCGTGCAGTTGAGCGCTTTGGCGAGGACTCTTGCGGAGGTGGTTTTGCCGGTGCCTCGCGGCCCGTGAAACAGGTAGGCGTGGCCGACTTGATTGTTGGCGACCGCATTTCGTAGGGCGCGAACCACATGGGGTTGACCACGGATTTCGGAGAACTTTTGTGGTCTGTAGCGACGATAAAGGGATTGGTAGGCCATGTGTCTGCCATCTTACTAAGGGATGCTGACACGACCCCCGAAACTCTGTGGACAGCAACCTGTGAATTTAATCGAGCCAAAATACGGGCTCCCGTTTCCGGGGATGACGGCCAGGCAATCTGCGGCACACAGGCGGCTCCGCTGAGAGCTGCTGCCTTCCGGCCCTGACCCGGTTCACGGACACCTGTTGCACAGGACCCGACCGTCACCCCCCGAAACGGGAGCGCGCTTTCTACGCTATCCTATTTTGTCGATGCCCGCAATGGGGCGTTCCAGGAGGGTTGCCAGAGCGGCCGAATGGGCACGCTTGGAAAGCGTGTGAGGTGCGAGCCTCCGTGGGTTCAAATCCCACACCCTCCGCCAACCAAAAAGGGCACCAAGAACTGCGAAAAAACCCCACGTCGCTGCGGCTTTCTCGAACTCAATACGGTATTGGTCGATAGGTTCTTTCAATCTCCGTTCGCGGAATAGTGCAACAGCTTTCTCGAGGTCCCGTTGGAAGTCCTCGTGGGCTTCTCGGGTCATCTTCTTTTTGCTAGACGCTACGGAGGTTCGTTAGGTGCTCGTTTCGATCCACGCTGGGTATCACAATGCGAATAGCGCCGATGGTTGACGGTGCTGTCGCTCAGTTTGCAGGTGTGGTCACGGTGCTTTCGATCCACCGTTCCCGACCTTCAATGTCGCGGAACGGTGTGGGGTCGCCCGCCGCGTTCCTCGCTGAGACCCTCACCGTGTACTGCGTGCCGGGGGTCAGGCCACTGATCGAATAACTGTAGATTGAGTCCGACGAGGATGCCGAAATCACTTGTTGCGCCTGACTCGAATAGTCATCCGTGCCTGTCTTCCACTGAACCAAGTAATCGACGATGGTTGGCATTTGTATGTGAAGCGGGTCCCGCCAACCGACATCAACTTGTGTAGCGCTCGGCGCGGTTAGGGTGAATGCGCTCGGTCGGCGGACATCGCACTCGCCGTCAGCCCACGGGTTTTGCCAGACCCGTTCACCTTGCGGCGACACGCACAAGAATAGGTCCTCAATGTACTCCTGCATTGAGGGTCTCGTCAGTCGCAACTCGTTTCCCTGATAAGTGCGCAGGTACGTGTTCCGCCCTACCTTCCTCAGATCGGTGAGCAGTTTGTTAAGGTCAAGAGTGGCAAGCGTCGACCCTGTCGTGTAGGTGTCGAGGAACCACTGCGGGATTTCGCCCATGCTGATGCTTCGGAGCACCGCGAGCGTGTCGGCCTTGGTGTGGGAACTACTCGTGTATGTGGAATGCAGAGTGTCGAAATACGAGTGTGTGCCAGCGGTGTAATGTGCCCATACGATTGCGATGACCTCGCCCACGTGGGTCTGGCCTTCGATCGGTACCCCCAATTCGCTGAGGTAGAGCCACGACGACCAGCGCGCCAGATCCTTCTCGCGATCCTCATCGTAGATCTGCGCGTGCAACGTGAAGTGATGGGCGATCTCGTGCAGCAAGGTCAAGTGATGCATCTGGCAGTTCCTTGGCAACTTGATCCTCGGGTTCGTGCGATTCCAGTCGTAGCTGCAATAAGGGGACGGCTCTGGGTCGGCCCAAGCACCCAACGGCACCCCGTACCAGGACTCGCGCAGCCAGTGCGGTTCATTAGGTTTAACGTCGCGCGTGTAATACTCGATGACGTTCTCCTCGATCCAATCCTTGAGGATGTCCGCTCTCACGGTCACCTCATCGCTTGATCCTTGCACAGTGCCCTGCTTGTCAACCGCCTGGACGCGCACGCGGTAGTTCTCTCCGGCGATTAGGTTGGTCATGCGGTGAAAGTACACAATCTGGGTGCTTGTCCAAGACTTGTGGGCGGTCAAGTTCGCGGTATCACCACGGCGATAGTGTGCAGAGTTCTCGAGTCGCCACTGCAGTCGAATATAGTCAAGCCACTCGGACACGCTTTCAGACTTGGGGTTTAACTCAAGTTCAACAACCCACTCAATGCTCACTTCCCCGATGTGGGGAGTGACGCTGTTGATCGTCAGAAACCGCATTGGTTCAGGCGGTGGCGGGGGTGGTGGAGGCGGCGTTTCGGGCGGCGGAGGTGGCGGCGGAGGGGGCGGCGGGGGCGGGGGGGGGGGCGGGGGGGGGGGGGGGGGGGGGTTGGGGGGGGGGCCGTGGTGCTTGTGACCTGCAACTCTTCGTCAGTCGTGGACGTGTCAGCTTCCGTCGTTTCGGCCGTTTCCGTCGTTTCGGTCGTTTCCGCGCCCTCAGCATCCCCGTCCGTCACTGTCGCCGAGATCGCGTATCGCTTATCGTAACGATAGAGGAACGTGATCAGCTGCGCTCTTTTCAACCGTTGAGCAGGGGAGAATGTCGTCGGTGACGTGCCGGTAGTGATACCCGTGTTTGCGAGCCAGGCCACAGGACCCTGCTGCCAGTGAGCGTCCACATCACTAAAACTGCTGGCCGGTGCGTTAGGTTTGCCCGCCATCCGCCACAAGAAGGCGGCGATCTCGGCACGCGTCAGACCACCTCCGGGCGAAAACTTCGTCGCTGATGTACCTGTCGTGATGCCCGCTTCGAACATCCAGGCCACGGCTTCTGTGTACTGAGCGTTCACATCAGTGAAATTGTGGGGCGCTGCTGATGGTCGGCCGTTCATGCGCCACAACCACAGAGCTGCTTCCCCGCGTGTGATGCGGCGCTCAGGTTCGAAACGATCACCGACAATTCCGGTGATGTTGTTGTCCAGCGACCAATCAACCGCATCGGAGTAGTACGAGTCTGGTTCAACATCGGTGAATCCGCCCTCGGCGCTAGCGGATGCAGCCGTAAGCAACCCCACGACCAAGCTCACCGACATCACGATGATCAGGTTGCGTGAAGCGTTGGCCGTTGCTCGTTTGATCGCCGTCAACAATCGCACCTGCGTTCGCTCGCCAGTCACGTATTCAGGTTCGCGCCGCCGCGCCGAATTTTCAAGCCGAATCTGCACTTTCACAACACAAAACCAACACACAGACCCAAAACCACCACCGCTGGATCCAAAAACACCACCGCTGGTGACCTGAGCGGTGGTGTTCTGAGCATGGCAACGGTATTGTGGGTGTGCAGGCATCCGCCAGAGGAAAGCAGGAACCGTCCACATGGGAACATCGCAACCGCCTATTGGCGATCCGAAAGACCTGCCTGACGCAGAAGTTCTGTGGGGGTTTCCGGCAGGACGTCCCCCGCCTCACGTTGTGGCGAGGGGATGCGTATTGCCTAGGCATCCTCAAGATCGGATTGCTCAGATCAACGGCACGAAGGTGGGTCAAGGGTACGACGAAGAAGACGAACAAGTATGGGTAGATGTTGAAGATGGCGCGGGCCAGGTCTGGCACATCCGATGGGACGCTTCCCCAACGCAGTAACCGCCTCGGGCGGATTCAGCCGCTCAAGGAATCGACTGGGCGCGCATCTGGGTGTACGGCGGGCTCTATCACCGATTCGCGTTGCGTTCCGCCCAGAGTTCGTAGGTTCGTAGGATTGTTGTCACCAGATGAACCGAGGCACGCGTTTCGCTCCCAAAGTATTTTTGGCGAAAACAATCTTCCACGAGGATCTCCGTGGGGATTTGCGCTAATCTGGATGGGGTTAGATGTGCCGAGAGGATCATTCACATGACAATTGTGCCCACCGCCGACATTGACAAAGATCCGAGTAGGCGACCTGAGACACTCGCCATGGGGGAACGATGACTGAAAGGGCGGTACGTGACAGTTGGAAGCATGAGCCTCTCTTTGACCCGCAGCCGATCCCTGCGCCCGACCGGGTCTGGACCGATGCAGAGATGAGTTCGATGCGGTTCGGTTATGTCCCGCAGGTAATGGAAGAGAAGTGGTTTATGTTCATGGAAGAAAACCGCCTGTTTGCGTATCGCAGTTGGACGGGATTCGGTATATATGAGGCTGCGTTCGCCTCCACCGAGGGTGGACATATCATCGAGTCGGCGGTTGTTTGCGGCGACAACAACAAGTGGCGGCGCTCCTCGGACGAAGAGGAATCGGCGTTTCTTGAAAAGCTCATCGTCAGCCATCTGCTACGTCAGCCGTTGACCGAGGAACAAGCAGAAAGCAACGATCCCTTCACCAACTGGGAACTCGCCGTGCCAACCCTGCCCAAAAAAGTGTTCTACCCCCAGACCAATGCGAATCGAGAGCCAGACTAACCGCGCCAGACAACCGCAGCGAACCTAGCACCGACGCAAACGCACCCACGTAACATCAGCAGCCATCGCCGCCCTCCCGCATCGTAGATATCACACCCACCGATGGAGGTCACCTACCTACGGTGTCGGCAGTAAGTTTCCTGACAGAGGCGGTCGTCGCCGTGTTGCGCGCAATGGAATCCAACATTCGACTCACTTTGACCGGGTCTCTGTATCTGGCTCCGCCGAATTCGACCTGGGAAATGTCCGCTCGGGCTATTTCGTGGAGATACGAGCGCAGTCGACATCTTGGGTTTGGCAACTGTTCTCGTGAGCCGGTTGCCGGTCTTGGTGCCAACGTAGGAGAAGCTCTGAGGCGGTCGGAAGCCTCTCGGCGGCGCTCGGAGGTCTTGGAGAGGGATCGGCCGGCTGAGCAGAGACGATTTGCCGCCTCGCTGCGAGCCGACCGGTCGCACGCAGGGGGATGCCATTCGAGGTCAGGCGCGGAGCGTGACGACGGGGTAGGCGATCACCTTGCGGTCGGAGCTAACAAGGGTGAGATTCTCGGCTATCGCTTGCGCTACGAGCAGCCGATCGAACGGGTCGCGGTGCAGGGTCGG
>JAHQYM010000055.1 GCA_024421095.1 Acidimicrobiia bacterium
ATCGAACACGTTGAGCCGTTCTTGACGCTGCACGGGTTGCGCCTAGTGCATCGCCGCAATACCTCTTAGCGCACAGACCTCTTAGCGCCCAGACCTCTTAGCGCACAGACCTCTTAGCGCACAGACCGATGGCACGCTAGATCGCGGCGTTCATCGGGGTGGTGCGGCAGCTTTGCACGGGCCGCGCTTGGTGCATCCACAGGGAGCGGCTTTCGTGTGCAGGACGTGTCGAGGTGCGGCAGCTTTGCACGGGTTGCGCCTGGTGCATCCGCAACACGCGTTAGCGCACCGTGTTGAACCGTTCAATTAGGTGTTGCCCGGCAGCTCGCAGGGCTTTTGCGCCAGCGGTGTTTGGCAACAGCGCCAAAGCCTCAGAGGCTTGGTTTGTCCAATCTTGGGCAGCGTCAATGGCACCTTGTACCCCACCGCTGGTGCGGATTAGTTGGGCGGCGCGGTCACGTTGTTTGATCGTGATATCTTCACTGAGCAGTGAACGCAGTTCGGTAGCCACACTCGCATCACCGAGGGCATAGATGACCGGCAAGGTGTAGATACCTTCGAGCAGATCGTTGCCTGCGGGTTTTCCAAGTTGCGCGGTCGAGCCGACCACATCAAATATGTCGTCCACTATCTGAAACGCCATGCCGTAAGCCCGCCCAAACGCAGTCAAGGCTTCAATCGTGGGTCGTTTCGCACCAGCCACAATCCCACCAATGCGACAAGCTGTGGCTAGCAACGAGGCCGTCTTTCCGGCAATAGATTTTTGATATTGCTCCAAGCTGCGCTCGGTGGAGTAGGCGGACTCCAATTCCAAGATCTGACCGGTGCAAAGTTCGGTTATGGTCGTGGCTAGCAGACCAGCAACTTCGGTACCTAAAGCAGCCGCTAGTTCTGATGCACGCCCGAGCAAATAGTCCCCCGCCAGAATCGCTCGTAGGTTGCCCCACTCTGCGTTGATGCTTTTGACACCACGACGAGTGGAAGCATCGTCCATCACATCGTCGTGATATAACGAACCGATATGCACCAATTCAACTGCACAACTACCACGAATCGTTTCAAGCGAAGCCGGTTGGTTGTGCGTCTGACACACCGCTGCCGCAGCGATACAAAACCCCGGCCGCACCCGTTTCCCCCCGGCATTGATGAGGTGACTTGCTACATCAGTAACGAATTCATCAGTTGCGGTCACTACCTTCAACAACTCGGTTTCAACACGCCGTAAATCGTCCTGCATTGAGGGAACCAAAGAAAGCGGATTAGCGACCACATGTAAAGGTTACTTGGCTAGGGTGCTCTTACTGTCAAGTGGCCTATAGACTATGTGTCGTTAGGTGTCGTTAGGTGTCGTTAAGCCTGTTTGGTAATCGATTGGGTAACCTAGTAGGTGGCCACAAAGTTAGGAGGCAAAGACCGATGTTTGAGCGATTTACCGATAGGGCTCGGCGGGTGGTGGTGCTCGCGCAAGAGGAAGCGCGCCTGCTCAACCACAACTACATCGGCACCGAACACATCCTCTTGGGTCTTATCCATGAGGGTGAGGGTGTCGCCGCGAAAGCTCTTGAGTCGCTTGGGATCAGCCTTGAAGCGGTGCGCAACAAGGTGCAAGAAATTATTGGGCAAGGCAGTTCATCTCCAAGCGGGCATATTCCATTCACGCCACGCGCTAAGAAAGTGCTTGAACTCAGTTTGCGTGAGGCTTTGCAACTTGGCCACAACTATATCGGCACCGAACACATCCTTTTGGGTTTGATCCGTGAGGGTGAAGGGGTGGCAGCCCAAGTCTTAGTGAAACTCGGAGCGGAACTCAGCCGCGTGCGCCAGCAGGTCATCAAGCTGCTTTCTGGTTACGGTGGCCCCTCGGCAGAACAGATGGGTGGGGCTCGTGAGCGTGCTGGTGCGATGACCGGTGGTTCTAGTGGCGATAACCCATCAGGGTCGCTGGTGTTAGACCAATTCGGTCGCAATCTCACGCAGTTAGCACGAGACAAGAGCTTAGACCCGGTTATCGGTCGTGCCCGTGAAACCCAACGGGTGATGCAAGTGCTTAGTCGGCGCACCAAAAACAATCCGGTGTTGGTAGGTGAGCCGGGTGTTGGTAAGACGGCCATCGTTGAAGGTTTGGCGCAGGCGATCGCCATTGATAATGTCCCCGAAACGCTGCACGAAAAACAGCTTTATACGCTTGATTTGGGTGCGTTGGTTGCGGGGTCGCGGTATCGCGGTGATTTCGAGGAACGCCTCAAGAAGGTTCTCAAAGAAATCAGAACTCGTGGTGACATTATTTTGTTTGTTGATGAGATTCACACGCTGGTTGGGGCTGGCGCAGCCGAAGGTGCCATTGATGCGGCTTCCATTCTCAAACCGATGCTGGCTCGTGGCGAACTCCAAACCATTGGGGCTACTACCGTTGATGAATACCGCAAATACTTTGAGAAAGACGCGGCTTTGGAACGGCGTTTTCAAAGAGTTGCCGTTGATGAGCCGACTGTCCCCCACACCATAGAAATCCTCAAAGGGTTGCGTGATAGCTACGAAACTCATCACCGTGTGACCATCACCGACCAAGCGGTGGTGGCGGCAGCTAACCTAGCGGATCGCTATATCTCAGACCGTTTTCTGCCTGATAAAGCCATCGACTTGATCGATGAAGCGGGTTCGCATATGCGTATCCAGCGGATGGCAACACCACCAGAATACAAGCAACTAGAAGCAGAGATCGCAGATGTCATCCAACAAAAGAAATTCGCGGTGGAGTCGCAGCAATTTGAAGACGCTGGGCGCTTGCGAGATCGCGAGAAGGAGTTGCTGGCGCGCCGTGATTCGTTGGAAGTGGAAGCTAAAGCCACCGGTGTCGACCTCTTCGACGAAGTTGACGAAGAAGCCATCGCCGAAGTTTTGTCACTCTGGACTGGGATCCCGGTTTATAAACTCACCGAAGAGGAAACTCAAAAACTGTTGCGGATGGAAGACGAACTGCACAAGCGGATCGTTGGTCAACAAAGTTCGGTTCATGCCGTGTCTCAAGCCATCCGGCGCACCCGAGCAGGCTTGAAAGACCCTAAGCGTCCTAGTGGTTCGTTCGTGTTTTTGGGGCCTTCAGGCGTGGGCAAAACTGAGTTGGCCAAAACACTTGCAGAGTTTTTGTTCGGCGATGAGAGCGCTTTGATTAGCCTCGACATGTCGGAGTACATGGACAAGCATACGGTTAGCCGTCTGATTGGTTCGCCACCGGGTTTTATTGGTTACGACGAAGGCGGGCAACTCACCGAACAGGTGCGGCGTAAGCCATTTTCTGTGGTTCTTTTTGACGAAGTAGAAAAAGCCCATCCCGATGTGTTCAACACTTTGCTGCAAATACTCGAAGAAGGGCGGCTCACCGATAGTCAAGGACGTACTGTCGACTTTCGCAACACGGTGTTGATCATGACCTCCAACTTGGGTACCCAAGACTTACGCAAAGCCAACCTCGGGTTCACCAAAGCAGACGAAGCGATCACCTACGAACGCATGAAAGAAAAAGTTACCGACGCTCTCAAGCAGCATTTCCGGCCCGAGTTCCTAAACCGCATCGACGATGTGATCGTCTTCCATGAGCTAAGTCAGCGTGAAGTCCGTCAAATAGTCGACCTGATGGTGGCGCGCACCGCCGAGCAACTCTCTGGCCAAGGCATGGGTTTGGAGTTGACCGATGCTGCCAAGGATCATCTCGCCACGATTGGTTACGACCCAACGCTCGGGGCGAGGCCGCTAAGGCGTGCCTTGCAACGTCATGTTGAAGACCCATTGTCTGAGAAATTGCTCAACAAGGAGTTTCGGGCTGGTGAGATCGTCATAGTTGATGCACAAGCCGACCCTGCCGCCAAGGATGATTTGATGATCGTGTTTCGGTCGATTGAGGGTTTCACTCCCCCTGAACCCGAGCTTGTTGAAGCGGTCGACAGCATCTAAAGCGGCCGTTAGCCCAGTGACCTGGTCAGTGGTCTAGCGTTGAGGGAAAGTCACCAATGATTGCGCTGGCACCACTGCGGACACAGGCTAACGCTTCGGCGCGTCGTGCCGCGACCCTGCTAGTGCTCGCGGGTGTGCTTTTGTTCAGCAGTGCTTGCCGTGTGGATAGCACTGTTGATATTCGCGTTGACGACAACGGTTCGGGAGTGGTAACGGTTCAGGTAAGCGCCGATGCCGAAGCTGTTGCGCTGATACCCGATGCACCAAATGCTTTGCACCTAGACGACCTCAGCGATGCCGGATGGGTGGTCAACAGCAATTCGGTTGATGCCGCCGGATCATTGGTTGTGGTGGTCTCTAAGAGTTTCACGAAGGCAAGCGAACTTGGTCTGGTGTTGGATGAGATCACGGGACCCGATGTAATTTTTGATGGTTTTTCGCTAACCAACGAGCACAACTTTGAGGTTTTTGGTTTCGGGCCGGCACGCACCGATTATGCGCTAGCCGGTTCTGTCAACCCGGCTTTTGAACTTGAACAACTCGGTGGGGTTTTCCCCGAAGGGTTACCTCCTTTGGGGCGGCCGCTGAGTTTGATCGAAGACGATTTCGAGGGTGCTTTCGAAAATGTGCTTGGCCTGACGGTGCGTTTACGGTTGCCCGCGAACTTGGTAGCAGCAAACGGCGAGGTGGTTGACGAAACCACAACTTGGAGCATGAACTTTGGTGACCCGACCGTTGAAATCGCGGCTAACTCAACAGCAGAGAGTATTCTGCCGCGGGTTTGGACGATGGTAGCGTTTGCGGCGGGGATCTTGCTGCTTTTGTTTCTTGGGGCGTATTCGCTGCTATTTTTGTTGGCCAAATGGCGAACCCCTAAAGGTCGGCGGCGCCGTGACGTGCGCCGGCGTCAACATCGTGCGGCGACGCGGGCGCAAGAGGCTAGCCGTCCTCGGCGGCGCACGTTACGGCTTTTGGTGGTGGATGTTCATGGCGTGTTGGTGCGCCCCACAAATCCTCTTGAGGGCGCTTTGTTGCCGCTGATTTTGTCTGAACAACCAGAGGTTGACCCTCAACAAGTACGGGATTTGCATCGCAAGTTGGTGCTGGGGCGTTTATCGCCCGCCGAGTTTTGGAGCGAAGTTGACTTGAGTTTGGTTTCCGAACAGATTGAGACACGATATTTGTCGTCTTTCAGGTTGATGCGGGGTTTGCATCCGTTTCTTGAACGCATGAAACGTAACGGATTGCCGGTCGCGGCGATTGGTAATCAACCCCGCGCTTGGGGTGACCGCTTGCGCACAATGACCGCGCTTGATGACTTGATCACGTCTTGGATGGTTAGCGGCGATGTTGGTTCAACCTTGCCTGAACCAGCGTTGTTTGAAGCCACACGAAGGACTTTGTCGGTTGACCTTTACGACTGTTTCTATCTCAGTAATCTCGCCGCCAACCTTGATGTGGCCGAAGAGTTGGGTATGGCAACTGGTTTGTTCGTGGCCGGGAGCGACCCAGTTCCAGACATTGAACACACGGTGATTTTCGGATTTGAAGACCTTCTCAAAACTCGTGGGGCTTAGCGCTCGCGGCGCAGAAGTTAGCGCTCGCAGCGGTTAGCGCTCGCAGCGGTTAGCGGGCGCGGATGGTTAGCTGTTCACGGTTGGTGATGGTGTAACGCCGGTCTGTTAGGGTTATCCAATTCAAGCGCACGAAAGCGGAGATGGCTTTGTTGACCCGTTCTCGGCTGGCTCCGACGATGCCGGCTAGTTCTTCTTGGGTGATTGGCAAGGTGAATTCGTCTTTGTCGCCGGCTAATTCGAGCAGGCGTTTTGCGGTTCTGCCAGTGACATCCAAAAATACGCTGTCGGCGAGGGTTGCATCAGTGGCACGCAGGCGGGCGACCAAGAGTTTGACTACACCCCAAAGCTCATTGGGGTGCCTTTGATAGAGCCTGCGTAGTGGCGCATAGGGAATGGCGACCACTTCAGAGTGCTCAAGAGCTCGAGCTTCAGCCGACCGTTTCCCGCCATCAAATAAAGGCATTTCACCGAATAGGTCACCAGGTTCCATAAGCGCCACAACCGATTCTCGTCCATCTATGGAGCGATTGACCATAGCGATGCGGCCGCTCGTGACTACATATATTTGGTCTGGTTCGGCACCTTCGTCAAATAGCGTGTCGCCTCTCTCTAGCTGATGTGTTGACCCGGTGGTGACGATCTTTGCGAGGGCCGCTTCGCTGAGGCTAGCGAATAGTTCGGTGGCTCGAAGAACGTTCACATCTGGCATGGTTCCAATATTCTAGTGCATCAGAGGAGGGCGGGTGGATGGTGTTTCGTTTTATTGCTGCCAAGCTATGGGGATGGATAGCACCAATCAGGGGATTGTTTGGACGGTTGTGGTGGCCGCTGGTGCTGGAAGACGGTTCGGTGGAGCTAAACAATTTTGCGAACTTGCTGGTGTGGCGGTGCTTGACCGGGCGGTTTTGGGCGCGGCAAAGCACTCGACTGGTGTGGTGGTCGTGGTTCCGTCAGCAAAGGTTGGGGAATGCTCTGAGCGTTTCGCAGCTTTGGCGAAAAAGGTGGGCGCGGGCCACAAGGTTGAGTGGCGGGTGGCGGGTGGCGGGGAGACACGTTCGGCATCTGTGCGCAGCGGATTGAGCATCGTGGCCCCGGACGCAGAGGTAGTGTTGGTGCATGACGCAGCACGCCCTTTGGCTTCAGACGCACTCTTTGTTGCGGTGATTGAAGCGATTGTTGCTGGTGCAGACGCGGCGGTGCCGGTGCTAGAAGTGACCGACACGCTAAGGTTCCGTTCGGGGGATGCGATTGACCGCGCCGAGTTGGTGGCTTTGCAGACACCGCAGGCGTTCCGGGCTGAGCTTTTGCGCCGGGTTCATGAGGGTTGCCCCGAAGCTACCGACGATGTGTCTTTGGTTTTTGATGTTGGTGGTAACGTTGAGTTCGTGGTTGGTGAACGGCGCAATCTTAAACTGACCACGCCGGACGATTTTGTTCTTGCGGAACTATTGTTTGCTGATGGTTCGGGATCGTGAAAGCGGTGACTGGTGAGTGATGACTGGTGAGTGGTGACTGGTGAGTGGTGACTGGTGAGTGATGCCGAGATTGGGTATCGGGTGGGGCACGCCTTTGATGTGCATGCCCGTAGCGAAGACCCCAACCGCGTGTTGGTGCTTGGGGGCGTTACGTTCCTAGGTGAACCCGGGTTGAAAGGTCATAGTGATGCCGACTTGGTAGCGCATGTGTGTGCTGATGCGTTGTTGAGTGCCGCAGGTTTGGGCGACATCGGTGCAATGTTCCCAGACACAAGCGCGGAATTTGCTGGAGCCGATAGCGTGGAATTGTTGCGTCAAGCGGCTCAGGCGGTGCGTGCAAGTGGCTGGCGTGTGGGCAATGTTGATTGTTCGGTGGTTCTTGATCGGCCTTTGTTGACACCAGCAAAACCAACCATGGAAGCCAAACTGTCTGCCGCTGTGGGCGCGCCTGTGACACTAACCGGCAGGCGCACCGAAGGCTTAGGCGCTTTGGGTCGTGGCGAGGGGATTGCGGCTTGGGCAGTAGCCTTAGTGGCGAAATGAACCGACAACACGATCGCCGCAAGAAACCTTCGCGCCAGTCTCAACCTCGCCGCAACAGAAACACGGCTCGCGGGTCTCGGGGGCGCGGGCAACGTGGTACGACCCCGCGCCGTAATGACCCCATCGGCGTTAACCGTGAAGCGTCTCTGGGTGGCGATCAAGTCGAAGGTCGTCACGCGGTGCGGGAGTTGCTGTTGGCTGGTACGCGCCGCACGCGTGAGGTGGTTTTGGCAAACGGCTTGGCCGCCGCTCCGATCCTCAACGACATCATCGACCTCGCAGACGAACACAAAGTACCCATCCGCGAGTTGACGAGAGCCAAGTTTGAATCTGTGACTCGTACTGAGGCCTCACAGGGAGTGGTCGCTTCAGCAGCGCCACTGCAAAGCGTTGAGTTGAACGACCTATTAGGCGACCAATTATCAGGCGGAACTAGCGACGATAAACCGTTTCTGTTGTTGCTTGACAAGGTCACCGACCCACAGAACCTAGGGGCCATCCTGCGAACGGCTGAATGCGCTGGGGTTACTGGCGTGGTGTTGCCGCGCCACCGTGCAGCACATATCACACCGTCAGTCACAAAAGCCGCAGCCGGGGCCATCGAACACCTGCGCATGGCTGTTGTTGGCGGATTGCCCGCAGCGATGCAAACACTGCGCAACAACAACGTCTGGACCGTCGGGCTAGACACCGGCGCGCAGCAATCAATCCACCGGCTAGCTGTCGCTAATGAACGGTTAGCCCTTGTGTTGGGGTCGGAAGGCAAAGGTCTTAGCCGTTTAGTTGGCGAGCGTTGCGATGTCTTGGTGTCGATCCCTCTTCGTGGGGCGTTAGCATCGCTAAACGTTTCAGCCGCAGCTGCTGTCGCCTGTTTTGAGATACAAGCCCGCCGCAACAGTTAACTTCTTGGTCGCTGCTTTGTGGTTCTTTTGGCGAGATCGTGATAGTTCGCCACGGCTTAGATGGTGATGACGATGCTGCCTACATGCTTTTTGGCTTCGAAAACCTTTTGTGCGACGCGGATTTGCTCTAAAGGATAAACGCCACCGACCACAGCATTGACGGTCGAGGTGGCACCGGTAACGGAACGGCTATACCATCCGACCCTCGTGTTGATGTCTGTGTTGTTTACCCCGCAAGCCGAGACGCGCACCAACACGTAGCCTTGGTCAAGTTGAGGCACGGGCACATCAGCGCGCACCTCAAGCATCTTTGGGCCACCGGTGCCAACCAATAAGGCAGCACGCATGATTTCTGGGATTGGTTCAATAGTTTTCATGGTTCTCCAATATTTCCGAAGGTTTGATTATAAATTATTGTCGTTATACCATACAGCGTTATGTACCGCTAGGTTACCGCTTGCGGGTTCGTTGGCGGCCCTTGCCGAACAACAAGCCCAGCTCATCGGAGTGGGTCGGCAACTCGCGGCGGTGGTTGCTAGCGGAGATGAGGTGTCTCTGCATACCCGCAACACGAACGGCGCATGGGAGTTCGTTAGTCGGGTTGAACTTGAGGGCAGCGTCTACGGGTTTGATGTTTCTTCGCATGACGGCACTGTGTACTTCGTCAGTGCAACAGGAATGACCACCCGCTACAACCTCGACAACGCCGTTTGGGCTGCTCCACAACGCCTTCCTTTGCCAGTAATCCCGCAATATTCTCAGGTTAGGTCAACATCGATCGGTCCGATTTGGTTCGGTGGCGGAGCGGCGATCCGTTTGAATGACCCTTCGTTGTTGCCCGTGCCAGAACCGACTGGTAGGCGTTGGGGTGCCGTGGTCGGAACCGAGGTTTGGGGTATCGCCCACGAAGCGACAACTCAACAAGTTCCAACCTTGAAGTTATTCAATTTTGACGCGAGCAATCTTCTGGATCCGCAGTTCGTTGGCTTCGACACGTTTGCGCTCGACATCAGCGACTTGAAAAAACTCGCAATTTGTCGCGAAGAGTTAGATACACCTCAAAACACCCCAGCACCGCGCCCCTGACCTACACAAACACAAAACACCCGCCAAACTCGGGTCAGGGCGGATCGGTCGGTGCGGTTTGCAACTCTGGAGAGCCGCAGCCGTCCACCGCATACGCGTCACCAACCTCGGGCTCACCTACAACAACGGCGCATTCATCGACTAACCCCAGCGGCAATGCCGCGCGCACCCACACACCAACACCGAAACCCAAAAGCCCACCCACCGCGCCCACCAACACCATAGACACCACCCAACATCAACCAACACGCCGCTTGCTCAGCAGCCACGTAGGCACCACCAGCCGGAACGATGGACATTGCACTCAAAGCGTTCGAACCGACGCTCCTACCAAGTCACATTCCTTCCGAACGACTAGCGTGCCCCCAACGCGATAAAAACCGACAGAACGTTTGCAAGGCACGAAGCAGCGAAGAGCCGAGTCAGAGTCGCACCCGTCGACGACGCAACCACCAGTATGAGTGCTTAGAGCGATTGAATTGGCGCTCTACACATCGCAAGGGTAGGCAAATATTGGTTCTTGTTCGGTTGTCGCTGAACGTCGGCGTGACTTGAACTGGCTACGATGGCGTTCGTTAAAATTCAACTTATGGTCAACATAATCGCAACGGTTGTTGATGCGGCTAGCGATGGTAGAGCAAATCGTCGAGGATGTGTATCCACCTGATTGGCCCAGTTGTTGCTACCCGAACCCAATCTGATCGCCGGAATCGTTAATGCACGTCCAATGGAGAACCCGACCGATAAAAGGAAGGGTTCAGAGAGCCCATGAGTTTGGAATATCGCTGTTGCCACAGCTATCCAAGGTAGCGAATTCGTGATATACGTCCTAACTCCTGTTCCCAGTTCAAATCCAAACTGCAGCGCGCCTGTGCGGCGACCTTTGAGGTAGATACTCTGAGGCACTACTCGACGATTTTGCGGTAACCGATCTCCTCGGCCCCCTAACTCAATAACCGACAAGACGGCAATGACCGTTACTGCGAGAACTGTGCGCAACGTTTCTGGAAGAACAAGATCGACAGTGAGCCCGAGGATTGCTAAAGGAATAGCGGTGACCGTCGAGCCGGTGAAGAGCCCGAGGAAGAAATAAATTGTCCCTCCGCGCCAGACCGACGTTAAGAACCCTGCTGAGTTGACACTTCAAACGGAACCCGACAACGAAAAACCAGCTACGAGGCCGAGTGCTACCCAAGAAGCCGATAGACCAGTCGTGGCAAGAAAAAAACACACGAGAGAAATAGCGACTGATGTGTAGTAGGGTTGAATAGACATTAATCGAGGGGGCGATACCGGTTTTTTAGTCATGGGTTCTGCTTGCTGCAGATCTTGTAAGTGCATACCCAACTACCAAACAGACGATAACAGAAAATTCCATCTGCACATCGATATTGTTTACCGTTATGAGTCCACCTCCACGCATTCTTTTTTGTCATTCCTTCTCCACAGGCCATCACCGGCCTGTAGTAATATCCTTTCCCCCATTCTCCGCTGTTTCTGAACCAACCATCGGGACCGCAATAAAATGAACTGTATGGAAAGCCCACACAAGGTGCGGAGTTGTCGTCGTAACCAGCGTAGTTAGCGTATCCAGCGCAATCAAAATACTCAGTTCCACGTTCAGCGCTGGCAATATTCAATCGAAACCTAGATATAGTTTCGAATATTCCGAACGCAATCCCACCGATTAATACGGCTACACCTTTGTTGAATTGTCGACGGCCAGGCTGCCGACCTCTAACGTCGCCTTCTCGACGCGGCCCGGTTTCAATATCTGGAAGGTCCGACCACCATTCGTTGGTTACTTCTTCTGTATTTTGCATTTTTGTCTTTCCTCTGGTTAATCGCTCTGTTGGTTAATCGCACTGTTATTTTTCATCCGCAGACGTTCAAGCTCTTCGCTTAGTATCTTTGAATTGCCAGCCACACGTCGATACTCCTCCTTTCCGTTGGAATCAAATACAATGATCATAGGGGTTGCCGTTACAGCCAGTCTGCCCATCATGTCGCTGTCGGCAACGGAATCGATCCTAGAGTTGACCGCAAAAGGACCGTCACTCGGTTGAACTAGACTCAAAGAGCCAAACGGCAGGTCTTCAAAGTCTCCCCACAATTCATTGAGTTCTGCGATCCTCTGTCGGCAGCCCCAGCAGTACGGCTCAACTGCTAATACAATATTAGCAAACCCTCTAGCGTATTCTGCGATAGGCGGTTTTTCACCGTGGATTGCCTCAAGAAATTCACTTGAATTAAGAAACTGATTATACACGACCGCCAATCGAGCGTAACCAAAGTATAGAACTAACGTCCCCAAGAACGACGCACAGGCAACAAGCAATGCGATAGCAGCCATCTTTACCGTTCGTTTCGTCGGACTGATATATTTTCCGCGAGTTGCGTAAACGCGGCATCAACTTGACCGTCAAGAGGTGAAATTCGTGTTACCGTTGTTTCGCTAGCAAGTATCACGCTTCCCCCAGGTTCGGCAACTTTCCAGAGTTCGCCACCTCGGACAATTTTTCCTGATGCGCGTGGCAACGCTTCACGGATGTTTGGGGTCGTTATCAGTTCAACCGTCGCTAAGTCGTCAACAAAGACATTCGCCTTACTTAACTTCAACTGACCGAGACT
The DNA here is from genome assembly GCA_024421095.1 of Acidimicrobiia bacterium. Lineage (GTDB taxonomy): Bacteria > Actinomycetota > Acidimicrobiia > Acidimicrobiales > Aldehydirespiratoraceae > VXYK01. The sequence continues at coordinate 12,166 of JAHQYM010000055.1, forward strand.
CGAATGTTTAACTTGCAAGGCTATACTTGAACTCTTGTGCTCAATTGTAAAGTTCTTTAATGTTCTGATCCACGGATCAATGACAACCGTATGGCCTACAGCACGCGCGTACAGTTCATGTTCACCGAGTTGATAAACCAGAATTGTCTGAGGTTCGTCATAGTTGGGACCGCTTTCGGCGGCGAACACGCGTCCACCTTGAAACGTTGCTTCCTGCACAATTCGCCAACCAGTGTTTGGTTCGTTCTCTAGTCCGCCTTTGACTCCCGAACCTATCGCTACCAGCCCATCGTTTCGCGGAAACCAGTCAACGCGGCCGAACCAAGCTGATTTCACGTCAGCACCGTCAATCGATACAACTGAACCGTCGAGCATCGTATAGTCTTTTGCTACCATTGTCTCGCCATTTGTCGTAAGAAATGCATTGTTCGCGAATTCACGCTACACTAAGCTTATGGTAAAGTCAACGGGCGTTGCATTAATGGTCAAGTCGCCTTTGTATATTGTTGCTTTCCTGATCGGCGGGTTTGTCGCAGGGTGGTTGGTGCTTGTCGGGTTGCCTAGCCCCGCCCCGGCTGCAGACAACACGGTGCTCAATTTCGAGACGGCCGTTGACTACCCGCATGCTCCTTTTGAGGTTGACCATGGCGCTGGCCCGCTTTCGCTTAGAACTGGCTCAGCAATGGTTGCTTTGCAGGACAATAGGTTGGCTATCTGGGGTGGGAATTTTGAAGCGGCTAATCTGGGGTTCCCGAACCGTGAAGATGCTTCTTTGGGCGATGGTGTTGTTTATGACCCTTTAAACGGCTCATGGGAGGTGATGAGCAGCACAGATCTGCTAACCGGGTCACCAGTTGCTCCTTTCGGGCTTGCTGGGGATGACCGTGTCTTTTGGTTTTCAGGAACGCAGGCAGCATCGTGGGAGCCAGCAACGAACACTTGGGCGGCTATGGCTCCTGCGCCACACCCGGTTGTGGACGCGGTTTGGGATGGTGGCCGCATCGTTTCACTGTCGGCGCAAGCTATGTTTGACCCGCTTGAAGACGAGTGGTTACCGCTTGCGGGTTCGTTGGCGGCCCTTGCCGAACAACAGGCCCAGCTCATCGGAGTGGGTCGACAGTTCGCGGTGGTGGTTGCTAGCGGGGATGAGGTGTCTCTGCATGCCCGCAACACGAACGGCGCATGGGAGTTCGTTAGTCGGGTTGAACTTGAGGGCAGCGTCTACGGGTTTGATGTTTCTTCGCATGACGGCACTGTGTACTTCGTCAGTGCAACAGGAATGACCACCCG
>JAHQYM010000056.1 GCA_024421095.1 Acidimicrobiia bacterium
GAGTGCCGTCAGGGTTGTAACGCGCCAAGGCCCAGGCATCGTCAGCGGTACCGACCACCACAATTTTCTTGTCTTCGCTATCTTCGATGTCTTGCAACGCCACCGCGTTGGCCCGACTGTTGACCACATCGCCGTCGATTGTGAACTTGGTGACGAACCTGCCGTCGTTGAGGTTCTCGTTGTTGCCGACGGTTTCGTTGTTGCCCACGAAGGTCGCATCCAGCGCGCCGTCTATGTTCGGCAGTTCTGGATCCGGGTCTTGGGTCGGCGGGTTCGGCGGCGGTGGCGCCTGTGCATAGGCTGGCAACACCGGCGCGAGCACGCCGAAGATCATTACAACTACGGTCAGCAATGCTAGAGTTTGCTTTTTTGAAAAAACTTGGGAGCAATTGGCCTCGGGCACCTAACAAAATCCTAAGTTGACGGTGAAAACGTAGCTTAAAGAACGGCTGACCTTAATCAGTAGTTTCAAGTATAGCCTAACTAGTCTAACCCCATTTGCCTGAATGCGTTAGTGCGAGCAAACCGGTTTCATATCGGAATTATGAGAAAATCAGTTTTTCTTGTATGAACCCTTGTATAATAAAGCCCCAAACCCGCAACCGACCACCTGCAGACACTATGGATATTCAACACACAAGACCACATAATGCTCAACCCACAAGGAACCGACTCCTGCGCCTACGCGAAGTAAGCCTGCGCATCAGCGAGAGTCTAGATTTTCACGAAGTGATCCAATGCGTTTTGGATTCGGCTCGTTCCTTAACCGCTGCGCGCACCGGAGTAATGGTGCTAATGGACGACCAACTCCGCCCCCAGGAGTACCTGTCATCTGGGTTGACGAGGGAAGAAAGTCTGGAACTCTGGGAACGACCCAAAACACGTCAAATCTTTGATCTGTTCACCGAGATCAAAAATCCTTTGAGGATCCCCGATTTGGTCACCTTCGTCCGAGCTCGCGGTATCACGGATTGGGAACCCCCAAGATACGAAAACACTTTACCCTTTATGTCGGTGCCTCTCTACCATCGGGGTATCCACATTGGCCAGATTTTTCTCGGCGACAAAGACCACAGCGGTGAGTTCACTGATGCCGATGAAGAGATTCTGATAATGTTCGCTGCTCAAGCAGCAATGACGGTCACCAACGCCCGTTTATTTTATGACTTTCAAAAAGCCAAAGAGGGTTTGGATAAACTCGTTGACACTTCCCCAGTGGGTGTGGTTGTGCTCAACCTCGTGACTGGAGTTCCCGAGTTAGTCAACCACGAAGCCATGCGAATTTTGCTTCATGACACAGACCATGAGCAGCCGCCACACGATCTATTGGAAAGGGTGACCTTTCTGCGACCAGACGGCGAAGAATTGCCGATAACACGTACCCATATCGCCGATTCGGTTCAAGACGGCAAGACCATCTGGGCCGAAGAAATCACCTTGAGAGTTGTTGGTGGAACACTCGTGAACGTCTTGATCAACGCCACTCCATTCCAAACCCAGAACAACCAAGTAACGACCGTTTTGATCACTTTGCAAGACATGACACCGTTAGAGGCACAAGAGCGCTTACGAGCCGATTTCTTGGCGATGGTAAGCCGTGAACTTCGGGCACCCTTAGCGGCGGTCAAAGGTGCCGTAGCCACCGTCTTGGAATCTGAAGAAGAACTCGGCCCCTTGGAAAGAACCCAGTTTTTGAACATTATTCGTGACCAATCAGACCAGATGCGTTTCCTGCTCCGTGATCTTTTGGATGTGGCACGAATCGAGACAGGGTCGCTCTCCGTTTCTCCAACACCGACAAACTTACAACCTCTCGTTGAAGAAGCCCGCACCCGATTTCTCGGCGAAGGCGACTTCAGCATTGAGGTGGAACTGCCCACAGGTCTGCCCTGGATAATGGCCGACCGGCGGCGCATCGTGCAGGTGCTGATGAATCTTTTCAGCAACGCGGTTCGCTTTACGCACGGTACCTCAACAATCGTGGTGAAGGCAAGGCTAGAGGGAAGCCAAGTAGCCGCCTCTGTTGAGTCTGTCGGCTCCAACATTCCTGAAAAGATGATGTCGAACTTGTTCCGCAAATATTTCCGAACGTCCAAAGATCGTACTTGGGGCGGGCCTGGCCTGGCCATTTGCAAAGGAATAGTGGAAGCCCACGGAGGCCACATCCGTGTAGAAAACGACCGCCCGAGTGACTGCACACGCTTTATCTTTACCTTGCCCGTTGCCACACCACCAAACAACGGCAACCCGAATATGGTTTCTCGGCGTTACCGTGCAACGACCTCTAGGCAACTGCGAGTGTTAGCGGTTGACAACGACCCCCAAGCCCTTAGATACGTGCGAGACATCTTGAAAAAGGAAGGATACGCGCCAATATTAACAAGCGATCCCAAAGACGTACCTCGGATTATGGCGTGGGAAAAACCGCACCTAGTTTTGCTTGACATGGTATTGCCAGGGAGCGACGGCATTGCAGTAATGGAGGCTGTCTTCAAGATCGCGGACGTGCCAGTCATCTTTCTTTCGGCTCACAACCACGATGAGACCGTATCGAACGCATTGGATATGGGAGCTAGCGATTACCTAGTGAAACCTTTCTCTCCAATTGAACTAACGTCACGACTCCGAGCAGCGTTGCGTAGTCGCCAAACCGCAGAGTCTGAGTTGCCGGCCGGGCCTTACAATGTTGGCGGGTTGACCATTGACTTCTCCCACCGCAAGGTCACCAAGGACGGCGTACCGGTTTCGTTGACTGCAACTGAATACGCGGTGCTCCATGAGCTAGCTGCCAATGCACCCAAAGTCTTGACGCACAACATAATACTAGAGCGAGCCTGGGGGCCTGAGCGAGTTGGAGAACCTTGGCTGGTGCGCGACATCATCAAAAGGTTGCGGCACAAATTGGACGACCCCGCCAACAACCCCACCTATATCATCACCCAACCCCGCGTCGGCTATCACATAGCGACAGACACCGAAGAACCCGAAACCCCCGAAACCTAGCGTTCCCTCGGGCATCGCTAGTTAAGGTTAAGGTACTTCCATATCGAACCTAATGTCTCCGGTTGCCAGTTTGTCCAAAAACACTTGCTCTGCTTGGTCATCTATTTGCCGCTCCAAATGGTTGGCGAGATGAAGCAAAAATGATGCCCGCCGATCATGTATCCACTCATCATCATAACCGATCTTTCGGAGGCTTGCCGTTGCGCGATCAATTAGACGAGCAGCTTGCCAAGGATTTGGGATCACGTTTCCGAGTTGTCGCGCATACCATGTTAGATCCATAGAAAAATCACCATTAGCACTGCGAGCAACAGGGTCACCTAGTGCGCGAGATTTAGCAATTTCGCCTTGGTCAAAGTCAACTAAAGAAACGGTTGTCCTCACTACTGGCGACAAGTGCCCCCAATCACTAGGGTCTGGGACACTGAGTGCCTCCCAATCGAGTTCGGCAAGAATGTGCTGTTCGTATTCGATTTCGGTGTTGCCTTTCGTTAAGACTTGAGGAAGACGGGCCAAGTCGGCGGTGTGTTCAGCACGGCGGGTTGCTATAACCTTGTTGGTGACGGTCGAAGAACTTACGACCTGGGGTGCAAGATCTCCGAAACCTTCCTGTTCCAGTTCGGCGCGAACATGTGCCACGGCCATGTCAACGGATGTATCGCCACAGTGAACGTAGCACCTGTCCAACTCTGAAATGCCAGTCAGTTGTGCTTGCGGTTGCCGGAGCACTCGACCCATCATCTGTGTGACTGTTATTTTTGCGCTGGTGTGGTCAAGCAGAACAAGGATGTAAGCATTTGAGCAATCCCAGCCTTCTTTCAGTGCATCTTTGGTGATAATCCAGCGCACCTGATTGTAAGGGGACATAAGGTTTTCACCTTTGAGTTCTTTAGTCTCGCTTGATTGGACGCGGACTTCCCGTGCTGGGACACCAATTGTGTTGGTAAGGTATTCGCGGACATCTTCGGCATGTAGATGGGTGGCATCCCGTTGGGTTTTGCCCGTTCGGGATACCCTAACAAGTACCATCGGACGTATATACCGCCCGCGGTTCTGCCCCAATAGTTCTGCCTTTTCAGACAAACGCGACAATTGAGCATCCACCTTCAACAGAACCTGTTGCCAGGAAGTGTCCCCGTGACCAGCAACTTCTATTGGAAGTTTGATCATCTGCTCTTCTTTTAGATCTGCCCCGCGAACGTTGACTAACACATTGCTCTTGTGAGCATCAGGTGTTGCTGAAAATTCCAACACAAGCGAAGGGTCGAAGCGATTGAGCCACATCTCATTGATGGCATCTAAACTGCGCCCATAAGATTTGTGCGCCTCGTCAACAATGATGACTGGCCTGCATAACTTGAAAACATTTGCGAGTGTACGTAGAGGTCTGTCATTGACTCCCTTTTCCAAACTCGGATAATCATGAACAAGTCTGGCAATTGCATCAACATCGTCTTCATCGGGGAAAAAACTGGAGTATTTGCTCGACTCTCTGAACATCTTCAAGAACTCTTTGTTGTTCCTGCGGTTCGCGGCTTGCAGCGACACTAACATTACACACAAGAAATGCTCCACATCCTCTTTGTGGAAATTGTCATGTTTTTCCAACATTTTTACGCGCCCACTACTAGCACGTTCCAAGACTTGACGATACGGATGTTCCCTCGTCCATAGCGCCCGTTTCGTTTGGTCATAAATTGCAGTGTTAGGCACCATCCAAAGAACCAAGCCATTTAGTCTGTTCATGCGAACCAGAGATTCCGCAGCCATTAGAGTCTTGCCTCCGCCAGTGGGCACACTCATGCATACATGAGGGATAGGGCGTTTCGCACTGTCAAAACGCGTATAAGGTTGCGGTACCCGGTTTTCCCAATTGAGCTTACCCCACGCTACTTCCATTGAACCTTGCGCATTTTCTAGTAAACGCAAAAAATCTGAAAGCCTTTCTAATGCTTTTTCTTGATATCGTTTAAGTTCCACTTTGGTTCACTTTCGCAGTCGGATACGGAATTTGACAGAAAGTTATATTCATTTCTGATAGGTGCTTTTGCGACAGATACTTATGAGATGCAAACACCACGGCGGGGCGTTCGTTATTGTGGATTCGCTCTGCCGTTGCCATCGTCAACGCCGAGTTCCCACTCCTCAACCAATCAAGGTCTGGACGGTAGAGCATCCAATAATCACGTTTCACAGACCTGTGGAACGGACGATCATCAAAATGCCCGATTGAAGACGTATCTAATGCTTCGCCAGTCGCATTGTAGTAAATTGAAGCCGCCATATCTGCGTAACTAGGCAAACTAGTACCCCTGAGCAAATCGCTGATTGAGACGGGACTGCCCAATGTACAGTAACTGAAAGACCCGGGTGTTCCGTTCATGAGCCTACGAATACGCTCAGCAGTGATACGGTCAACGTAATCCTCAAGTTCTACAAGAATGAACTTTCGGTTGCCGCCATCTTCCTTGTTGAGTTCCACCACGGATTGGGCGGTTGTGCCGCTACCAGCAAATGAATCGAGGACGACAGCATCATCATTGCACAACGAAACAAGGAGTTTGATTAAGTTGACCGGTTTCGGAAACTCAAATTGATTGTTGCCGAGTAACGCTTCAAGGTCTTTTTTGCCCACAGTTGTGTTGATGTCCGTAATGATATCCTTGAAAGCCGTATCGTCGTATGATCGCACTTTCGTGTATACTCTTATATTTTCATTACTATCAATTGCAAAATGAAGATCGTGGCTATCTCGTATGACTTTAGATCTACTCCATCTCCAAGCGTGGAAACGGGCTCTGTCACTGTTGTTGAGTTTTGGCGGAATTTTTGCAAATCCAAGGTGTAGATGTTGTTCACTGACATCTTCGCACCGCACTTCTTGTGTTTTCGAGTTATAATAAATGTCAAAGACTAGATTGGGTCGTGTAACCTCGTTGAACTTTGAATTTGTATTGTGTAACTCATTCTTGACTACATAATCACCCAACTCATCTGAATGCACGTCATACCTCACGTTCCGATAAATCGTCGGCATCATTGATTTCAGGAGATTGACGGAATTGCGGAATTGAGCCAACTGACTAACCTCTTTCGCATACACAAGGATATATTCGTGAGTTCCTGCCGCTCCGTATCCAGATATTTGTCGACCCTTTAGATTGTTAACCCACACGAAGTTGTTAACGAAATTATCTTCTCCGAAGATCTCGTCCATCATCATACGCAAGTGATGTTGCTCATTTGAATCGATTGACACGAATATCACGCCGTCTTCCGATAACAACTCGCGCAACAGGTGCAGCCTCGGCCACATCATACACATCCACTTGTCGTGGCGTTCTAAATCTTCGCCGTCAACTGGTGCTTGCGTGGCGAGCCATTGCCTCTGTAGTGGGCTGTTGACATTGTCGTTGTAGATCCAATCTTCATTCCCTGTGTTATATGGAGGATCAATATAAATGCACTGTATATTTCCAACATATTTCGGCATCAGAGCCTTGAGTGCATAAAGATTGTCGCCTTGGATAATGAGATTGTCGGCATCAAGTTCCACGCCTTGAGGCTGAAGCGATTTGCTTTTGTCGACCACCAAAGGCGATATGGGGACGGTCAAGTGATGGCCGTAGACATGCTGTTTTCCTTCAAAGTCTAATCTCATCTCACACTCCGTACGCGATTCGAGTCTTTTGGCAAAGTATTCCACATGTGGCCCATATTAGCTAAGGAGTGTGACATCAGGCGCGGTGTGTAACGCGGTCGCTTGCGTTGGCGCTATCGTTGCGAATGCTTGGGATTGGCAGCAGCCCCCGTAGCTCAGTGGATAGAGCGTCGGTTTCCTAAACCGTGCGTCGCAGGTTCGATTCCTGCCGGGGGCGCTACGGTTGCGGTGTGCATTTGTTTGACACCGCGCGCCGCTCGATCGTCCCGTTTCAACCAGGCAGAGCCGTCACAATCTACGTTTGCGGCATCACGCCATATGACTCAACTCATCTCGGTCACGCCAACACTTACCTAACGTATGACCTGTTGATACGACAACTCGAGGAACGTGGCCACAAAGTGACCCTAGTGCGCAACATCACCGATGTTGACGACAGCATTCTCGGCAAAGCCCGCGAGCTAGGAGTCGACTTTTTGGAGTTAGCGAAAACCGAAACCGCCCGTTTTCATAGCGATATGGCAGCCCTCAACACCCGACCGGTAGCGTCAGAACCGCACGCAACACAATGGGTAAGCGAAATGATCAACCTGATCTCGCAACTCGAACGCAAAGGCCACACCTACACGACCCAAGGTGCAACCTTTTTTGATGTGTCCACCTTCGCGAGGTTCGGCTCGCTGTGCGGTTACGGCCACGACACGATGCTCAACCTAGCTGCCGAGCGAGGCGGCCACCCCCACGACCCGCGCCAACGCAACCCTCTGGATTTCGTTCTGTGGCAACCATCACTAACCGACGAACCATCTTGGGATTCTCCTTGGGGACCAGGCCGCCCTGGCTGGCATATAGAATGCAGTGCCATGGCGATGGGGTTGCTCGGCACGACCATAGACCTTCACGGCGGCGGCACCGACCTGATCTTCCCGCACCACGAATGCGAACAAGCACAAAGCGAAGCCGCTACCGGCACGACCTTCGTGCGCCACTGGATGCACTGCGGACTAGTCGCCTATGCCGGCAAAAAAATGTCGAAGTCGCTCGGCAATCTAGTCTTCGTCAGCGAACTAGCCAAACACGCCGACCCCCGAGCCATCCGCTTAGCCTTGATGTCTCACCATTACCGCGAAGACTGGGAATGGCATGACGAAGACATCGCAGTTGGATCCCGCGAACTGGAAATATTGCTAGCCGCGGCGCGCCAAAACAACGGCCCAGACCCCAGACCTTACGCAAATAACCTGCGTGATGCCCTCAAAAACGACCTCAACGCACCGCAAGCAAAACAGCAACTTGTGGCCCTAGCCTCCGCTATTCTCAAAGGCGGCGACGACCCAACCGCGCCGCAAACTCTGACGGAACTAGCCAACAGTTGCGGTATCAAACTAGACACATTGGGCGATACCCCACCGCACAATACCCCACCAACCCAATGACCCCACCGCACAATACCCCACCGCCCAATCACCGCACCGAACCAATGATCCGCTTATACGACACGCTCACTAGAACGGTGCGGCCCCTACCTCAGCGGGAGCCGGGCAAAGTCTCACTGTACGCCTGCGGGCCAACCGTATACGATCACCCTCACTTAGGGCACGCCCGCCAAGCCCTCACCTATGATGTGTTGCGGCGTTATCTCGAATGGCGCGGCATTCAAGTCCACCATGTGGCCAACGTCACCGATATTGACGACAAGATCATAAACCGCGCCAACCAAGAAGGCCTCAGCGAACCTCAGGTGGCCAAGAAATGGGAGACGGTTTACTTTGAAGCGATGGACGAACTAAACGTTCTGCATCCTCATGATCGCCCACACGCCACCGAATACATCCACGAAATGGTGACCTTCATTGAGACCTTGATGGCTAACGGCTCGGCCTACCAAACCGAAACTGGAGTGTATTTGCGGGTGCGTGGCGTTCCGGGATACGGAGACCTCGTGCAACGCAGCGTGGAAGAACTCGCGCAGGGTGCACAGGCTCGTGTGGCGGCAGACGAACACAAAGAAGATGCGCTCGACTTTGCCCTGTGGAAGGCCGCTAAACCAAACGAACCAACTTGGCCTTCACCGTGGGGAGACGGACGTCCGGGCTGGCACATCGAATGTGTGACTATGAGCCTCGGCATCCTCGGCGACGGCTTCGATTTGCACGGCGGGGGTGACGATCTCATTTTTCCGCATCACACCAATGAAAGGGCTGAAGCTATCGCTGCGGGTCGTCCGTTTGCCCAGCATTGGATTCATAATGCGATGCTGAATGTGGGTGGCGAGAAAATGGCCAAATCACTCGGCAACTTCCGCACCGTTCGCGAGTTGCTTGACGAGCACCCTCAAAACGCTCGGGCTCTGCGGTTGTTGTTTCTGCAAACGCATTACCGCAAGACCATGGAAGTAAACGCTGAGGTGATGCAGCAGGCACGCGCCGCAATTGAGCGGATTGATGCCATGGCGCGTCGAGCTGGCGCTTCAATGCCTCTTGACGACAACCTTGTTGACCCTGCCGCGTTGGAGGCATTCGGCAACGCCATGGACAACGACTTAGGCACCCCCGAAGCTATCGGTGTGATCTTCGACACGCTAAGGCAGGCTAATGCAACTCTCGATTCCTATGCTGCTGGCAACGCCGGCCTGGCGGATCAGGTCACGCGGTTGGTAGGCGCGGTCGTTACCTTGACCAATGTGTTGGGTATCAGCGCTGCACCTGAGTTGGCTGACGATGCAGACATAGAAGCCTTGATCGCGGCTCGCTCACGCGCTCGGCAAGCAAGAGATTTCGTGGAGGCTGATCGGCTGCGGGCCCAACTAGCAGAATTGGGTATCGTGGTTGAAGACACCGCTCGCGGTACGCTTTGGCATCGCCGTTGACCAACCCGCTACCTGGTCGGGTCGCCTCAACCCACTGCGAAGATCTTGCCGGCCCTGGTGCCCACGATTATTCTGCCTCCCCACACCGCTGGCGTTGATTCGATGCATCCGCCTAGTTCTACTTCCCAAAGTAGCGGCGGTTCCCTGGTTGTGTCCGACACATCAAAGCCACGTAAGAAGCCGCTGCAGTCACCTTGAATCCATACCTCGTCCACGATTGCTGGTGATGACCAGGTTGGCCCCGTCAATTTGATCGTCCAGCGTTGTTCGCCGGTGGCGCGGTCGAGTCCGAGTATTTTGCCGGTGTGGGTGGGGACGATTAGCAGGTCTTGGTGGAGCCCTGGGGTGGCCCATACTCCAGCACCAAGGAAGGGCCGTTCATCGACTTTCCAGACCAACGGATCGTCGGGTTTTGCCGGGTTGAGTTTGATGACTTGGCCGATTTCTTGGCTGCGGGCATTGCCCCTTTCGTATTCACTCGCGGCATAGATCATTGCTTCGTCGTCGATAACGAGTGTGGCATCGGTGTCATCGCCGGTCCAGAAGCGGAACACCCGTGTCGGCTCAATCCCTTCGGCGAGGCCGTTGATGTCCCAACCTTGGATTAACCCTCCAGAGTTCGCGAAATAGACAACGTTGCCAGAAATCGCCACCGAATTCTCGATGGAGACGTTCGCGCCAACGGCGGCGATAAGTTCATCATCCCAACCCGGTGCATTGAATATCAACTCGGGTTCCACGGTGACTTGGCCAGCATTGTCATACCCCCGGTTTAGTTTGACGATATGGAATTGAGAGTTTTCACCACCAACGAACAGGTAGTCATTGAGCACCAAGCCAGAGCCATCCCAGTCGTCGTTCCAAAGCGTTGGGGCAACATCTCGGGCCGACATGCGCCAAAGCGCCCTTGGTTCTTGGCCATCGAAGGCGATTACCCAGAAGTAGCCGTCTCGGCTGCCGCTATAGAGCAGAGGGTAGCCGTCGGGGTCTATGGTTACCGATCCTTTAACGAGGTCACCAGTTTCAAAGTCGGGAAGGATTTGGGTGCCGTCTTTGAAATCAAGAAAGTGGATGTTGCGGCTATAGGTGCCGAGCGTCACCCAGGTTTTGTTGCCGTACTCAAAGACGGCAGGCTGGCCCGTCCACCCTGAGCCACACCAAGTAGTCGTCTCACCTCCTGAGGTGGATTGCGAACAGAGCGCGCCGTTAGTTGGAAACGTCCAGAGTATTTGCGGGTTGGTTGGTATCGGGCCTTCCCCGTAATAGGTGCGGGTCGGATTGCCACGAAAGGTCAGTAGCCCTCGTACTGTGGTGCCCCAGGGCTCCCCAGAAGATTGCGGGTCAACCCAACCGCTGTATTCGGGAACGGTGGTTGTGGTCGTGGTCGTGCTTGTGGTGGTTGTGGTGCTAGTGGTCGTGGTCGTGGTTGTGCGTGGCGCCAACACATAGATGCCTGGATCCTCGGTTGGTTCCGCGAAAACGATGGTGATTAGGGTCAGTAACGCCGTTGCGGTTAAGGCGATGCTGATCCGAAGCCGCATACATCAAAGCTAATGGCTAATAGTCGTAGAAACCCTTACCTGTTTTGCGCCCCAGTTGCCCCGCCGACACCATGCGGCGAAGCAACGGCGGCGGTGCTAAGTGGCGTTCGTTGTATTCGTCATGCAACGATTCAGCGGTCCACAACATCACGTCAAGGCCGATCATGTCGCACAACGCAAGGGGTCCCATTGGATGGCCGGCACCGAGTTTCATTGCTTCGTCAATGTCTTCGGCTGAGGCGTGGCCGGCTTCATACATGGCGATTGCTTGGCATAGGAAAGGCACCAGCAATGCGTTGACCACAAATCCGGCACGGTCACGGCAATGCACTACCCTTTTACCGAGCACACCGGTAGCAAAACTTGCTGCTGTTTGTGCTACCTCAGGATTGGTGCGTTGCGTGGAAATGACTTCCACGAGCCGCATCACGGTCGCTGGATTGAAAAAGTGCATGCCACATACTTGTTCTGGCCGGGTCGTACCCATAGCAATATCAATGATTGGTATTGATGAGGTGTTGGTAGCCATGACGGCGTTAGCAGGTAGCACCTCATCTAGTTGCGCGAAGATGCCAAGTTTCAGGTCAAGGACTTCTGGTGCCGCCTCAACGGCTAGTTGGCAGCGGTGAGCGTCAGCCAAATCTGTGGTCCAAGCCATTCGAGCGAGCGCCTCGGTGTGGCTTGTTTCGTCAAGTTTGCCCCGCTCCACGGCTTTGGCAAGAGACTTCTCAACCCGAGATTTGCCCGCTTCAATCGCGGTGGCATCAATGTCATAAGCAACAACTTCAATACCCGCTTTGGCGGCGACTTCGATGATCCCACTGCCCATCGCTCCAGTGCCCACAACGGCAATCGTGTCTATAGACATTTCAGTCTGCTTCGCTGATCGTTACCGCCGATATAACCACATCAGTCTTCGGCCGGTCATTGCGGTCGGTTGAGACTTGCTGTATTTCTTCAAGCACATCAAGGCCAGAAACAACCTGCCCAAATAGCGAGTATTGAGGCGGCAACCTCACACCGCTTGGCCCCGACACGATGAAAAACTGGCTGCCGTTGGTGTTCGGGCCAGCGTTGGCCATAGCCACGGAACCGACTTGATAGCGCCCCGGTTGCGGTAGTTCATCGTCAAAACGGTAACCGGGGCCTCCACGCCCGGTGCCATCAGGGTCGCCACCTTGACACATAAAACCGTTGATGACGCGATGGAAAGTAACACCGTCGTAGTAGTGGTAACGAGACAGAGTCACGAAATTGTTGACGGTTTTGGGTGCCGACACTGCGTCCAAATGCAATGTCATGGTTCCAAACGATGTCTCCATCGTGGCGCTGTAACGTTTGGTGGTGTCGATACACAATTCTGGGGCTTCGTCGAAGCGCTGCCGCTTAGGGCTGCTACCGTCAACTTCTGGGCAAGGCGTTTTAGCCATAGAATCTCCTCTTGTTGCTCAACGCAGGTTAGGCCGACCTGAACTAAATCCGACAGTGAATATCGCGGCTTGCGATACAAGTGCTATCATCTCGGTGTGAGTTCGGGTTCCGCTACGCTCCACTGGTCAGATAGCCGAGTTGAGGTCCACCGCCTCATTGTAGGGCCTATCGACAACAATGTGTTCGTGGTGCGATGCCGAGAAACGGGCGAAGCTGTGCTGCTTGACGCGGCTAACGAACACGAGCGTTTACTCGAGTTGTGCCGCAGCCTAGATGTGCGCACCGTGCTCGAAACTCATGGGCATTGGGACCACATCCAAGCCGTGCCGGCGCTACGCGAAGCGGGTTACAAAGTCGGAGTGACCGCAGAAGATGCTGCGATGCTGCCCAGCTACGACTACCTGCTCCAAGACGAATCCGTGATCGAAATCGGCAAACTGCGCATCCACACCCATCACACGCCAGGCCACACACCCGGATCAATGTCTTTTAGCGTGCAAGACACCCCACTGCTATTCAGCGGCGACACACTGTTCCCGGGTGGCCCGGGAGCCACCAAGTTCGAAGGTGGAGATTTCGCGACCATCCTGCACAGTATTGAGAACCGCATGTTTCGTGCGTTCGATGCCGACACCATCGTGTTGCCAGGCCACGGGCGAGACACCACCATCGGTGCAGAAATGCCCAGTTTTGATGATTGGGTAGCCCGAGGTTGGTAACAACCTATGATTAACAATTGAGGTAGCAGTTCGTTGTTGAACATGGCACGCTAAGCAGTGTTTACTTTCATCAGCCTGTCCGTTTCTGGCAGGTTCTAACCCCGGAGGAAATATGGGCAAGCTTCTTGAAGGCAAGGTCGCACT
>JAHQYM010000215.1 GCA_024421095.1 Acidimicrobiia bacterium
CGTCTTCAGTTCCTAAACCAGCAAGTTCCCACATCTCATAAAGGCTGCGGCGGCGTGCAAGCCCTATCGTCTCATTAACAACTTGGGCGAGTACCTTGGCGCACACCTTGACTGCCTCGCGACGGGTAGAAAAGGTTGGTAGACTCGCCTCGATTTCCGCCACCCGACCTGGTTGGGAACGTCCCACGAAATCAACCAAATTTCTCTCAATCTCACGGGCCGAAATGTTAGTGATCGTTGCATTGGCTTTTTCTGTTTTTCCTAATCCCGAGATCAAATAATCGTCAATGACCCCGAGGACAGCCAGCCGATGCAGCGCTCTCTTCGATTTGTCTCGTGCCTCTTCGTCAGCGCCAAGCGGTACCACATTGTCGTGGCAGAGATCGTGGTACATCTTGGTCGTGGCTTCGGCATCAGCACCGGGAGCGACATCTGATTTGTTATGGAAATAGAGCACGGTATCAATGTCGTCACCTTGCCACCATTTTCTAGGAGGTGGTCGGGTATCTTCGGATCTTGTCGGGTTCAGCAACTTTTCATTTTGGGTTCTATCGATTTCCGATAAGACAATTATTGATTTCGCCGGTTTTCCGTCTCTCCCTGCTCTGCCGACTTCTTGGTAGAAAGACTCGATGGATTGCGGCATACCAAAATGGACTACCCAGCGAACATTTGGTTTGTCGATACCCATTCCGAAGGCTTTCGTCGAAACAATCACTTCGGCTTCGTCCGTCATAAATTTGTCGACGTTACGATCCTTTTGGGCTTGCCACGCTCGGTAATCTTGATAATCTTTGGGTGTCTTAGAAGAGAAGCGAACTGCTTTAGGGAATACATTGCTAACCGTTTTCAAGGTTTCAGCCGATCCGTGGTACCCGTCCACGCTCGGAATGAAGACTATTCCTGGTAAAGGGTCATTTCCTGAGTTCAGATGATCGGAGAAGTCACCCATCAAACAGTGCAGTACGTCCTCCAAAATCGCATTTGAGATATCCGGTTTCGCAAGTCGAACCTCGTAGTTGATTTCGGGTCGGTCAAATGAACTCGGGCTGATGACGCTATCCGGGTCGCTGCCATCGATCCCCAGTTGGAACAACACATCGGTCAGCACCGCCCGGGATGCGGTGCCGGTGAGCGCCGCAATCGGTGGCGGATTGCGCCCTGAAGGGTCGCACCGCGTGCGGATAGTTCTTCCAAGATTTAAGTACGCGTGGCGGAAGTCATGTCCCCATTCAGAAACACAATGCGCTTCATCAACGGCCGCGAGACAAACCGGGAACGACTGAGATGCCGATGCCAACGCATCACGAAACCCGCTACGCTGAAACCTCTCGGGAGTAACGTACAAGAAATAGGCATCCGCGGCTTCTTTGAAATCTTGTGTAGTTTTGGTACTCGCGTGCGATATTCTGTGTGCTCGATCAATGCCATTTTGCTTTAACCCGCGGATCTGGTCTGCAATCAACGACACAAGTGGTGCCACGATCACCACGCGACCCGTAATGATTAAACCAGTTAACTGAAAAATCATACTCTTGCCTGCGCCTGTAGGGAGCAGAACAGCGCAATCTTGGCCAGTGAGGGCCAACCGTAAGGCTTCGTATTGGCCGTCTCGAAACTGTCGTATCGCGAACACTGCGTGCATTACTGTTTCGAGAGCAGCGCGTTTCGTCTGGTCTTCGCTAGGAAGGTTTGGACGCGGGATTGGGTGAAGCCTTCCGCGTCGCTTGTCTTTTGGTAATAGGGGCATGCCTGTCGTACGGATAACGATCCGTGGTGTGCTGTCATGTCGTTCGTTATTTTCGGGTAGTTTTTCTGCCGGAGTCCAATCGCTTTGGAGCAGCACGGTCACCGATGGA
>JAHQYM010000057.1 GCA_024421095.1 Acidimicrobiia bacterium
TCTAGCGGCGATAATTAACAGTGACCGCCTGTATCACGCGGTGCGTCCGTTGATGTCTAAGGGACAGTTCGGTCCGCGTCACCTCCAAAAACACTTATGGAGGTTGAACATAGCGGAATACGAACCAACGAACCCAGTACACCAGAAACTCGCCGCACTCGGTGCAGAATCAGCGAAACAAGCAGCCCGAATCGTCACCTCGCTTGGGGTGGGCATCACAGTTGAAAAAGCACGAAAGGCTGTACGCACACATTTGGACGGAACGCAATTCTCGGCTGAGACCGAACAACTCGTTGAACAAATGATCTAACGCAGCGCTTAGCGTTTTAGTTCGGATTCAGGGGTGAAGCAGAGCGGTTGTGGCGCCCGCCAATTCTAGGATGTGCCTACGTCGGGCGTTCGGACAGTCCGCCGGTTGACGCGATCAACGATGGTGATGTCAGAACTCTCGGATCGGTTGCTTGAACAGTAGGCTTCAGTGATGGAGACGGCAACGCTTCGTGATGGAGACGGCAACGCTTCGTGAAGAATTTGGGATAGTGAAATAAATCTGCGTGATTCGGCGTTTGCCGCGCCACACTTAGCAGATGACCGAACAACAAGTCAAGGCACGTGCGGGTGGGGGCGCAACTTTGGATCAGTGGATGCCGGTGTTGTTGTTTCTCGGGTTTTATAACATTGTGAATATTGAGGTCGCTGTGATTGCCTCCACGATTTGGTCTATCAAGGCGGCAGTCACCCGGCACCGCCGCGGACTCAAGATCGGAATGATGCTGCCGACGGTGACCGGCTATTTGCTTATGCGCGGTGGTATAACCATTGCGGCTGATCGCGGTTGGGTGGATTTTGGAATAAGTACGGAGGGTGTTTATTTCGGCATCGGTTTTGCGACCAAGATCTTGATTGGTGTGGTGTTGGCGCTAACGATTATTCGCGGGCGTTCATTTATGGCCTGGATCGTGGAGCGTGTTTTGAACTTGCCTGACGGCATGGCAGACGATCCCCGCTATATCAGCGCGATGGCGATGGCTACTTGGTTCATTGTTGCTTTCGAGATTCTGACCGCGATTTGGGACATTTATCTCTACAACAACACTGGCGTGAACGTTTTTATCCTCACTCGCTACGGGGTGAACTTTATTTTGAGTTTTGTGTCGATTATGGGGGGGCTAATCTATATTGACCGAAAACTTCGGCCTATTCCAGGTTATTTGGGTTTGCCGACCATGCTCGGAGACTCCCCACTCGTCCGTTCAAAACCCACCTTGCCTACCGACTAAGCCTTCCACCGTGCCTTCCGGCTAGGCCCCCCACCTTGCTTACCGAATGAAGCTGTTAGAGTTGGCGTATTCGGGTGGGGATAACCACCGCACGGTCTTCTTGGCGTGAGGTTTCTAGGTCGATCTTGGCCTCAAGCACCCATTCCATGTAGCCTTCGGGGTCGCATAAGGTTTGGGTTGCTAAGCCTTCCGACAAGTCAATGTTCACCCAACGGTTGCTGCGAGCCTCGGTGTCTATAGCGATTTCGTCATGGGCCGCGAAATAGTCGGTAACACCGTCGATTGTTGGGGTGATCTCACCGTGAGTGGCGAGTGTGGTCACCAATCGAAATAGTTCGTTGCGCACCAACACCGCGAAGGCGCGTTCGTTGGTGGTGATGTTGCTTGGCGGCGACTGCGCGATCCCCTCAACGTCATTTTGATCAAGCGGTGGATTGCGTAGACGTTCCCACTCGTCGATGAGGCTTGAATCTACACGGCGTATCATCGCTCCGAGCCATTCGATCAGATCCTCAAGTTCCTCGTTGCGGCAACCCGGAGGAACAGTCTGCAGCAGCGTCTTGTAGCAATCGGTGAGGTAGCGCAATAGTTGACCTTCAACTCTTTTCAGGCCATATCGTTTCACGAATTGGTTAAAATTTTCCGCATACTCAAACATTTCGCGCAAGACCCCCTTAGGGCTCACATTGTCGCGTCCGACCCAGGGATGGTGACGAGCGAATATCGCGAATGCGGGTTCTATAAATTCAGCTTCGGGTTTCGGCCAGGTGACTTCATCAAGGCGTTCCAGGCGTTCGGCATAGTCAACACCGGCCGCTTTCATTTCGTTCATTAAAGCGTCTTTTAGTCGGTCTTTTTGGGCGATCAGCACGGCCATCGGGTCTTCCATAATCGACTCCACTAAACTGAGCACCTGCAGATGATGGTCTGATGCCGACAAATCGAGGGCTTCGGTCGCTTCAACCACAAATAAAGACAGCGGTGCGTTGAGTCGGAAATCGTCTTGTAAGTCGATGTTGATGCGCAACGGGTTCTCTTCAACAATCTTGGCATCAAGCAGCGAACGATAAATTGCGATGGCTTTGCGAATCTGGCGGCGTTGCACTCGGCGAGGCTCGTGGTTGTCGGTGAGCAGCCGTTTCAGACCCGTGCAACCGTCGTCGGTGCGAGCAAGCACATTGAGCAGTATGGCGTGGCTGACCGCGAAACTCGACTTCAGAGTTTCGGGTGTGCCGCCACTGAGTCGCGCTAGGGTGTCGCAGTCCCAGTGGGCATAGCCACGCTCTGGTGGCCGCTTTTTCACCAGTTTCTTTCGTTTTTTGGGGTCGGTAACGGCTTTGGCTTCGGCTCGTTTGTTGTCTATGACATGTTCGGGTGCCTGCACCACGATACTCCCAGCGGTATCGAAGCCGCGCCGCCCGGCGCGTCCTGAGATCTGCTGGAACTCTCGGACGGTTAACGCCCGCACCTTGCGTCCGTCGTATTTGCAGAGTTGTGTGAACAGCACCGTACGAATCGGCACGTTGACACCAACGCCAAGAGTGTCAGTTCCACAAATCAACTTGAGTAACCCTTGCTGGGCGAGTTTTTCGACGAGTAATCGGTATTTCGGCAGGAGGCCCGCGTGGTGAACACCGATTCCGGCTCTTATGAAACGCAAAATGTCCTTGCCGATGGGTGTGTCGAAACGAAATCCACCGATCGCTTCATTGACAGCAGCTTTTTCGTTCTTGTTGAGCACATCAAGGCTGGTGAGGCTTTGGGCGCGTGCGGTAGCTTCCTTTTGGGTGAAATGCACGATGTAGACGGGTGTTTTTTGCGCTTTGAGTAGTTCTGTCAGTGTTTCTAGGAGGGGAGTTTCGCGGTATTCAAAGTCAAGCGGTACGGGGCGGGGCGCGTCAGCAATCAGCGTGGTTTGACGGCCGTTGCGGGTGCTGAGGTCATTGCGTAGCTCGGTCGTGTCACCTAGCGTGGCCGACATCAATAAGAACCGCGGCTGGGGCAGCGCGAGAAGTGGTACTTGCCAAGCCCAACCGCGGTCTCGGTCTCCGTAGTAATGAAATTCGTCCATCACCACCAGATCCACAGCTAGGTTCGGCCCTTCCCGCAAGGCTTGGTTAGCTAAGATTTCGGCGGTGCATACCAACACCGGTGCCTCCGCGTTGACTGCGGCATCACCGGTGACCATGCCCACATTGTTGGCACCGAGTTCGGCAACTAATTCGAAGAACTTTTCGCTCACTAGTGCTTTGATGGGCGCAGTGTAAATTGTTCTTTGCCGGTTCGCGAGCATGGCGAAAGCTCCAGCGATAGCGACCAGCGATTTGCCCGAACCAGTCGGTGTGGCCAAGACCACGTTCTCGCCTGCGAGCAAAGCCAAAATAGCATCTTCTTGATGTGCATAAGGTTCTAATCCCCGCTCCTGCGACCAGTCGAGAATGGCTTCGAGCACTGCTTCGGAATCAGTTTGGTGCTTCAAGTGGTCGATAAGCGCAGCGTGTCGAGTCATGCCCCCCAACATAGGCCGCTCACTGTCCAGTAACGCGAGCGTGACACAGCTTCGGGCCAAAGCCCGCGCCTCGGGTTGGCCGCGTGTGGGTGTTTTGGGGTTTGGATAGTGACGTTCGGCTGTGTTGGGGGTTGGTGGTGTGTGTGTGGTTGAGGTTTGGCGAATGCCGTTAGCGCTTCTAGCCTGAACTGTTATGAGTGCTGATTCTGAGAGTCGTAAGCGTTGGGTTTCGCCAGGTGCTCTGAGCGTCAAGGGTGCCATGCGCGATGCTTTGCAGGCACCCCCCACAGTTTTTGAAGCGGTCGGTGGTCAACGTTTTTTCGATGAGTTGGTTGACCGGTTCTATGATGCGGTTGAATCCGATACTTTGTTGCGGCCCATGTATCCTGCCGATTTGCGGCCGGCCCGGCATCGTCTAGCAGGGTTTTTGGCCCAGTATTGGGGTGGGCCGTCAACTTATAGTGAGGAACGTGGGCATCCTCGTTTGGGTATGAGGCATATGCCGTTCGTGATCGGTCAAGCGGAACGGGATGCTTGGATGCGCCACATGGAAGCCTCGTTGAGCGTGGCTAGGGTCGCTGATGGCACCGACAGCACCTTACCTAGCGAGATCAAACAAGCGATGTTCGAGCATTTCCACAATGCCGCCAACCACCTAGTCAACAGCCGCCCCACGGAACGCGACTAGCCCCAAAATGGGTTCGGCATTTTTGACGGTTTTGGGCGAGAGATTATAAGTCTGTTGCGGAGGGTGGGCACCCTCAATCGGTGTTGCGACAAAGGTAGCGTAGATGTGTTGTGCTGTTTCAACGGGGACTTATATACTAGAGCTGAACCGTGTCATACGTGCCCAATATGTTGAAGGCTATGAAAACTAACGTAAACATACATAAAGCTGCAGGCAAAAGCCACGGCTCCGGGATCAGTTTGCTGGAGTTGGTGACCAAGTTCCCCTACGAAGATGCCGCCCGACGGCGGTTTGAGGCGATCATCTGGACCGACGGTAGGGTGTGCCCGAACCGTGGATCAGACGACACTCACGAACCCACACACGCCAAGATGCCTTGCCGGTGCCGCGCTTGTAAACGCTACTTCTCGGTCAAGACCGGAACGGTGATGGCGCAGTCATCGATCCCGCTGGTCAATTGGGTCTATGCCATCTACTTGGATGTGAGCAGCCTCAAAAGGGTGTCGTCGATGAAACTGCACCGTGGTCTGGGAATCACGGCGATGACGGCACGGTTCATGCAGCAACGTATACGCGTGGCGTTCGATGCCGGTGGCCCCCAAGTGTTGTTCGAGGGTCCGGTCGAAGTGGATGAAACCTACCTCGGTGGGAAGGCCAAGAACATGCACGCCAACAAGCGCCGCGAGAAGACCCACGGTCGCGCTCCGGTCGGCAAGACCGCTGTTGTCGGGGTGAAGGACCGGGAGACAAACAAGGTCGCGGCGAAGGTCGTCGAGAATGTGCACGCCGCGACGTTGGTCGAGTTCGTGGACGATCACGCCGAGATCGATGCAACGGTCTATACCGACGGCTCTACCCTCTACAGTGGCCGTAGTGCGCATGAGGCGGTGCATCACTCGGTCGGTGAGAATGTGCGAGGTAAGGGCAACAGGAACGATGTCGAGTCGTTCTGGTCGATGTTGAAGCGGGCGCATCAAGGGACGTTCCACAGGTTGTCGGCGAACCATCTGCACCGGTATGTCGCCGAGTTCTGTGGGCATCACAACATCCGGGATCTGGACACTGCTAAGCGGATGGCGCACACCGTCGCCGCGATGGGCGGTCGCCGGTTGACGTACGACGTGTTGGCGGTGGGGCCGGAAGGTGTGGCGGTCGAGCCGTGGTAGCCGACCCGGCGGGCGCGCCGAACTTCCTGAACCGGACTTTGTGGATCGACGACAACCTGAAGGTGCTGAGCGGCATCAACTCTGAGTGCGTCGATCTTGTCTACCTCGACCCGCCGTTCAACTCGAAGAGAATATACCACGCGCCGTTGGGCAGCAAAGCCGCGGGTGCCTCGTTCGCTGACACTTGGACGCTCGATGGCGTGAAAACGGATTGGGCCGATGTCCAAGAAGCGGCCGACCCGGCGGTCTATCACACCGTTGTCGGTGCTGGATTGTCGGCGGGCGAATCCATGCAGGCATATCTGACGTTCATGGCTCCGAGGTTGCTCGAACTCCATCGGGTTTTGAAGCCGACCGGCAGCCTGTATCTGCACTGCGACCCAACCGCTTCGCACTACCTCAAGCAACTGCTCGATTGTGTGTTTGGACGTACGAACTTCCGAAATGAGATCATCTGGGCCTACACAGGACCCGGCAACACGCCC
Source organism: Acidimicrobiia bacterium (assembly GCA_024421095.1). Classification (GTDB taxonomy): domain Bacteria; phylum Actinomycetota; class Acidimicrobiia; order Acidimicrobiales; family Aldehydirespiratoraceae; genus VXYK01. The sequence continues at coordinate 6,129 of JAHQYM010000057.1, forward strand.
CGAGACTTCAAACGTAAACACGACACTATTTTACGTTACGTCAAGAGTCGAGACTTCACGTTCAATCTAGACGCTGTGCGAGTCCGGCACAAACGCACCTACCCGTCGGGCGGAATGATTAGTTTGGCGGCGGGTGGTCGGACCCGCGACGAAATCCATGCCCGTGAGACCGATCTGATCTCTCGGGGAAAGGCTCCTGAGGATTGGTGGACAGACATCGGTGCTGGTTCGCACATGTCGAAGATAGAGCGGACAGGATGGCCGACGCAGAAACCGTTGGCGTTGCTGGACCGGATCATCGGTGCCTCGTCGAACCAAGGTGATGTGGTGCTGGACCCGTTCTGCGGATGCGGCACCGCCTGTATCGCAGCCGAAAAACTCGGCCGGCAATGGCTCGGCATTGACATCGACACCAAAGCCGCCGAAGTTACAATGGATCGGCTCGCCCGCGAATGCGGCGATAACACCTACACCATCGGAGAGCACGGGCCGAGGCAGGGCAAACTCGCTCTAGCAGACGGCGATAATCGAGTGTTCGTCAACCAGAATCCGCCGGTGCGAACCGACCCCGACCGGCCCACACGATCACCACGCATACGCACAATCCGCTGGCACGAACTCGGCACAGGCGCAAGACGGCCCTGCCCCGGATGCGACCGCCCCAAATACTTCGACGACTTCGACCTCGACCAAATCCAACCCCGCGCTAAAGGTGGCCTAGACACCGACGACAACCTCCAACTACTCTGCTCATCCTGCAACCGCATCAAGGGACAGAGGCTCACCATGACCGAACTCCGACAACGACTACAAACCGAATACCTACGAGAAGGAATCAACGCGTGAACACCACCCCAACAGCCATCCCCGTCGACTGCGGCGATGCCATCGCCGAACAAGTTGAGCCTGCGCGTAAATGTGGGATGGGTGTGGTTGGTTTTGTTGTTGCGGTGGTTTAGTTGAGGCGTTCTACGATCATGGCCATTCCTTGACCACCACCAACGCACATCGATTCCATGCCGATGGTGGAATCCGAATCTTCAAGACCGTTGAGAAGGGTGGCCATAATGCGGCTACCGGTCATCCCAAATGGGTGCCCGAGAGCGATAGCGCCACCGTTGGGGTTGAGAATGTCAAGGTCTATTCCGAGCGCGTCAGCCGACCCTAAAACCTGTACCGCGAAAGCTTCGTTGATCTCCACATGGTCGATGTCTTTGATGGTCATTTTCGCACGAGCCATAGCTTGGCGGCACGCATCAACTGGCCCCAAACCCATAATTTCTGGATGCAATGCTGACACACCACTTGCGATGATGCGTGCTAACGGTTGAGCGCCCACGGCTTTGGCTTTGCTTTCGCTCATTACTACCACCGCGGCTGCGCCGTCGTTGAGCGGGCAGGCATTACCTGCTGTGATGGTTCCATCGGGGCGGAAAACCGGTTTGAGTTGCGATACTTTCTCGATGGTAGTTTCCGGTCTTATGCCGTCATCTTTGCTCACTACAGTTCCATCGGGCCGCGGGTAGGGGGTGATTTCACGTTCAAAGAACCCTCGGTTTTGCGCTGCTTCGGCTCGGTTCTGTGAACTGACCCCCCATTCATCTTGACGGGCGCGGCTGATACCGGTGGTTTGTGCTACGTTTTCGGCGGTTTGTCCCATGGCGATGTAGATGTCTGGCAAACCGGTGGGTGGAGTCCAAGTTGTTGAACCAGCCTTGCTGCGCTCCTTGCTGCGTGCTTCGGCTGGCGCGAACAGTTCGTTGTGGGGGCCGGTGTCGGCAGCTCCGTTCATGTAGCGGCTCACGGTTTCCACACCGCCTGCTACGAAACAGTCACCTTCACCGGCCATGATGGCGTGAGCGGCCATGCGGATGGTTTGCAGTGATGATGAGCAGTATCGGTTGACGGTCACACCGGGAATCTCTAGGTCATGCATCGCGGAAATCACCCGGGCTATGTTGTATCCACCTTCACCTCCGGGTTGGCCGATGCCCCAAATGATGTCTTCCACTTCGGTTGCGTCTATGCCGGCTTTGTCGATCACGTCACGCAGAATATATGACGACATGTCGTCGGGTCGGACATCCACTAGCGAACCTTTGGAGGCTCTGCCTATAGGGGTTCGAGATGTGGCGACTATCACAGCTTGGTTCATGATGTTCCTTTCGAGGGTTTTGTTCGGTGCTATGTGTAACACACTTGAGGTTAAAAGAAAAATTGTTGTTCTAGCCTGATAACCTTTTATCCGATATTAATTACCACTTGTTGGTGGAGGGGGAATCTAATGTTTCGACTGAATTTTGCGCGATTGTTGGCGGTGTTGTTGGCGTTGTCGCTATTAGCTGCGGCGTGTAGCAGTGACGACAGCACGCAAGACTCTCCTACCACTACGGCGGCATCAACCACTCTGTCGACCACCACGTCTACGTCCGTTGCGCCGACTACAACCACAACTGCTGCCTCCACGGATGCGCCGCCCACGACCACAACGCCCACGACCACGGTTCCGCCGCCCACGACCACGGTTCCGCCGCCCACCACCACCACCAAACTCGCGTCTAACGATGTAACCGAAACGGCAAGCAGCGCTTCGTCCTCCTCCACATCATCTGAGTCTGCCGAATCCTCGGTTTCCGATGAAACGCAATCTGAAGTTACCGACACCTTGGTCGATCTTGAGACTTCGGAGAACGATGCTGCGGCCTCCGAAGACTCCGACACTGAAGATGCTGATACTGTCGACAGTACCGATACGGATTCGGAATCCTCTGCTACACAAGACACCGAAACGGATTCGGAATCCTCTGCTACGCAAGACACCGAAACCGCTGGAGAAGGTGTCGCCGACGAGGGCTCAGACGAAACCGAAGATGCCGACACCGCCACAGATCAACCAACTTGTGCAGACCCAACACCGCAGAACAGCAACTCCGTTACTAGTGATGCCTTGCCGATTGACCCGGCGCTGCGGATCGGTAAGTTGGATAACGGCCTTACCTACTACCTTCGTTGCAATAACAGCCCCGGTGGCACCCTGACTGTTCGTTTAGCTGTGAACGCTGGTTCGTTGCATGAAACCGAGGTTGGTAGTGGTGTGGCTCACTTTCTTGAACATATGTTGTTCAATGGCACCGAAAAGTACCCGGGCAATGAATTGACTGAGGTTTTGGGCGGGCTCGGAATTGAGTTCGGTGCCGATGTCAACGCCTATACGGCTTATGACGAGACGGTTTATGAACTTGCGGCTCGTGCCGATGATGAAGATGAGGTCAACACGGTTTTTGAGGTGTTGGCGCAATGGGCGCACGCTGCCACCATTCACCCCGATGATGTGGAGGCTGAACGAGGTGTGGTGCGTGATGAGTATCGCCTCCGGGTTGAAACCGGTGAGGGGATGGTGCGTGCCGCGTTCCCTCGTTTGTACGATGCGGATACCCCATATGAGGGCCGGTCGCCTATCGGCACTGTTGAAGGCATCGAAAACATCACCGCGCAAGATTTGCGTGACTTTTATGAGAAGTGGTATGTGCCATCGAATATGGCGGTGGTGGCGGTTGGTGACCTGTCCTTAGATGCGCTTGAAGCGCTGGTGGACGAGCATTTTGACCCGCTGCCTGCTGGCGAAACACCGACCTCCCCAAACAATCAATCACCTCTTGATACCAAGTCGCGTTTTGATATTGCAGCCTCGCCGGGGCAGGCTTATTCTTACTTGTCTTTGGATTTGCGGTTGCCTTCGCATCAGCGTGGCACGATGCAAGGTGAACGGCAATGGTGGATGGAGCAGATCATCGCGATTATGGCGGGGAACCGTCTACAAGATGCCTACGAACAGGGCCTTCTTTCGCAGACAGACCCAACGCATTGGCAATCATTCGTGCATACGCATGGTTTGCGATATTACGGTACTAACCTGCGCGCCGAAGATTACGAAACTGCCCTCAAAGACTTTTGGTCGATGATGTTGACCTTGAAAGAGCATGGGTTCGACGATGCTGATCTGGCGCGTGCCTCAACCGCCATCAAAGCGAGTTTGGAGCAAGCGGTTAAAACGGAGCCCTCAACCCAGGATTCCACTTATGCGGCGCGCTATGTGGCGCATTTTTTGCAGGGTAGAGATATTGGTACTGCAGCTGATCGTCTAACTTGGGTTTCGGAATTGGTGGACAATTTGACCCCAGCGGAACTGAACACTCGTTTCCGAGAGATTCTTGATGCGAGTGGTTTGCTGGTGCTTGGGGTGGCTGCCGACCCCGGCGACTTGCCGTCTGTTGAGGAGTTGTCTGCCGCGGTGGATAGTGCCGAGGCGGGTGAGTTGCCGGAGAGCATTGCTGATGCTGAGGAGTTGTTGGCCGCGCCAACCCCGGTTGCTGCTGTAACCTCAGGCGAAATTGATGCCTTAGAGGGGGCCTTTGAATGGACCTTCGCCAATGGCGCACGGGTGATGTTTATGCCTTCCGATATCGCCGAGAATCAGGTGCAGTTCCAAGCAGTTTCGTTGGGCGGATGGTCGGTGTTGGAGCTTGGCGACCGTAACTTGATAGGTCGCTTGGCAACGCGGGCGGTGGCTCAGAGTGGTTTGGGTGATTTGAGTCCGGCGCAGCTTTCGCGTTATCTTGACGGCAAATCGGTTTCGGTTTCACCGTTCATCGCTGAGACGAATCAGGGTGTTACTGGTGCGGCGAGTTCGGCTGATGTGGAAACAATGTTTGGTTTGATGCATTTGTTTTTCACGGAACCGCGCATTGATGATCAAGCTTTCGCGGAGGTAGTCAATGTTGGGGAGATTGTTCTTAGCCTTTCTCAAGCTGACCCTGATTGGAAGGCTGGGGTAGCTTATTTGCGGGCCCGTTACGGTGACGCGTTTGACTGGTTTAACCCGGTTTCTTCTCAAGCCGTGTTGGATGAGCTAACCGCTGAGGTTTTGTTGGAGAAGTATAAGCAGAGCTTTGCGGGCGTTGATGACTTGGTTGTTGTTGTGGTTGGCGACGTGGATCGTGAGGCAATTGAAAGGTTGGCCCAGACTTATGTGGGCACGCTGCCGGGGACTGAGGTGGCTTCGGGTAGTTTCGTGAATCGCCGTAGCCCGGCACCAGCCGAGGTGATCCGTGAAGAGGTCGATCTCGGCCCTGATTCTCAGGCAACAGCGCTGGAGATTTATCATGAGGTGCTCACTGACGTTGATGTTTCTGTTGAGGTTGCGTTGGCTGTTTTGCAAACCTTGTTGAACACCCGTTTGGTGCAAGATGTGCGTGAAGAAATTGGTGCTACGTATTCGGTGCGGGTGGGGTTGTCGTCTTACCTCACACCAGAGCAGGGTATTCGTTCGCTGCTTTCGGCTTCGGGTGCGCCCGAACGGATTGATGACGTTGAAGCGAAAATTTTCAGCATCCTCAATGAGGTCGCCGAAGGCGGCGTGACCGAAAGCGAGTTCAACAACGCGGTTCAGGTGGTGCGTGCCAATTTTGAACTGGCTTCGAACGCCACGTTTATTAGAGCCTTGTATCGGCGGGTTTTCGTGCCAGATGAGGCGTTGCCCACATCGGCGCGTCTTTTGAGCGTGATAGCAGAGTTGGAGTTAGACGATGTGCTGGCGTTGGCCGCGAAGATCTACGATCCCAACAAATATATCAATATTGTGCGGGTGCTGTCCTCAAACTGATGTCTCAACAATTGCATCCATCGGGGTACCGGCTCTTCGCGTTTGCGGATGGAGAGGGTATTCCCGCGTGAGTTGTGGGCATCGTTGTGTGGACGGGCGGTTTCCTCCAGAATTGGTGTGGACATTCAGTTGAGGGATTGGAGCATCGGTGTCGAAGTTGACCCTGTATGTGGGCGGCTGAACGATTCCCGAAGTGGCAGCAGCAACAAAACCAACGCGCGACCTCTGGCCGTCGGTGGTTGGTGCATCGTAGGGCCTTGCGCGCACTGGGAGACGTGAACGCGCGTGTGGCTTTTGGTCGTAGTTGGTTGATGCACCTCGCTGGGTTGCATGCGATTGCCCTTGAAGGGCCTCGCGGGCGCGGCTTTTGGTCGTAGTTGGTTGATGCACCCCTAGTTCCACTCGGGGCAACCCGACGACGGGCGGGTGGACACCCACCTGCGCGGGGTTTAGGAGGTGTCGATGCCGTCGATCGGGTAGTAGGGGTTGGTGCGGGTGGTGTGGTGTTGTTGTTCTGTGTCGGAGTTGGTCTGTTTCTTTCGTTGGGCTTGTTCGCCATGTGCGAGCCCGGGTGCGTGGCGGGGCGTGTGCTGAATAGTCGACTGGGTTGCTTGGCAGGGATCGGGTTGAGCCGAGTCTGCGAGGGTTCGAGCACCGTCTGGCGGACCCGACGAGATAGCCGGGAACTTATCGGTTGGGTGCGTCGCGGACTTATCTGATGAGCTAGTCGGGAATTCATCTGCTGGGCCGCTCAAGGGTTTATCTGATGAGGCAACCGTGCGCTGATCTGGTGGGTGGGTTGAGAGTTCTTCCGACGAGACGGTCGGGCTTTCACTCGACGGGCGGGTTGAGGGTTTATCCGACAAGTTTCTTGCCGACTTGTCCGACGGAACGGTCGGGCGTGCAGACGATGGGCGGGTTGGGGGTTCACGGACCGGAACGTTCGGGAATTCATCTGGCCCGCTGGTTGAGGGCCAATGTGACGGGGTTCTCGGTGACTTGTCCGATAGAACTGTCGGGCGCTTATCTGATGGGCCGTTCAGCGTTTTGCCTGACGAGTTCGTCGCGGACTCACCCACCGAAATGGCGGGGCGCTGATCTGTTGGGCGGGTTGAGGACTCGTCTGATGCGAAAGTCGGGTATTCACCGGACCCTCGTGTTGTTTGTTCACCTGACGAGTTTCTAACCGACTTGTCCGATAGAACTGTCGGGCGCTTATCTGATGGGCGGGTTGAGGACTCACCGGACAAGTTTCTCGCCGACTCATCTGTTGGGCGGGTTGGAGGTTGGGTTGGGGGTTTGAGTTGGTATTTGCCGGTTTTGGGGTGTTTGTGGACTTGCCAGCCATCGTCGTGGATTTTGTGGTGGCAGTCGTTGCACACTAACACCAGGTTTTCTAGGTTGGTGGGTCCATTCTTAGACCACCAAATAATGTGATGCG
>JAHQYM010000058.1 GCA_024421095.1 Acidimicrobiia bacterium
CCGCATACAGATCGATATCGATGCGCGACCTGTCCTCCAACTGCACGGCCAACGCATACTTCTGGCTGGTGTAATCCTCCTTGAGGTTGTCAGCCCAACGCTCCTTGAAGTGCTTCACGACCAAGTAGTAGGTGTCGGAGTCGTCCGGATTGAGCGAGTTGGCACCCATGGCCTGCCAGGTTCTCACCTGGAGGGTAGAGGAACCACAGGCTTGCGAGCCGGGCTCTAGCTTGCTGGCGACGCGGCGACGATCCTTCACACTCGGAACTGGTTCGTCCTTGGGCTGCTTTCTGACAACTTCCTCGACTTCGTCTATCGACATAGCCCGATAAAAGTCAAGTTCCAGGTGTCCTGCGGTGTATTCACGACGTTGACGCCGAACCGGCGGGTCGTGGGCCACCGCCACAGTAATTGTGCGGTCCGATTTTCCAGTGGTGAACGACTCCGGCATTGGGATGGGGTGAATCGCAACCGTGTTGACATCAATCTCGCCTTCATGAAAGAGCACGACTCGGGCGCGCTCAGAGTTCACAGCTCGGACCTTGTCGGGCATCCCGTAGCCGAACGCACGGCGGCGTTCCTCTTTGTCGGAAAACTGGGAGCCCGCTTGGTGCGGGACTTCGGCGGATATGCCGAGTAGGACTCGCAGCATGTTGGCGCTGGCTGCTGGATACGTGTGAAGAATCTCTGCCGCAATTCGCGCAACGCGGGGCGCGGCATAGCTGGTTCCAGAACTGGAGAAAAATAGTCTTCCGGTCTGTCCCAGGGAGGTCGATACGACCGCGGCGCCATGGTCGTTGTATTTCAGGTGCCCCGAGGAAGTCCACACACAATTGCCGCCGTGGTGGACAAAATCGGGTTTTACCGCGCCAAGCTTGAATGTGCAGTTAAGTCCCGGACCCGTGCGCGAGAACGGCGAAAGCTGGTTCTCCCCGGCGATCGCAACATCTGAAAGATCGGAGTTGCCGCCAAGACTTGCTGATGCCCCTGAGCGAGCGATTGAGCCCACAGTGACCACGCTGGCAGCGATCCCCGGCTCAGCGATTCGCGCTTCCGCATCGAGTGTGTAACCCGGATACCAACGGTAGGCACTGTCATCCTTGGTTACTTGGCCCAACGCAGCAATCCCGCTGTTGCCAGCCGCAGCAACTATGAGAACATCCAGTTCCCGAGCCAGTCGGTCGAGCGACTCCGTCCACAGACCGACATGGGGGCCGCTGTAGGCATGATCGTCAGCTATCGACAGATTGATTATCCGCACGCCCTGGTCATGCAGTGCTCTGATTGCTTCTTCCACGACCAGATGTTCGGGGGTGTCGGAAGGAAAGGCCGTGGCCGTTTGGTTATTTGGGTCGGGTTCGAGGACTCGGATTACAGACAGTCGAGCGGGTGCTGGAAACGGCCCGCCATTACGCAGGGTCTTCTCAATATCGCCATAAGCGGCAAGTCCAGCGACCATCGATCCATGAGTTCCTACCTCGCCCCACTGGCGACCACTAGGAACATCGACCTGCGAATCGACGAGATCTTTCAGGAGTGGATGCCCGGCATGGACCCCATCGTCTATGACACCGATGGTCACATCAATGGGTGACTCTGCCGTTAGATCGTCGGCGCTGGCGTTGAACCACGCCGAGGGCTCAAGAAAGGGCTTCGCAGGCATCCGAACCCTCTCTACCGCCATGAGTTCCAAGAGAGCATCGAGCGCGGGACTTGAAACACGAACACGAGCCATGGTTGACGATGGTCGGCGATCTCGGTCCAGGACCTCACCCTGCGCCGCTTCGACCACGGACTCCACCTGCTCCAAACGGCCGCGTGCCTCGTCGGCGTCACTTGACGGCCAGAGAAGCACATCGACAGTGGTGCTGCCAGAATAACCCGGGTCTGGCAGTCCCTGGCCTCGTCGGTCGGCGGGTCCGTACCGTTCAATGCCGTCAATGTCACCAAAAAAGTCCTCTATCGTCCGGCTGCCAGATCCAGATTGGTACGCCACCAGGTCGCCGAGGAACTTGGTCGCAGCAACTTCATCAGGTACTACGAAGTAGCACCAGTCGACAGTGTCGCCCAAGAACTGGAGTCCGCGCTGTTCGACCTTCAATCGGGATTTTGCCTGCACCTTGAACACAGTTCTCGGGTCGACTCCCTCGGCCGGAACTCTGGGAGGCACTGAAACAGCAGATTTCACTTGAGCCCTCAGCATTCCGCCATGAACCCGATGGTCGGGCCGACTCGTCTCAGAAACCGCCGACCCGCTGGAGCGCCGCGAGCCAAGCAGACGCGGTTGAGGGAGCGGAAGATGCGACGGCATCAGTTACCACGGTCGCTCAGAGACGTCTGATACCGCCTCGGTCAGGTCTTGGTCGTCAACCTGCTCTCTCTGGGCCAACACGGCGCGGCGCAGCGCCCCCCACGCGGCCGCTTCGGCCGCAGCGTGCGGCAGACCTTTCAACTTTGAAGCGGCCCGCTCAATGGCCAAACCTCGATGGCGTACCGGTCTCAATCGTTTGCGCAGAACCGACCGAATCTGATGAACCGTCGGCGGTGGAAAATGAACAACCTCATCAAATCGCCGCCAAAGAGCCGGATCAAGCAGTTGCTCGTGGTTGGTTGCAGCAACAATCAGGCTCGAACCCCGGTAGTTGTCGAGCATCTGCAAGAACGCGTTGACGACTCGCTTGATCTCGCCATGTTCAGCAGGATCGTCGCGGGCTCTGCCGATTGCGTCGAACTCATCGAACAACACGACCCTGGGCCCTTCTTCTGCGCATTCCATGATGCGACGAAGGTTCGAAGCGGATTGCCCCAGGTATGACGAGATCACAGAATCCAAACGGACCACCAGCAACGGTACAGCGAGTTCGGTGGCGAGGGCTTCCGCTCCCGAGGACTTTCCACAGCCCGGTGGGCCATAAAACAGCAGGCAGCGACGCTGAGGGACGCCGAAGCCAGCCAGTTTGTCCCAGGAAGGCACTTCTTGAACCATATCTCGGAGTTTCTGAAGCGAACCTGTAGCGAGCACCAGATCCTCAAAACTCAGGCAAGGTTGTCGAACCTCCGCCAAAGGCCATTCACCGTCGCGGTCCAAAGGCGGATCGGGCAGAGTGCCCCAACCCGTGATTGCTTGCTCGCCGCTGGCGAGCAGCTTGCGAAGATCCCGTGCCAAGACCACATGATGCTTGGCTTCTTCCTCTTCGACTATCGCCAGGGCGGCTCGCCGGAACGACAGTTCGTCTCCCGACCCGAAAGCCCGAAACAGTTCCTTCAGGTGACGCCCAGCCATCACAAAACGATACCTGCTACTGCCCGTGTTGGCAGGAATAGAGGCGGACATAATTTTTCATGCGACCAGCATCGCTCCAGGGTGTGACAATGGCCAACGCTTGTTGACCGGCTCAGGAGGGCTCGGCGTATCCCGGGGCTGCTAATTCCTGGGTCTCTTTCGTGACCCCACAGCCCTCTGCCATTTCTGGGGGTCGGCGCTGCTGGTGTCGTGTTCGCTATTGGGGGTTTGTGCTGGGCGGGCCTGCGATGGTTGTGTTCAGGGCTCCGGCGAATTTTCGTCCGTCAGCGTCGCATGCGGCGTATGGTGCGGTGCAGTCTGTTGTGGCGCGCGCTGACAGCGTCACTTCGCCGGACCCGGTTGGGACGATCCTCAGTTCCCAGCCGAGGTTGCTGGGCGGGGAGAGCCTGCGTGCCTTGTTGATGGTGCCGCCCGTCACGTCGAACATTTGGTCGCGCACTGTCTTGTAGCTGAGCCCGGCCGGGCTGTGGCTGAACTCGAAGCGCAGCTTGAACGGGCTTGAGCCGTTGTGCTGGGTCGGCTGCTGGGTGAACCGTGCTGTGACCGATTCGGGGTCGTGGATTTTGGGCAAGCGCTTGGCGAGGTCCCGGGGTGTCTGCGCGTGGCGGGGCCTGCGTCGCCGTGCTGTCGATCGTTCCCCCGCGCAGCTCCAGGCTGTCCGCGGGCACCAGCACCGATGTGTGGGTCCCGTCGCTGTCGGTCAGCGTGTATTCGAACACCGGAGCCGGGGTGCCGCTGCGGTGCGTCGCGCGCCGCTCGGTTGTGCCTCCGAGCAGCAGCCCGACGCTGGGGGTGCCACCGGCTGTTTCGACGGTCACCGCTTCGTTGAACGCCAAGGTCACCTCCACGGTGGTGCCCGCGGTCCAGTTTCCAAGCATTGCTGCCAACTCGGGTCTTCGACCCGCGTGACATTCTCTTCAATACTCTGGCGGCCATCTTGGTGGTCGACGCAATCAAAGCCCTCCGGGGGCAAGACAACGTGCCGGCAACTGAGGCTTTGCCATCTGACTGCCAAGAAGTGAGCCACCATCCGGCAGGTGTGCCTGCCATGTGAGTCTGACTGGACAAGATCGCCTCCGCCAGGGGCCGGCACCCCGAGTTCATCCGGTGCGACAACGGCCCCGAACTAGCCGCCACGGCCCTGCGCGATTGGTGCAAGTCCACCAGCACCAAGACTAGCTACATCGACCCCAGCTCGCCCTGGCAGAACCCCTGGGTCGAGTCATACGGTGCCAGAATGCGCGGCGAACTGCTCGCGATCGAGCAGTTCGACAGCCTCTTCGAGGTCCAAGTACTTGTCGCCGACTGGAGAAACGACTACAACACATACCGCCCGCACTCCGCGCTCGTCATGCTCACCCCAGCCGAATACGCAAACGAATGGGCGAAAAACAACCCGACAAGACTCTCATAACACCCGGACCAAAAAACGGGGTCCGGTCACAGGGTCTCGTCAAGGTCAAACGCCGCCCCAGCACCAACCCGGTGGGTGTCAGCACCAAGCAGCGCCTCGCCTCAAGCGATCACCGCGTCGTTGTTGGCTGTGTCCCAATTGCAGCACAGGTCTGCTGCAACATCGCTGGCCGTGCGGCCACAACAGCCCGCTGCAACTATCACGGCCCGGTCTCGGTGCCCGCCGACCGGCATGCACCCGCAACGGCAACCCACATCGTCTGTCGATGCCGACCACCTAAACATCGCCCAGTCCCATCAACAACTCACAAACACGTATAGGGTCAACTTTCACAGGGATCCTCCAGATTCTCAGCAGTGGTCAGCACCGAACCGATCCTGCGCGTTCAATCGCGGCCCCTCACCCCACCGACTCCACCTTCAAACGCGAAGCGCGGCTTTTGCTACCGCAGCCATGTTGTGGCGCAATCCCGCCTTGAACTGCTGGTCGCGGCATCTGTCTAGAGAAAGTGTCCAGCGTGTTCGTCCAACCTTCGCGTGGAGTTACGGCAAAACCGCCGCCACGGTGTCATACGGATGTACTAGCGTGGAACCTAGCTATCGTAGCTCAGAGGTTCAAGCAACGGTCTCCGTGGCCGTGTGCGTAGGTCCGAATCCTTCCGAGAGGCGTAACGGAAAATTTCTTATGTTGAGGAGCATTTGCAATGCAGTTAGAACTCATTCAATCTAAAACCATGAATCCTGACCCATTTAAAACACAACTTCTCAAGTGGGTAGGCAACAAGCAACGGTTCGGCCACGAAATTGCCAGCTATTTTCCAGCAACGTATAATACTTATTATGAACCGTTCCTTGGTTCTGGAGGTGTGCTTTCGGTGGTTCGGCCTCACGCTGCATTAGGTTCCGACGGGTTTAAACCACTAGCTGAAATATGGATGACTTTGAGTTCCAATCCAGAACGTTTGATCGGGTGGTATCAAGATCGTTACGAGTTGTTCCAGAACAATACGGATCGCGTCGAGGCCTACGCAAGAATAAAGGAAGCATACAACTCTACCCCAAATCCGGGAGACTTGTTGTTTCTTAGCCGATCTTGTTATGGCGGAATCATTCGTTTCAGATTGGACGGCTATATGAGTACACCAATTGGTGTACACGAGCCGATTTCGCCTGATTCATTTGAGAAACGAGTCAAGATCTGGTCTGATAGGACCAAAGGCGCGCGCTTTGCCCATATGGATTTTCGTGAAGCCATAGAGCAGGCTGGAGAAGGCGACGTGGTATACTGTGATCCTCCCTATGTAGATACGCAGGCGATACTGTATGGAGCGCAACGGTTCTCGCTTTCGGAATTATTTTCTGCCATAGATAGAGCGAAGGAACGCGGTGCAAAGGTTGCACTGTCGATCGACGGTACCAAGAAAACTGGAAGAAAGCACGTTTCGATATAGTTCCCTGCAGGGCTATTCAAACGCGAAGCGAGTGTTAACTGTGGGTATAGTCACTTGCGGCGGTTCCAACTGAGGGGGGAAACTATGGAAAACGAAATCGTCACAGACCGTTTACTTCTTACCTGGTAAGATAGCCCGTACTCGGTCGGACGTTTGCCACCGTTCGATCTCCCCGAGACAAATTGATTGACTCAAGACGACTCGTGTCCGTGTCCCTCAGCCTTGTTGATCGTGATCTCGCTCGTTGTGGATATCGATCCATTCAAGTACGAGTTTTGGAACTCTAACTACGACCTCCTTTCCGAAGATCACTTCATCGACATATCCCATATGCATCATGTCAACAACTCTGCACAAGAACGAGATACCCATGCTCCACCATGTGTCATAGGCATCAATCATTAGGTATTTTCGTATCTTGGTACCGGAACTGTCTTTGAGTTCCTTAAGTTCCATTCCGTCCGCTAACGACACGTAGATACCGTCAGCTATCCGAGAACCGAAGGTAGTTGTGTGATAGTACTCCTTTACCTCCCATAGAGCGATGGGATCGATAACAGAAGGGAATGCACGGCAACCACCGATAGAGCTTGCCCCCTATCCCAAATTTGCGCGCAGGCTCCATAAAGATGAAGATAACAGTGCCGATGAGTTGGCTACTTCGTACCGATATATTCAGTCCGCCTATCAAAAAACCGAGTGTCATCATGACGGTGAGCCGGCAAGCTATCGGTAGACTTTGCTGGCTAGCGTGCCGCTAGGAGACCCGGAAATATTTGAGAGGCGGAATGGACGAAGAACAAGGCATTGAGGGTGGCCCGATTGTTTCGGTGAATCCCATGGTGGCGGCGCGCGCCCTGCTACTCGGTATTGCACTACTGATGGCTGGCAATGGTTTACAAGGTTCGCTAGTTGGTGTCCGCGCTAATGGTGAAGGGTTTAGCATCATTGAGACCGGTTTTGTGATGACTTGTTATTTTGCTGGTTTCTTTGTCGGTGGACTGAACGCCCAACGGCTCATTTCTCAGGTTGGGCACATTCGGGTTTTTGCGGCTCTGGCATCGGTGGCTTCGGCTGCGGCGTTGTTGTATGTGATAGTGATCTCGCCGGTGTCGTGGGGTTTGATGAGGTTCGTCACGGGTATGTGTATATCTGGGTTGTTTATAGTTGCCGAATCGTGGCTAAATGACATGGCAACCAACGCCACCCGAGGCCGGCTGCTGTCGATGTACATGGTGGCAACAATGGGGGGGATGACCGCTGGCCAGTTCTTGCTCCAAGCAGCCGACACCAATGGTTTTCAACTGTTTGTGTTGGCATCGTTGTTGGTGTCTGTCTCTTTGGTTCCAGTGACTTTGTCGGCTTCAAGCAATCCACCGCTGGGGGTGCCAGAACCACTGTCTACTATAGAACTCGCCCGTAGTGTGCCCACCGGGGTGATTTCGACTTTTTGGGTCGGGACATCGGCGGGAGTGCTCATGGGGTTAGGCGCGGTCTATGCGGTGGCTGTGGAGCTTCCCGAAGCGCGCATACCCATTTTTTTGGCTGCTCCTTTGGTCGGTTCTGTGGTTATGCAATGGCCGATTGGGTGGCTTTCTGATCGTGCTGGTCGGCGTTCTGTAATGTTGTGGGTAGCTACTGCGGCGAGCTTGACCTGTGCTTTTCTGGCTTTGATTGATCCACAGTCTTGGTTGGTAATCGTGCTCATGTTTGCGTTGGGGGGAACGACTTTCTCTTTGTATTCTTTGACGATTGCCTACACCGCAGACTGGCTACCGCAGTCGCAACTCACTGCGGCTTCGGCTTCTTTGGTGCGGGTCAACGGTGTCGGCGCGGTCGTTGGGCCGTTGTTGTTCTCGCCGATTATGGCTTGGACTTCGCCGCAAACGTTTTACTGGGCTTTGGTGATGACCCATGGTTTGATTGCTGGTTATTTGATTTGGCGTGTGTTGTTTCGCAATCCGGTACCTCGGGAACTTCAACGGCGCTTCGTTATCTTCCCGGCTCGTGCTTCCGCGGTGGCATCTAACCTCATTGGTCGCCGCCGTCGCATCCATAACCCCTAAGAGTCGGTGGCGTGTATGCTTTCCACCCCAATTTCCTTTGGTAGCGTTTTCTGGGGTACTCAGTGAAACTTCGCTTGCCGCATTACCGCTAGCCTGTGACTATGGCAATTCCTGATATGTTGCCGTCGCATCGCTACGACGCGGCCATGGCCGACAACATCGAAACTCGCTGGCAGATCCATTGGCGTAAGCACGGCACCTTTCACGCACCGAACCCGAGTGGTGCCCTAGCAGCCGATCCGCTGGCGTTAACTGAACGACCCAAACTTTTCATCATGGATATGTTCCCCTATCCATCTGGCGTAGGTCTGCATGTTGGCCATCCGCTCGGGTTTATCGCCACGGATGTGTATGCCCGTTACAAACGGATGAGCGGTTTCAACGTCTTGCACACAATGGGCTTCGACGCTTTCGGTTTGCCCGCAGAGGAACACGCTCGGCAAACTGGTGAACACCCGCGCCAAA
The DNA here is from genome assembly GCA_024421095.1 of Acidimicrobiia bacterium. GTDB lineage: Bacteria > Actinomycetota > Acidimicrobiia > Acidimicrobiales > Aldehydirespiratoraceae > VXYK01. Next base: position 8,700 of record JAHQYM010000058.1, read on the forward strand.
ACACCGAACGCAATATCGTCAACATGCGCCGCCAACTTGAACGGCTCGGCCTTGGACATGACGAACGGCGCACCTTGGCCACTACCGACCCCGACTATTACCGCTGGACTCAATGGATTTTCTTGGAGTTGTTCAACGCTTGGTTCGATTCTGAACAGCAACGCGCACGGCCGATTAGCGAACTAGTGGCCGAGTTGGATGCAGGAGTTCGTGAGCCCCAAGGTGGTGAAGATTGGGTGCTAGCCGACTCCTCGGAGCGTTTGCGGATTTTGTCTGCGTATCGGCTGGCGTATGTTGATGAAGCACCGGTCAACTGGTGTCCGGGGCTCGGCACTGTACTTTCCAACGAAGAGGTAACCGCTGAAGGACTTTCGGAGCGGGGGAACCAGCCAGTTTTCCGGCGGCCGTTGAAACAGTGGATGATGCGGATCACTGCTTACGCCGATCGCTTGCTTGATGATTTGGCTCTGCTTGATTGGAGTGATGCAATCAAGACCATGCAACGCAATTGGATTGGTCGTAGTTACGGCGCATACATCAACTTCGGGCCGGTGCGGGTGTTCACCACCCGACCCGACACGATTTTCGGCACGACTTTTATGGTTCTCGCTCCAGAGCATCCCCTTGTAGACGAACTTACTGCCGATGAATGGCCTTGCGGTACGAACGAATGTTTACGTGACGGTTACCCGAATCCGCGTGCGGCAGTAGCCGCGTATCGCCAGCGCAGCGTTAAGAAAACCCAGCAAGACCGTCAAGACAACAAAGAAAAGTCTGGTGTGTTTATTGGCGCAACCTGCCCTCTGCCTGTGGATGGCCGCGAAGTGCCGATTTTCGTTGCCGACTACGCGCTTATGGGTTATGGCACGGGTGCGGTAATGGGTGTGCCCGGTGAGGATCAACGTGACTGGGATTTCGCCACGAAATACGGTTTAGATATCATCCGCACCGTTCAACCACCTGCTGATTTTGACGGCGAGGCTTACGTCGGCGAAGGCCCTGCAATTAACAGTGGGTTCCTCAACGGGATGGACAAAAGCGAGGCCATCGAAGCGGTTATTGAGTGGCTCGAAAACCGAAATTTCGGTGAGGGTGCCGTTACCTACAAGTTGCGAGATTGGCTGTTTAGTCGTCAACGTTACTGGGGCGAGCCTTTTCCGATTGTTTACGGCAGCGATGGTCTAGCAAGGGCGCTTAGCCAAGATCAACTTCCGGTTAGGTTGCCCGACCTAATTGATTGGGCACCGCGTTCACTAGACGAAGACTCAGAACCCGAGCCACCGCTTGGCCGCGTCAGCCAGTGGCGTGAAGTCGAACTTGATCTTGGTGACGGGGCAGGTACCAAGACGTATCAACGTGAACTCAACACCATGCCCAACTGGGCCGGGTCGTGTTGGTATTACCTTCGCTACCTCGACCCCAGCAACGACAATGTGTTTGTCGATCCCGAGGTCGAAAGGTACTGGATGAGCGATCCTGATGGTGGGGTGGGCGGCGTTGACCTTTATGTAGGTGGTGTTGAACATGCGGTGTTGCACCTGCTGTATGCCCGATTTTGGCATAAGGTTCTGTACGACCTCGGCCACGTTTCTGGCCCTGAACCGTTCAAGCGTTTAATTAATCAAGGCTATATTCAAGCTGCTGCTTATCAAGATCAGCGGGGTGCGTTTGTGCCAGCCGAAGAAGTCGAGGGTGACCTCCACTTGGGTTTCACGCATCAAGGCTCGGTGATAACGCAAACGTTTGGCAAGATGGGCAAATCGTTGAAGAACGCGGTCACCCCAGACGACATGTATCAGGCATACGGAGCCGACACGCTCAGACTCTACGAAATGTCTATGGGCCCAATCGACCAGGACCGTCCTTGGGAGACACGCTCGGTGGTCGGTTCACACCGTTTGCTGCAACGTCTGTGGCGCAACATTATTGATGAACGCACCGGCGAGTCGAAGGTGCAAGACTGCGAACCCGACAAAGTGCTGCGGCAACTGTTGCACAAAACTATTGAGGGCGTGAGCACGGATATGGACAACCTGCGCTTCAACACCGCCGTTGCCAAGATAACCGAACTCAATAACGAGCTAACCAAACACTACACAAGCACTCCTCGGGAAGTCGCAAATGCCATGGTGCGGATGCTCTCCCCGCTCGTGCCGCACATAGCTGAAGAACTGTGGGTTCGTCTTGGTGAGGATGGGTCGGTTACCCAAGCCCCTTTCCCCGAAGCCGATCCCCGGTATCTGGTTGAACACACGATAGAGATGCCCGTGCAGGTCAACGGTAAACTACGAGGCAAGATTTTCGCCTCCCCAGAAGCCAGCACCGAAGACATTATCAAGTTGGCTCTCGCTGAAAAGAATGTGCTAGAACACATTGGCGGAAAGGAACTACGCAAGTCGATTGTGGTACCCGGCCGAATGGTGAGCTTCGTTGTGTAAAGGCGAGAACATAGAGCGGCTGACAACCACAGCACACCGTTGGGGTGGTGTCGTGTTTTGTGGTTGAGGACGGGCGGATGGACAACTATCGACCCGAAACGTGCAGCGTCTCCGAAGTTGGGGGCGCGGCGAATCTGGCGGCGCGGTGAATTTGGGGGAGCGGTGAATTTGGAGGTTACACGTCTTGGAGCGTTCCTCGCAGAATTGAACGCCCCGAGTGCATGGGGTCTCCGTCTCGGGGTTCAACGCTGATGTCTACTACCGAAAACACGTTGGGGTCGTAGCCGACAGGAACCGCCAAGGTATCCAAGACTGCTGAATCGATGAATCCGAGTGAAACAAGGTCGGCAACGGCACCTTGTTCGTCTGGCCGGATGAGCCACACCTCCAAGTCTGCGTCAGAACTCAACCCCGGGAGGTTTGCATCCACGAAGCGGATCACATGATCACCGTCCTGCGCCACCAGTTCTGCTGTGGCGCGTGCTTGGGCCCCCAGCGGATCAAAGCGTTCGGCATCGTAATCTAGTGCTGCGGTGGCCACGACAACGACATCAGCGTCACCTCTAGTCAACACGTAGGCGGTAACGCCAGCGATCAGGAATACCAAAGCCGCCGCAGCAGAAACGGCCACGCGCCATGGCCGAGTCGTTCCCTGCCAAGCGCTCCGTTTCAGATGCCTGCGGGAACGGAATTCGATTGGGATAACCCGCTCATCTTCAGCACCCCGTTCATCTTCAGCACCCTGCTTGCCGAGAGCCGACTCAATCCCCCTCCAAACACCCTCAGGTGGTTCCAAGAGCTCAAGGCTCTCGGCATCAAGTTCACGCAGCTTCGACTCGATGTCGAGAAAGTCTTGGCGGTCGGGTTGATCATTCAGTTGATCACTCATTGGCAGGCTCCAGAAATTCTCGAATCTTGGTGAGGCCGCGATAAATGTTGCTTTTGACCGTGCCGAGCGGGAGCGACATCGTTGCCGCAATCTGGCCGTGCGGTAAACCCTCAAAATAGTGCATAACGATCACCTTTCGGGTGTCGATAGGCAGACGACGCAGCGCTTCCGCGATCATCAGCCGTTCGGCAACCCGTTCAACCTCGGCACTAGTCGCTACCTCTGCTGTTTCAACATCGGCGCGTCGCTTGGCGTGGCGGTTCTCGGAGCGCATATTGTCGATGATTCGGTTCTTGGTAATACTGATCAACCATCCTGCCAGACTGCCTTTAGCAGGGTCGAACTGGTTGCGGCTCTTCCATGCACTAATGAAAACTTCCTGGGTGACATCTTCGGCTCGCGTGTCTTCAACCGTCTTGCGGCAGAACGTGTAGACGAGGTTTCCGTAGTGACGGTAGACCATTTCGAGAGCACCGTCATCGCCTCTAGCGAACGCCTTTTCTGCTGCTTCGGCCGTTTTGCTCGCGGGCAACTGCACAAGCGAATGGTAGCGCGGCACCGCCCGGAACCCCAACAGGCTCACATCAGTACACAGAGGGGTGGCCGTGTCTGAGCGCACAGAGGGGTTACCGGGCGGAGCTTTCACTCCCCTTTTCTCAGGAGGGCGGGAAGAGGACTTTGTCGATCACATGTATGATGCCGTTGGAGGCTTTGATGTCGGTGGCGACTACGGTGGCGTCGTTGACCATCACTGTTGAGCCGTCAACCGTTATTGTCACCTCGGCTCCGTTCACGGTGGCTACGCTCTGTCCGTCGA
>JAHQYM010000059.1 GCA_024421095.1 Acidimicrobiia bacterium
AGGGTTAGACTTCGGTTAGTCACAAGACTCTCCTTATGATAGCAAACAAACATCAATCGGACGCTACCAACGACAGCACAAAAAACCAACGCGCACGCCTTTCGAATGAAACAATTTCTGACTATGCACTACCGAGACAATCCGATTGTCACGCTAAACGAGCCTCTGGCTTACACGTGCGTGCTCCAGAGGCTCACGACCTCCATCGGTTCAGTTGCTGAATATTCACCGACTGTGATGACTGAGATGTAGCAACCACCGATGGATGCCGCCCACCCCAACCCACGCCGCGCAAGAAGTTTCGATTTCGCTTGGTTGGCCAGTGATTTCTTCCAGACTGCTGCACCTCCCTGCGAAATTATCAACTCATAAAATTGCATTACCTACTTATTCATGTAAACTGAACCTCATCAACTACTAGTCCTAACTGTGCCGCCAAGGCGGGGGCGTGTTAGGGTACAGGACAGGACCATCATGGAGACAACCGTGATCACCACAATCATTACCGTAATGGGCGTAGCCACAATAACAATGCTTGGCTACTTCATGCAAAGCGTACGCACCGAAATGCGCAACATCCGCACCGACATGCAAGGCATCCGCACCGACATCCGCTACTTGGGAGAACGCATAGACCGGCTTGATGAAAAAACCGACAAACGCTTCGGTGTGCTTGAAGAGAAAGTCAATGCTTTGACTGCGAATGTGGCAGCAATAGCGGCAACACAAACCGCGCACGGCAACAAACTCAACCAAATGGTAAACCTCGGCGAACGTGTCGCCGCAGTAGAAGGTGCCGTGTTCAACAAACCCGCAACCAAACTCGCTCTCGCAGCAAGCATCGAACCCAACGAATAAAGTTCACCACACACACACTACGCACCACGCGAGAAACAGAACCCCCCGAGCACAACCTGCACACAAATCTGGGTCACGGGACGGTTGGGTGCCGTCGACTTGGTGTTGAGCACGTGGCTCATTCAATTTATTAGTGCCACCAAGGGATTGGCGTGTTGCCGTTGAATTACGTGTTGGTGTTCCAGAGGCGGTCAGTAGGGACGACCCAAATGCGGTCTGAAAAACGGTAGGACAAATCACCGGTGTTAAGCACGAATCCTGCGATGAATCGGTCTCCGAGTGCTGCACGCAGTATCCTTAGGCCACTCGTGTCGTGACCAGTAACCCGAGCGCTGCACTTCACCTCAAACGCGATTATCGAACCGTCAAAACGTTCAACGACTAGATCAACTTCGTGCCCATCGTAGGTTCGCCAATGACCAACCGAAGCAATGTCGTCTGTCCACGAAACCTGTTTGAGTATCTCGCCCACCACGAAAGTCTCGAATAAGTGACCCAACTCCGTTAAAGCCGCAGGGTCAACGGTGCTTGCTAAACGCTCTGGCGTGAGCCCCATAAGTCGAGCAGCAACACCACTGTCAAGCACATAAATCTTCGGTTTTGAAACGGCACGCGCCCGAAGCGTCCGCCCCCAAGCATCAACCCGGCGGATAAGAAACAAGTATTCAAGTAGTTTTACGTATTGTTCGGCGGTCGTGGCCTTGAGTCCTACTTGGCTACCAGCCTTAGAAACGTTGATAACCTGAGCGGTCTGGCTAGCGATGCGCCGCAACAACGTAAACAATAGCGCGCCTTGACGGACCTCTACCAAGTCACGAACGTCACGTTCTAAAGTCACCCGCACGTAATCGTCGAACCAACGCCGACTCGCTACTGCGTTTCGAACGACAGCCAGAGGCATACCACCCATACAACATTTTTTGATGTATGCGGCGCGGGTCAAAGAAGATTTTTGGGGCGCGACAAGTGAAGCAGGGTAACTGAATGCGATGTCCAAGAACTTCTCATCGTGACCGTTCAGTTCGCCTTGTGAGAATGGCAGCACATCCATAATATGAATGCGTCCCGTAAGTGCTTGCGCAGCCATCGGCAAAGCGTCGAACCGTGTTGAACCAGTTATCACGAACCTTCCGGGTTCGAGTCGGCGGTTCAATTCAGCTTTGATGGCATCAAGGATCGACGGTGCTTTCTGGAATTCGTCGATGCACACCAGAGCGTGGCCAGCAGCAAAAGTCTGCGGATCGGCTGAGACTGCATTACGGACTGCTAGTTTATCCAAGTCCAATACCCGAGCTTCGTGATACTTGGCTACCTCATTGAGCAACGTAGATTTGCCGACTGTTCGTGGTCCTTGCAACGCTACGACTGGCTCGTCCTTCATTCTTGCGATCACTTGTGCGGCCAAACGCCGGTTGACGAACTGTCTCACGAAGACACTATACACACATCGAAACAAGTTTTTCGAGGGGTTGTTTCCAAGTTTTTCGAGGGGTTGTTTCCAAGTTTTTCGAGGGTGATGGTTGCGTTCAAGAAAGGGGACCAAGCCTCTGCAAGACGAACTCCCGTTGGCGCAAAACGGCTGTTCCCAAAGGATTGGAGATTTGCCGCCACGAAAGGAGGAAACGCTAATCAAAGTATTGCTTGAAGGTGCGCCTGCGATATTGCGTTGGACAAGAGCTTCAGGGAAGAGCAGTTCCGCTGTCCGGTTCATCAAAACGCGGTATGACGAGGCCGCCCCAGAATAGCCATGCCCTTCGGAGCTTCATACGTAACCATTTCATTTCTGGCCTAGTTCCGTACACCGGACAGCACACCTATTGCCTATCCGAACGGATAGCCGCTGCTCCGGTATGCGCCCTGTGGCCGTGAACAACGAACGACACCATTCCGCAGAGTTGAGCCACAATGCATCGTGATGAGCATTCAGGATTCCAATAGGGAACCCTAAAGGTGGTGTCAACGATTTCGCTTGTGCGTACGTCTAGCTTGACGATTCTTTGTGGTTGACGAATCTTTTCCTGTCTGTTTTGATTTCGCTGACGACGGGACGACGGTGCGGGACAAATATGCCCAATCCGCCAGATCGGGATGAGTTTGTAAGCACCTTCGTGCGATTACCTGCAAGTGATCCATTCGAACACCTTTTTTGTTGGAATCCGCGATCATGCACACAGCAGCGAGGGAACGCGGGGACAACAATGAACTATACGCGTTTTGTGTCCGTTCAATGAAGCGTCCCCATTGACCAGAGTGCAGCAAAGCGTGGCACTTTTCAAACGTCAGGCCGGAGTTAGCAGGAGCGCTCGCGGTTGCGTCAGCGGCGATGCGGCATCTCCAATAGGCGCGAGGAATAGGCGGGTCTTCGGCAACTCTGTAGAGGCGACGAATATGTGGGAGTCCTCCGAGGCGCCGAAGCAGGTTTCTGGTTGCGTCGTCGAGTTTCTTGCTTGCGGAATTGGGAATGGTTTCGGGATTTGATTCAAGGATTCGCGGGTTGATACGAGCGTTGAAGGTCGTATCGGGTGGATCCGGGAAAACGCCGCGCTCCAACCAAGCAATGTGGCAAATATACCACCAAGGACTTGACAACGCTTCGATACGCGGTACCTGCAATAATTGACAACCCACGTAACGGTCCCATTCGGCAGGCGCGTTGAGCATTTCGTCGGATGTAACGGCTTGAATATTCGGTGGCAAAGAGATGAGGTCGGGTTTGATATTGAGTTGTTGAACGAGGTACGAGCACAAACTTTCTATTGATGTTGCAGAACGTACCAACTCCTGTTGCTTCGCAACCAAAGTTGGAGCTGGATTCATGGAACGTTTCGGTTCGACTAATGATTGCTGCCACATCCGAAAGTTGTGTTCCACGTTTTCTGGGACTATTTGATATTTGGATTTCATGGTGGTACGCCTTCGGAATCAAACGTGATCAAGTCTTCACCGAGCAGCACCGTGGCCGCCCTAAGAGGGTCATAGTCTTCCTCTCCTGGTGTTGGGCACGCTGGATCGAGGGCCTTGATCTTTGCAGCCAATTGGTGACCAAGCGGCTCTCTTTGCTCTCCGTCCTCACCAACGTCTCCATCTGCATGCCCACCGAACGCGCTTCTGTTGTTCGCGTCAGCCAAAGCAGAAACCCATGCCGCAAGCATGACCGCCTTCGCTGCTGGCTGCGCTTCGTTCTGCTGGCATTGCGCCAAGTCATCTGGATGCATAACGATTTCGTAACTGGGGTGGGCAAAGCGACAACGCATTTCACGCCGACGCAGTTCCTTATCAGCGACAAACTTCATCAAACTCGTTTGCGGTGAGGCAAGTTCGTAGTGCTGTCCCCTTGCGAGCCATTGTCCTGCCTGAACCGGGATACGACCCCCAAATTCTTGCCAAGCTGGGCTCAGCCCACTCCCCGAAAGTGTGCAGTTGCGAACTGCGATAAGGCCCGGACGGGCCTGAGCGCCTTGCTCAGCAACGGACGAAGGATCGAGAACTACTGTTTGGGTGGACTTGCCTTCTTCGGCTAGTTCCAAAGTGCTAATCAAGGAAACTGTTGAGACGAGCTCTAATGCGAACATAACAAATCCTTTGGAAAGCAATTTCTTGAGTTCGTCCGCACCTTCAATTTCGTGGTCTGCTCTGAGAGTTTTCCCACTAGACACGGTTGTCATTTTGCACTGGTAACGACCGTCGGGATAGTCGCACGAGAGAGCATCAACCCGAGTATCAATAACAGGTACAACTCTCATGTTCTCCTACTTACTACGGCCATAACGGCTTCCCAGTCCGACGGAACATCAGCCACCTCGACGCGAATGCTCCCTTGGTTCGCGGGAACCTTCAATTCATAGGCCCACTGGTCTTCGCTGGTACCTTGAGGACGAATTAACAAAGCTTGATCAGGGGCAGGACTCCGATCAGCTGGCTGTGACCCAGACCCGATAACAACCGCAACACCTGCACAAGCGGGTCGGCGGGCATCACCCGTGAAGTCCCATTCAATAATCGCTTCTCTGTCGTTGATTGGCACAAACGAGCGTCGCACCCCCTCCACGCTTCCCGGTCGCCATTGTTGAGGTTGAACTGGACGGTCAGCGGGCACTGGGCCGGGTCCCGGTCCCGGACCTGGTGTAGGACCCGGGCCCGGTGGTGCTGTACCCGCTTCGGAAACAACCTGAGGAAACTCAAGTTGCACCGAGTCTAGTTGTGGCGAGCGATGCCGAGGTGGGGCGGGTTCCAAATTGCTCGGCATATCGTGACCATCGAAAATACGCAGCACATCAGGCACCCACTCGTCGGTATCAAGTTCACCAACCGCCGACTTCAGCGCGTCCTGCACCTCTTGCAAACCCTTGGACGCTAGCTCCCCTTGCTTCTTTGGAGCCTGTGATACCTTGATCTCAAGATGCGAATCGGTTTCGCATTCCTTGATGGCACTAGCAAGTTCACGATCAGCATCAAGTACCGCGCTAAATGCCTTCGTTCCCTTGAAGTCGCTACTTCTCAACTGTGGAGCGTCGTCGGTGATGCGCATTCCGTTTCGAAACACCACCACAGTCGTATTCTGACCCGGTGTCAATCGATACCATAACGATCCTCCATCATAGGGAATAACGTTGTTTTCGTTAAGGGTTTCCCAAGCGGCCCACGCCCGGGCACCGGAACCGTAGTGACGCCGGCTAGCTCGTCGACGATGGCGATTGGCCTCTAAACGCCTGCGAATTTCTTCGTCATCAAGCCAAACTTCGTGCCGCGATTCTGAAGCGTAGGACACGCGCAACTTACCATTTTGCAACGCAACCATAAAATGCTTCGCAACGGCATCAAATATTCTGTTCAGATGTGGTTCAGAAGTTAGATCACTGTCTTCGTCCTGAGAAGAGACGTACTCATCAAGCGATCCGTATCCAAGGATTGCGACCGTAGTACCTCGTGAAGGAGGAATCTTCAGCCACATCGGCATTGCCTCGTGATCCGCTTGTGAAGCCTTGTAACCTAGGAAATCGTCAACGCGCGAAGCGGCGGTCAAGCAACCCTGTCTAACCCTATGCTCCTCATTTCCATCCTTGTAGTAACGTTGACTTGCGAGCATGGTTTGACCACCGAACAGCGGGCCATCCTGACCGTGTGATGCGTATAAGACATAGCGCATGTCCGAAGCGTCAAGGGCAGTCAAGTGCCCCACTCCTACCGAGCCCAATTTACCGACACTGGCATGACCAACTTTAGCTGACATCGCTTCTGCGAGAAGTCTCTGGTAATCATTGAGTTGGAGTCCACTCCCGTTGTCTGTGCAAAGAAGGCAACCTACGGTGCCGGATTCTAGCGAACGTTGAATGCGCTCTATCGCAGCCCTCGCTACGGGGGTTTTTCGTAAATCGGGATGTATGGCTTCAAACGCGTCCCTGTAACCGTCAATGTCGGGCACTTGTTCAATGGGCACGCTGATAGTTGAGAACCTTATTATGGTGGCATGCGCGTCAAGGGCATTCTGAACCAACTCACGCACCACAATCTCGTCATCAGTACCCTCTCCAGACCGAAAACCTTCAGGGGCGGCGCGATTCTCCACGAACGCGAGACGGTTACCAACCGCGTCACTCAAGGGTCACTCCTTTCAACTAATCGGTGCATGAACAAGGCACTCCAAGTTCAATCCCGTTTGACTCGGAACCGGTGCCGTTCAACTTCTTGGCATCGGTCGCCTGGTTCAAGATAATTCCGTAGTTGGTGTCATGAAACATTCCGATTCGGCCTTCCTTGGTCGTAGATGGTCGCCCGTACGTTTCCTCAAGACGCGACCACCATCGAATATCGACTGGTGTAGCTTCTGCTCGGCCGTTTCCCCATTCGTCGCTTGCATCAATCTGTGCCGCCAACCGCGCGAGCGCGGCCGGCCCTTTAAGGAAGCAATACACACAGTTACCGGCACCTGTTGGAATATTCAGATCGTATTGTTGATCAGCCCAAAACGAACGCACATCTTGGTCGGTGATATCGAGGTCACTCAACGGGCAGTAGATCAACTCCCCCGGAGGCTGAATACGGTCGCGGCAATGCGTGCCTGCGGCACCCTCCGCAATTAGCGACCGCCACATAGCGGTCTTCACTCGCTCGGGTTCGTCAGCTCGCAACCCGAGAACTGAAACGAATTGCTGGGCACCTCCGAAACGACCCCAAATGTCGGCTGAACCACGGGGTCCCACTTTCGAACGTTTCAAATCAATCGATGTGAAATCTTGCCAATCTTGCTCGTCGCGCGCCCAAGGTTCTGCACACGCTACTCTGAGGCGGGTTTCACGATCGTCACGGTCTAATGTTCCCCGATAACGGGCCGCTACTACATCAGCAGGAGCCAAAGACACATCCCGGTGATGGCCCTGCCTTGCAGGACCCGGACCTTCATACAACCACTCAGCGACCAAGTCATGTCCAGGTCGAACCTTCAGTTCCGTGGTACACATTCGGCGCCATCTTGAAGGTAGTCGTGTCCACGAAGCCATCTCCTCAAACGCTTCCCCTCGCGACCTGTAACCCGGCTTCTTGGGGTCATCACCGTCAGATGCTTCGCGCCGCAGAACTAACCTGAAAGTTCGCGACCGGGTGTATCCAGTCCGTGTCGCTACCTCAACGGCGCATCCTTCGTACCATAAACAGGGGATCCCAAATTGAGTCTCTATCTTGTTGCATACCGTTCTCGCGAATTCGTACGTACCGGGATGCTCTGCAGTGGTGTTGGCAAACAGCACGATATCTCCACGATCGTAATGTAGTGCGCCCTCTTGTGCAAGACGTAGCGCCATGAGCGCCGAACTGCGGCCGCCTGAGAACCGAACCACATGTGGAAGTTGCTCGTGACGCACATCTCGGTAATCCAATATCGCTTTAGGGTTGAATCCCATTAGGCAGCCTCACGGACAACACACATACGGCCATAAACATTAGCATCTCGGCGAAGCACCTTAGGCCATGGGGTGAAAATAAACCTAAACACTACTTGCGGGAGTTGATGCGTACGATTCGCCTAGATACTCTGCTTATTTCTTAGCTTGGGTGAGGTTGTTGCGTGATGCCTCCGTCAACTGTCGCAAAAAGGACCTCAGAACGAACCAAGCGTTAGTAGGTCATCAAGCGAATCGGTCCAGGCGAATTCGATCTGGTGAGGTGGCCCCTAAATCGAAAACATCCGAGATGCCGTCTGTCGGAACCTTCGGGATTGGGTTTTGGTGGGTTTTGCTTGGGAAGTTCGACGCTTGATGTCACAGCGGGGATGTAGCTTAGAACTATGATTAGTTCGGAACGGCGTAGGCGGGGGACTGCCACGTCTAACTTTGGGGTTGGTCGGCGTGAGGCCCATGATGCATCTGCGTTTTATGCGCGGTTCCCTCCACCAGAGATCAGCACAGATGACCACATTGAGGCACCGTCTTGCCGTGACAGAATATGGGTCGGCGATGCCCGTGATATGGATACTTATGGCGATATCGCTGACGGGTCGGTCGCACTCGTGGTGACCTCGCCGCCTTACTTCGCAGGCAAGGAATACGAGGAATCGGTTGGGGACGGGCATGTGCCAGCCGACTACATTGCGTATCTGGAGATGCTAGAAGCGGTGTTCGCTGAGTGCGTGCGGAAGTTGGAACCGGGTGGTCGCATCGCTGTGAACGTTGCCAACTTGGGTCGCCGTCCTTACCGATCGTTGTCGGCTGATGTGATACATATTCTTCAAGACCGGTTGCGGATGTTGTTGCGCGGTGAGGTTATCTGGCGGAAAGCAAAAGGTGCCGCGGGTAACTGTGCGTGGGGTAGTTTCCAGCAACCAACCAATCCAGTGTTGCGAGACCTGACCGAACGAGTAGTGATCGCTTCAAAAGGGCGCCTAGACCGAGCACGACCACCCGCGCTGCGCGACGTTGAAAAGTTGCCCTGGGAAGGAACCGCCCCCGTTGATGAGTTCATGGAAGCAACAACCGATGTGTGGGAAATCCCCCCAGCGTCGGCCACACGAATAGGGCATCCCGCGCCGTTCCCAGTGGAGTTACCGCAACGCCTCATTGAGCTCTACACCTATCGCCGCGACCTAATACTGGATCCGTTTATGGGGGCTGGAACCACCGCCATTGCCGCCGTCCGCACAGAACGCCATTACGTCGGTTTCGACACGGATGCCGACTATGTTGCGTTAGCAGAACAACGCATCGCCGAAGAGTGGGCGCATCCCGCCGAAAGTTCGGGAACAGGGCCTTGGACGGTCACGGTTCCGAGCCGCAACGGGCGTAACAGTCAACAAAGTTTCTTAAACGAATTGATGGACACATCAAAGCCGCCGAACGCCAACTCGGCTGAGGCGATACCGTTCCAAGCTCGGGCAGGTGAAGCAGGCCGCAAAGCCCAAGAGATGGCCCGGGCAATTCTGAGGGATTGCGGGTTCAAAGACATTCGCCGAAAAGTCGTTGAGCGCTGCGGTGTCGAGGTCAACTTCAAAGCACTCGACATCGAGGGACGGGAATGGTATTTCGATGTGTCAGGAGCGTTCAGCGTGACCCAACGCCCGGGGCTACGCCGCACCGACACGCTGTGGAAAGCACTCGGCAAAGCGGCCGTCTTGCATTCAAGCAACCCCGATACCCGGCTCATACTTCTCACCACCGACCGACCAGCCCCCAAAAGCGCAGGTGACCGAGCCCTCAATCAACTCACCGGCATCAACAAACCAGTTAAAGCCGTAATCGAAATGAGTTCCCCCAAAGATGTCGAACGCCTAAAAGACATAGCAAACGGCAATACGGTAGAATAAAGCACGCCACGAAAACCTTCCACAACCGAAGTCGAGATTGCGTTCGCAGCAGAAAGCGATACAGCGGTTTATAATCACCACTCGTGAGCCGGTCTTCTTATCAGAACACTCGCAGAAGAGTTCCTTGGCAAGATGCCACAAACAACCGCGAAGGGTGGACTACAAGTTTTGTGTCCGCTGGGGGATCGCTGCGGAAATTTCCTCGACAAGAAGCATCGCGGCTGGGCACTTGTTGGTTGGCGCGCGAAAATACCGTGCTGCAACAAGAGAATCGCTCTCCTGCGCTGGATCCAGTGATGGCAACAATGATGAAACTGCTCGCTCGAAGCGACGCGCCCCCCATGCATCCCGCTGCGGAAGAACTGCTACTACAAGGCAACCATGCGGACGAACCAACGGACAATGATTTTTTGGTGCCGAACAGAGGCAACACAGTGTTCGACATGAAATTGTGCGAATCGATCGAGGAGCAGCAACTAGTTGACTTGCTCGAAAAAGGTAAACCGGGGTCAACGAGGTGGCTCGTTCCCCAAGCTCCCCTTGATCTGCTCGCCGCTTCCGCGCAAAACGATATCGACACCGACGAGCAACGGCGATGCGATTTCTTGTTCTCTCCGTTAGGGAGTACGCCAGTTATTTTCGAGGTAGACGGTTCGCAGCATCAAACTGCACGTAAGGTTGACCACGCTAGAGACAGGGCCGCGCGCAACGTCGGCATAGAAACTGTGCGGGTTCCTACCCAAGAACTTCGAGACGGCAACGGCAACGGTCTTAACCGTGTGTCTGAGGTTGTGCAAGACGCGAGTGGTCGGTCACCTAAAGAATGGCACCCGTTGGTGTGGGGGCCGATACAGACACACCGATTGGTGCTTGGGATATGCGAGGCGCTAGACGCGGGATATTTTTCTGGTGATTGCTGGGTGATTGAGGTTCTTGATCCAACTGGCTTATCACCGGGTCTCGTCGGCCCGTACTTGGAGTTGCTTGCTGCCGTTCTAACAATCTGGGATTCAGATCACGTTCCGCAAACCGTTGTGATCCGTACAGAAGATTCTGAGGTTCTCTACCAGCGCGAGAGCAACGAGAACGGGTTCGTTTTCACGCGTAGCGCTTTTGTAAACGGTGCCTCTCCACAAGGTGAAGCGTCGGTGACCGTGCTGCTCCAAAGCGATTGGACTCCGGCAGAAAAACTACCCGAAAATAACGACCGACATGACAGCACACCACGGATCGTTATCCGTACGACAGGCGTGCCCCTATTACCAAAAGACAAGCGACGCGGAAGGCTTCACCCAATCCCGCGTCCAAACCTTCCTAGCGAAGACCAGACGAAACGCACTGCTCTCGAAACAGTAATGCACGCAGTGTTTGCGATAAGACAGTTTAGAGACGGCCAATACGAAGCCTTACGGTTGGCCCTCACTGGCCAAGATTGCGCTGTTCTGCTCCCTACAGGCGCAGGCAAGAGTATGATTTTTCAGTTAACTGGTTTAATCATTGCGGGTCGCGTGGTGATCGTGGCACCACTTGTGTCGTTGATTGCAGACCAGATCCGCGGGTTAAAGCAAAATGGCATTGATCGAGCACACGGAATATCGCACGCGAGTACCAAAACTGCACAAGATTTCAAAGAAGCCGCGGATGCCTATTTCTTGTACGTTACTCCCGAGAGGTTTCAGCGTAGCGGGTTTCGCGATGCGTTGGCATCGGCATCTCAGTCGTTCCCGGTTTGTCTCGCAGCTGTTGATGAAGCGCATTGTGTTTCTGAATGGGGACATGACTTCCGCCATGCGTACTTAAATCTTGGGAGAACTATCCGCGCGCGGTGCGACCCTTCAGGGCGCAATCCGCCACCGATTGCGGCGCTCACCGGCACCGCATCTCGGGCGGTGCTGACCGATGTGTTGTTCCAACTTGGGATCGATGGCAGCGACCCGGATAGCGTCATCAGCCCGAGTACATTTGACCGACCCGAAATCAACTACGAGGTTCGACTTGCGAAACCAGATATCTCAAATGCGATTTTGGAAGACGTACTGCACTGTTTGATGGGTGACTTCTCCGATCATCTGAACTCAGGAAATGAACCTTTACCAGGAATAGTCTTCATTCCGAGCGTGAACGGGTACCACGGATCGTTTGAAACCTTGAAAACGGTTAGAAATGTATGCCCTAAATCAGTTCGCTTCTCTTCTAAACCACCCAAAGATTATCAAGACTACCGAGCGTGGCAAGCCCAAAAGGATCGTAACGTCGACAGGTTTATGACGGACGAAGCCGAAGTTATTGTTTCGACGAAAGCCTTCGGTATGGGTATCGACAAACCAAATGTTCGCTGGGTAGTCCATTTTGGTATGCCGCAATCCATCGAGTCTTTCTACCAAGAAGTCGGCAGAGCAGGGAGAGACGGAAAACAGGCCAAATCAATAATTGTCTTATCGGAAATCGATAGAACCCAAAATGAAAAGTTGTTGAACCCGACAAGATCCGAAGATGCTCAACGGACTCCGAGACCACCGTGGCAAGGTGACGATATTGATACGGTGCTTTATTTCCATAACCAATCAGAGGTCACTCCCCGTGCTGATGCCGAAGCCACAACCAAGATGTACGACGATCTCTCCCACGACGATCTCTCCCGCAACACCGTGGTACCGCTCGGCGCTGTGGAAGGGGCACGAGACAAATCGAAGAGAGCGCTTCATCGGTTGGCCGTCCTCGGGTTCATTGACGATTATTTAATCTCGGGATTAGGAAAAACAGAAAAAGCCGAAGTGTCGATCGCTGACGTTTCAGCCGAGGATATTGAGAGAAATTTGGTTGATTTCGTGGGACGTTCCCAACCAGGTCGGGTGGCGGAAATCGAGGCGAGTCTACCAACCTTTTCGACCCGTCGCGAGGCAGTCAAGGTGTGCGCCAAGGTACTCGCCCAAGTTGTTAATGAGACGATAGGGCTTGCACGCCGCCGCAGCCTTTATGAGATGTGGGAACTTGCTGGTTTAGGAACTGAAGACG
>JAHQYM010000060.1 GCA_024421095.1 Acidimicrobiia bacterium
AGCCTCAGCAACTCCAATAGCCTCAGCAACTCCAACGGCGAAACCCGAATCTAATATCTTAGATCCAGGCTTCAATTTGACTTTGCGTCCGATGCGATACCCGCAGTTTTTTGAAATGTATAAAGACGCTATCAAAAATACTTGGACTGTTGAAGAAATAGACTTTTCTGACGACCTGACAGACCTCGATCGCAAATTGTTGCCCGCCGAGAAACATCTCATTAGCCGCTTAGTGGCGTTTTTCGCTACTGGCGATTCGATTGTGGCCAACAATCTTGTGCTCAACCTTTACGAACACATCAATTCGCCAGAAGCCAGAATGTATCTTTCGCGTCAACTGTACGAAGAAGCGCTGCATGTGCAGTTTTATTTGAACCTGCTCGACAACTACATTCCTGATGCAGACGAAAGAGCAGCTGCGTTCGCGGCGATTGAGTGCATTCCGTCAATCCGAGCGAAAGCGGAGTTTTGTTTCAAATGGATGGATTCGGTTGGTAGCGGCCCTTTAGTAACTGCCGACGACCGCAAACGCTTCTTGTTGAACTTGGTTTGTTTTGCTACTTGTATTGAGGGATTATTTTTCTTCGCGGCGTTCGCATACGTGTATTTTTTGCGTTCCAAAGGTTTGCTCAATGGTTTAGCCGCGGGCACCAACTGGGTTTTTCGTGACGAATCAATGCACATGAACTTTGCGCTTGAAGTGATCCATACAGTACGTTCTGAAGAACCAGAACTCTTTGATGCAGACTTGAGTGAGCAGATTACAGCCATGCTTGAAGAAGCCGTCGAGGCAGAGTATCAGTTTGCTGAAGACCTGTTGGGTGAAGGTGTGCCCGGTATGTCCACCGCCGATACCCGCAGTTATCTTGAATTCGTTGCCGACCAAAGGCTCATGCAACTGGGGCTTCCGCGCCGCTACGGCTCCCGTAATCCATTTTCGTTTATGGAACTCCAAGATGTGCAAGAACTATCGAACTTCTTTGAACGAACCGTATCGGCGTACCAAGTTGGCGTAGCTGGAGAAGTAACTTTCGACGAAGACTTCTAACGCAGAAGAACTAGACTTTTGCTATGCAACCTGTGTCTATCGGCAAGCGGATAGTGGCCATGGCGTTTTTGGCAGCCGGCATCGGTGCCTTGCTCTGGGTGTATCTGCGTGACACGCCAACTCCGGTCGCATTGCCCGAGGTGAGCACCGGAACCGCACCCGATGACGAATCCGTAACCGCAGTTGTGCCGTCATCTGACGTTGTTGAACCGATCCCGATCCCGATATTGGGTCAAGCCGACACCCTTACAGAACTTGATGGGTGGCTCAACACCGACGCAAACTCACTTGAAGAACTGCGGGAGCGCAACGAGTTAACCGTCGTGCAGTTCTGGACGTTCGGCTGCTTCAACTGCAAAAACACCCTCGATGCATTGTCGCGTTTATATTCCGATTACGGCGACCAAGGGGTGGAGATAGTCGGTGTTCACGCACCAGAGTTTTCTTACGAAGCCGATGTGGACAACATCATCGCTGCCGCCGCCGAACTCGGTGTTACCTGGCCGATCGCATTAGACACCAATAAGCGCAACTTTCATCGCTGGCAAGAAGGCCCGACTGGGTATTGGCCTCGGGTCTATTTGATAGACGCCGATAACCAGATCCGCTTCGACAAGAGCGGCGATGGGGCCGCGAACTACGCCCAACTCTACGACTATGTGGGGCGCCTGCTCAACGGCGAGGCATAAATCGTGACGGCCACCTTCTTTGAAGGTGTCGGCGTAATCAGCCAAGCCTGCACCTTAGTTGTTTTGTTGCCGGGCGTTGCTCTCACGCTCGTCAGCCACAAGGGACGTTTGACCGTGGCTCTCTGCTACACGGTTTTCGCGGCCCTGTTGATGTGGGCTCAAGCTGCACAACACTGGTCGATTGCGAGCCGTGGCGCAATTGTGGTGCCGCTTGGGGTGTTGATTGTTGCCAGTTTCGTTGCCGCTCGCTCAGCACAACAAGCAAACCAACGCAGACTTATCGCCGCTGGGGTTGTGGGTGGCGCGATCGCTGGTTGGATGTGGCTCCCTTGTGTGGGCACCCAACTAGGCGAAATCCTCAACAACGCCAGCACAAACGGCCCACGAACCTTAGCACTAATGATCGTCTACACGGCTGGGGCTTTGTTGCCGATGCTCTTAATTGCCTTGAGCAACCAGGCAATACCAGCAAGCCAGAAAATCTTTGAACACCGGGCAACGGACGTGTGCGCCATGGGTTTCGCGGTGATTTATGGAGTGACCGTGGCCATCGGGCGCTACGACGATCTCGTAGGTGAATTATTTCGCATCTCCTCGGCCTAGCGAGGGCGCTGGACCGACATAGCGGGCACTCGGACGCATAATTTTACCTTCGCCGTGTTGTTCGATCACGTGTGCAGCCCAGCCAATAGATCGACTCACAGAAAATGTTGGTGTGAACATTTCGCGAGGCAAACCAACCAACTCCAAGACCACACCAGCCCAATACTCAACGTTGGTAACGATGCGTTGGTCTGGGCGCCACTGCGCCAAAACCGCCAAGATTTCCTGTTCAATACCCGCGGCACGGCCTACTAGATCACCGCCTATACGTTCGGCGGCTTCACGCAACACCACCCCACGAGGATCCTCCGCTCGATACACCGCGTGACCAAAACCCATAATCTTCTCACCAGCATCAAGGCGGTCACGAGTCCATGCCGCAGCAGCCGAAGGGTCTCCAATCTCGTCAATCATCTGCATGGAACGGCTCGGTGCGCCACCATGCAGCGGCCCCGACAAAGCCCCTACCGCAGCGACCAACGAGCCAGCCATGTCCGCGCCCGTGCTAGCAACCACCCGACTCGTGAAGGTGGAAGCATTGAAACCGTGATCTAGAGTTGCAACTAGATACTGCTCAACAGCGCGTTCGGCGGGAGCAGCTGCGGGTACCCCGGTTACCATGCGAAAATAATCTGCGGCATGGCCGATATCTGGGTCGGGTTCTACCGGTTGCAAACCTTGCCTCAGTCGATAATGGCGAGCCAAGATGGTGGGCACCACCGCAGCGAGCCTCATGGCATCACCGTGAATCTGTTCAGCGCTGCGATCAAGCAACGGCCCGCGCCCTTCGTGGTCTCCCAACGCCAACATCCCGATCCGCAAGGCAATGGTCGGGTCAGCCACCCAACGAGCGCATTCATCTAACAATTCGATCACTGCTTCAGGCAAGATCCGCAATCTGGCTGGACGCAACGATGGCACCTCAGGGGGCAGCGCACCTTGGATCTGCAAAGTCCACACGTCTTCTAATGACCGGGTGCGGGCAAGTTCTGCTGCATCGTATTGGCGGTAATGAAAGAAACCTTCTTGGCCTCTCACCGAACCGAGCATGGTATCGGCTACGGCCAATCCCTTTAATCCTGGGGGCGCAATCTGCATTGGTGGTATCTCCTTAATTCGCTTAGGTTCCAGCTACAGGTGTATCAAATAATATGTCTACAGCTACGGTAGGGGCCAACTCTCCAGCTTCAACAGCGCTTTCCAGTTCAGCGTTACGAACCTTGAAAGATCTTTCGGCGACAGTTTGAGCCAGTATCCGTTCACGCACCAATTTTCGCATCCACCCGAGCTGTTGCTTGCTGCGCCGTTGCTCGAGTTCTCCATTTGCGCTTTGGATTTGGCGATGATCTTGAATTTGACGCCAGACCTCATCAATTCCTTCACCGCTCTGAGCCGAACAGGTGACAACGGGTACCCGCCAACCGGAGCTTTGCGGCACCAACAATTCTAGTGCGCGGCGATACTGACTGGCCGCGAGGTTCGCTGATGTGATGTTTTCGCCGTCTGCTTTGTTGACCGCTAGCAGATCTGCTAGCTCCAGCACGCCTCTTTTGATGCCTTGCAATTCGTCTCCTGCGCCTGCCAACATGAGCACAACGAAAGTGTCGACTAGCGAAGAAACAAGTGTTTCGGATTGCCCCACGCCCACTGTTTCCACGATGATGATGTCGTATCCAGCAGCTTCTAGCACCAACATCGTCTCAAACGTTGAGGCGGCCACTCCCCCGAGGGTGCCCCCGGCTGGTGTTGGCCGGATGAACGCCCGGTCGTCAACCGCGAGGCGTGACATCCGCGTTTTGTCGGCCAAGATTGAACCACCGCTAAGCGAACTTGAAGGGTCGACTGCAACCACCGCCACTCGATGTTGCGCGGCAGTGAGCCTTGTGCCGAGAGTTTCGATAAAGGTAGATTTCCCAACCCCGGGGACACCAGTTATGCCAATCCGCTGAGCTTTGCCAGTGTGCGGCTGCAACATCTCCAACAACGCTGCGGCTTCACGGCGATGCTCCCGCACAGTCGATTCGACAAGGGTGATGGCGCGCCCCAAAGCATTGCGGTCACCGTCAACAACAGCCGCTGCCAAATCGTCAAACATCACCGATGAGATTAGCGCGGCACTCAATGCGAACCTTGCGCCGCGTTACAGCAACGCCAACAGCGACGCAGCAGCATCACCGATCACCGTACCCGGCGGATACACCGCAGCTACTCCCATTTCGAGCAACTTCGCGGTGTCGGCAGGCGGAACAACGCCACCCAATATTACCTTGATATCGGCACGCCCGAGGCGTTCAAGTTCACTAAACAACTCTGGCAGCAACGTCAAATGGCTCGCTGCCAACGAAGAGATGCCAACCACATGCACATCAGCTTCAATGGCTTGGCGGGCAACTTCGCTAGGGGTTTGAAACAACGGCCCGATATCCACATCAAAACCCAGGTCGGCAAACGCGGTGGCGATCACCTTCTGGCCTCGATCGTGGCCGTCCTGCCCCATTTTCGCCACGAGAATACGCGGTCGGCGGCCACGAGCAGCGGCGAAGGCTGCGGTTTGTGCTCGGATTGCCTTGATGGTTTCGTTGGTGTTGCCCATTTCGCTTCGATACACCCCCTCAATAGTGCGGATTTTTGCTTCGTGACGACCGTAAACGCGCTCAAGAGCATCACTGATCTCACCCACGGTGGCTTGAGCACGAGCCGCCTCTATCGACAATGCCAAGAGGTTGCCTGCGCCACTTTGTGCTGCGTTGGCCAGAGCCGAGAGTGCGCCATCAACACGGTCATGATCACGCTGCGCCCGCAACTCCTGCAGCTTGGCGATTTGTGTGGCTCGCACATCAGCATTATCGATCCGCAACACTGCCACTTCTTGGGTTTGCGCAACTTGGGGATCAAGTTGATATTTGTTGACACCGACCACGGTTTGGATGCCTGCATCAATGCGTGCTTGGGTGCGAGCCGCCGCGGCTTCGATAGCCATTTTGGGTATTCCCGCTTCAATCGCTGCTGCCATACCACCTGAGGCTTCGACTTCGCAAATGTGCTGCCAAGCTCTTTTGGCGAGGTCGTTAGTGAGTTTTTCGACATGGTAGCTTCCGCCCCAAGGATCAACCGTGCGTGTGGTGCCGCTTTCTTGTTGCAGAAAAAGTTGGGTGTTGCGGGCGATACGAGCGGAGCTGTCGGTGGGCAATCCGAGCGCTTCATCTAGGGCGTTGGTGTGCAGAGATTGCGTGTGGCCTTGCGTGGCAGCCATCGCCTCAATGCAGGTGCGCACCACATTGTTGTAAACGTCTTTAGCGGTGAGGCTCGCGCCACTCGTCTGGCAGTGTGTGCGCAAGGCCAGAGATTTCGGGTTGTCGCATCCAAACGAAGACATCAAAGTCGCCCAGAGCAGCCGAGCGGCACGCAACTTGGCCAGTTCCATAAAAAAGTCCATACCGATACCCCAAAAGAAGCTGAGCCTCGGAGCGAACTGATCAACCGCTAGGCCGGCCTTGATGCCGGCACGCACATATTCAACACCATCGGCGAGCGTGTAGGCGAGTTCAAGGTCGGCGCTTCCACCAGCTTCACCGATGTGGTAACCCGATATCGATATGGAATTGAACTTCGGCATTCGAGTGGAGGTGTAGGCAAAAATATCGGAGATGATCCGCATGCTCGGTGTGGGCGGGTAAATGTAGGTGTTGCGCACCATGAACTCTTTGAGGATGTCGTTTTGGATTGTCCCGCTGAGTTGCGTGGGTTTCACGCCTTGCTCCTCGGCAGCCACCACATACAAGGCCAGCACGGGCAGTACTGCTCCGTTCATGGTCATCGAAACGCTCATCTCATCTAGCGGTATCCCCTCAAATAACTGGCGCATGTCGAGTATCGAATCGATTGCCACGCCAGCCATACCCACATCACCCTTCACCCGCGGGTTATCTGAGTCATAACCACGATGGGTCGCTAGATCGAAAGCCACGGAGAGACCTTTTTGGCCGGCGGCCAGATTACGGCGATAGAAGGCATTGGATTCTTCTGCCGTGGAGAATCCCGCGTATTGGCGAATAGTCCAAGGGCGGTTCACATACATGGTCGGATAGGGGCCGCGCAAAAAGGGAGCAAATCCGGGTAGCGAATGTTGATGGGCGAATTCGTTGAGGTCACTCGGGTTGGCCAGCGCGGCGATGTTGATGCCTTCTGGCGTTTCGCTGAACGGGGGCTGGGTTTGCTGTACTTGTCGGGTTTGTGAACTGTGAGGGTCTCGGTGTTGTGCCGCGCCGAACCCAGCGTGAAAGTCAACTGTGGTGAAGTCTGGGATGGCGCTCATGGTTGCAACGGCTCCGCTGGTTCGCACGGCGCAGGTTGAGCGGGCGCTTTGAGGCCGAGGTCGGCCTGCAAACGGGTTAAGGCCGCCACCACATCCATCCCCTGATACCAGAACTCATCCACGCCCGCTTGCTGCACTGCTTGCTGTACCGCTGCGGGCATCTCCTTTGGGTCTCCCGCAATTATCACCCGTTTCGCTCCGCCTTCACGCAAGGCGAGCACACAAGCCGCACCGCGTTGCGCGTAAACCTCAGCAGGAGCACAAATCACGGCCACATCCGCGCCAGATTCAACGAAGCGTGCTTGCGCTTCAAGCGGCGATGCCGAGCCGTCTACTTGTCCACCCACACCGACAACACCAGCCACAGCCAACAGGTTCGTTACCCAGGTGCTGCACGCTTGGTGTGTGGCCAACGCTGCGAGCGCCGCGAGATGAACTTTGGGGCGCTCGTTCGTTGCCAACAAGTAGCAATCCGCGGTGTCTCGCAGGGTTTCGAAAACCTCGGCGAGCCGACGTAGGGGCAACGCTTGGGGGTTAGCGCGAAGCGTGGTTGGCTGGCACGATTGGGGCAGTGGCGGCTCACCGAGGTTCGGGTAGCTCGAAACCGCCGTCAACACTTCCTCACGGGTATGCAGTTGGGTGCGGCGGCGCTGCCAGGATTGTTCGATTGCGGTTGCGATGGTGCCATCGGCGATGGCTGTGGCTATCCCTCCGGCTGCTTCGCTGGACACGAACTCAGACCAGGCCCGCGCAGCGAGTTTTTCGGTGAGCGACTCAACGAACCAAGACCCCCGAGCAGCGTCAGAGATGCGCCCAAGGTGTGCCTCTTCAATGAGCACCGTCTGTGTGTTGCGTGCGATTCGCCGTGCGAACTCATTGGATTCGTCTACGGTTTCGTTGAAGTGTGCTACCGTCACCGCATCGGCACCTCCCAGAGCAGCGGCGAAAACTGCGCTGGTTGCCCGCAAGATGTTGACCGCTGGGTCTAGGCGGCTGTAAATGGCCCGGTTGGTGACCACTTGTTGAACTTGGGGTGTGGTCGTGGGGTTCACCCCGCAGGCTTCTAACACTCGAGCCCAGAGCAGCCTCGCCGCTCGCAACATGGCGATGTTGACGAACTGATCCACACCCACGCTTAGCCTGAAGGCAACGGTTTGTGCGGCATGCTTCGGGGCCACCCCAAAGCGTTCCAAGCGGCGCAGGTAGTCAACCGCGGTGGCGATGCTGTAGGCGAGTTCTTGGGCTTCGCTGGCTCCAGCTTCGGCGTAGTGCGTGGTATCTACCGTCAAAGTCCGAACCGCATGAAGTTCAGGGATTAGCGAGGCCGCCACATGAACCACCTCATCGGGGTTGGCAAATCCGCCTCTGAGCACTTCGCCAATCGGGTCTAGGCCTAGCCAACTAGGCGCGGCTGTTGTAGTTTGTTCTTGGATCACGGCCACGAGGTCACGCGCCGCGTTGATGTCTGCATGTGGTGCTAGGGCCACCGTTGCTAGTTCAAAGTCGACCTCGGCCGTTGCCCAACGCAAGGCAGCTAAGGTCCAGTTTGGTGCTGAGGGAGACAGTTCAATTGAGGTGACACCACGCCTGAGTTCATGAATAATGGTCTTGTTGCACGATGGGTCAGCGCCATCAAATTGCTGGCGTAGATCCCAGCCACGGCTGACGCGCTCGGTGTCTAGCGGTACGAAGCTAGGGATTGGCGGGTTCGAGGTGTGCGCCGCGGTGTGCGCCGCGGTGTTCGCCGCGGTGTAAAGCGGTTCAATGTCTATTCCGTCACTGGTTTTGGAGACCAACACTTTAGCGAAGCGGCGGCCACGCAGAACCTTCTCCACCTCTTGATGCCAATCAGCGAGTTCAGGTTGCGGAAAGTCTGCTATAAGAAAGTCCTTTTCGGTAAAGCGGTGGGTGGCAGTCACGTGCTTCGTCGATCAGTAGTCCAGTTGGCCTTGCAAGGCGTTTACCGCTTCGATGAACTCTTCAATCATCTCGAACACTACCGCGTTGGCCGACTTGCGTTGATTCATGTTGCCCACGATTTGCCCCACGAAATAGTTGGCCAATTTCTCCGCTCCCGACCCAGCCTGGTGCGCTGATCTGGTGATGCGGCGTTGTGCCGCCGCAGTGAGGATTGGCTGTAGCGGCATTGGTAGCGGTTCGGGTGTATCTTCACGTGCCCATTCTTCGGTCCACGCCGACTTCAACATACGTGCAGGTTTACCGGTCAGCGAACGTGACCTGATGGTGTCGGCTGAGGTTGCTGTGAGAAACTTGTCTTTTACCGCCGGATGAGTTTCAGCTTCATCGGTGGTGAGCCATACAGAGCCACACCACACACCTTGAGCACCAAGCGCTAGGGCGGCAGCCATTTGCCGTCCCCGTCCTATTCCACCGGCACCGAGGTAGCATCAACGATTTCTGGAATTAACACCATTGAGCCGATTTCACCGGTGTGTCCCCCGGCTTCTGAGCCTTGAGCAACGATGACATCAACCCCGGCTCTTTCGTGGGCTTGCGCGTGGCTAGTTCTGCCGGCGAGAGCACCAACCTTGCGACCCGCGGATTTGACCGCTGCGACCATCTCGGCAGGAGGTGGACCCAACGCGTTGGCCACAAAGGCGGTGCGTTTGGCTAACGCGACTTCGAGTTGCGTGGCCGCGGCGTTGGCCGAAAAGGGTACTGCGTCTAAACGATCCACTCCGACTTGCGCTGTACCGTCGCTCGGGTTTTGCTTCGGGGTGTTTTCGGTTGGGGGACGCAGCGGTGGCACTTCGTAACGAGCCAAGATGTCATTCACGAACTGTGCGTGCGCCGCTGGAATCAGCTTGATGAGGTCGCTGGTGGTGGTAGGGCCGGAGTCTTCGGCGGAGTTTTGCGCGGGGATGACTAGGTCAACGCCGTAGGGTTTGTCGCCGAGCGTGTCTTCTATCCAGGCAAGGTCTATTTCTAGTGCTTCGGGCGTGTGGCCGACCGCGCCCAATACTCCCATCCCGCCAGCTCTTGAAACGGCAGCTACCACGTCTCGACAATGGCTGAAGGCGAATATCGGGAACTCCAGATCAAACATTTTGGTTATTTCATTTTGCATTGGATGCTCCGGCGGGGTTGGGTATTGCCGTGGCTTGGTTGGCGATGTGGTTGGCGATGTGGTTGGCGATGTGGTTAATGAATGCTGCGGTGGTCGCTACTGTGCATTCTAGGAACTCTAAACCTTGCGCGCTTGGTTGGGGATTTACTACCACCCCCCAACTCAGTTGGCATTGCGGTCCTTGGTCACGCAGAAAATAGCTGGCGTGGCACAGAGAGAGGTTGGTTGCTGGGCCGCTAAGGGAATACGCGAGCCGCCACGGCGGTTCAAATGACAAAAGCGTTTCCACAATCGTTGGGTCATGTGCCGGGTCTGTGCTTTGCAGCTTTTGCGGGAGACCTGGTGCCGACAGTTCGTTGAGCAATTGCCAAACGTGTTCTCGTGGCGTGTCGAGAAGTTTTTCAAGCGAACGTGACGGATATTTTTTCTTCATGGCATCTTTGTTGGCGTATTAGATGAACTTATTGAGTTGTTGATTTGATGCAACGACACCGCGTAATCGCCATCGCGGTAGCGGTCTTTGCCCCAGGTTGCCCAACGGTCTACCAAGGTTAGACCAGCGGTGTTGGCGTAGCGGTCGTAGTCGGCGAGGCTCAGGCGATGCAGTTGGAAGCCTGCCAACAACAATCCCCCGGGTTGCAGATGACGCGCCATATTGCGTAGCACTGCGGCTTCGCTACCCGGCTTCAAAAAGATCAACACGTTGCCTGCCAATACCACTAGATCGAAACTTGGCTCAATGTCTAAGTCGCAAAGGTCGGCCTCTAGCCAACGCAGGTGTGCAGCTTTGCGTTTAGCTTCGGTCAACATGGCGGGGTCAAGGTCAACTCCAACGGTAGCGATCCCGCGTCGATCTAGTTCAATGGCAACCCGACCCGTTCCGCATCCTGCATCAAGCACTTGGGGCTCTGGGCCGCGTCCAAAATCTTCGAGTAATTGCGCCACGAGATCGGCCTCACCGTGAATACACTGCCCGGTGGCTTGCAGCGCAGTCCAGCGTTGGTCATAAGCTGCCCCTTTGCAAACATCGCTGCGTTCACTCCATAGACTCACGTTCATTAGTCTAAGCGCTGCGTTTGCCCTGATAGAATCTGCTTGTGATCATTGCCCGAGAAGCTACTAGCAACGCTTGGTTGCAGCCAAACCGAGCTGAACCATCATTAGCATCACGCGGCCCAAGGCGCAGCAAAGTACTTGGGGTGTTGTGTGTCTTGATTTGTGTGTTGGCATCAGTTGTCGGTTTCGCGGTAGCTGGCTCGGCCCAAACATCAACCTCTAGCCGAACCGATTGCTCAAACCCTAGCGACGACTTCAAGTTGTGGTGCTTGGCATTCAGAATGTTGACTGAAAACTTTGTGGATGCTGTTGTGGTTGCCGACCTCGCCGCGGCAGCTAAACAGGGCGTGATTGATGCTTCCCTAGCTCCAAGGTCAGACACCCCCCCTGCCTGCGCTTTGCCAACTATCGATTTTGAGGCAGTTTGTGTGGAGATAGATAAGGCCGAAGACACAACTGCAGCCGCTTTGGCGGCTACCGATGCGATGTTGGCTTCAGTCAAAGAGGCTCGCACCCGCCGGTTGTCCGCTGCGGCGATCATTGCTTTTGACCGCGCCATCTCCTCAGACATCCCAAGGGTGGGCATCGGTATTGAGTATGCGCTCTTAGACATCGCCGGCGACCCTTGTGAAACCCCAAGCGATACGTGTCGCATGGTGATCCTAGAAGTCTACGCCAAGAGCCCTGCTGAAGCCGCCGGCCTTAAAGCTGGTGACATCCTGCTTGAATACGACCAACCGATTGCCGGCTTGTCCTGCTCTGCGGCGTTGAACCTAGATCAGAGCCAGAACTTAGGTTCAACCGTCACAGTGAAAGTTCTTAGCAGTGGAACAGAGAAAGAACTTGATATGGTCACTGCCGAGGTTATTGACCCCGTGGTCTACAGCCAAGTTGTGGACGGGAATGTCGGCTATCTGCAATACGATGCTTTTTCGAGGGCTTCCGACAATGACTTTCAAGATCATTTGTCACGGTTGATCAACGCCCGGGTTGACGCATTAGTGGTAGACCTGCGCAACAACGGCGGTGGTTATGTCACCGAAGCTCAGCGCATTATCGAGCAGTTTCTTGAACAGAGCGACGTGGTTTCCAGGTTCGTTTCGGTTCGCGGTGCAGAAGTCTGGCGTAGTCCTCAAAATGGTAACGCCGCAGATGCGATTGCCTTACCAATGGCAGTAGCCGTGAATGGCCGTTCGGCTTCTGCGTCGGAAATGTTTGCTTTGGCGATGCGCGGCCACCAACGGGCTAAAATCGTGGGCACCAAAACGTACGGCAAATACACTGGGCAGAGTACGGGTCGCGCTACTGCCGATAACAGTAATAAATTGGGCGCAATTCAGGTGACTTCGATTCGGTTTTTTGGGCCTAATAACCTTAGCGCTAAGGGTGGTATAGAACCCGATCTTGTCTCACCCATGTCTGCCTGTTTGCACCCCATTGGTGTGGTACGGGAATCTGTTGTGGCCTTGTATCCACGGGTGACGGATTTGGCTTTTACGTCGGTGCCGACTAAAGCGGCGTACTCCTCGGGTGAAGCCGTGACGGTAGCGGTTACTTTTGACACAGCAATTGAGGTTGACACAACAAACGGTTCACCAACTTTGACCCTACAGGTTGGTAGCAATTCGAGGCAAGCCACCTATTCTTCAGTGTCCACTAGTGGCGGAACATCTGTACTAGAGTTTACCTACACGGTTGCCACCGACTCCGATAACGATGGCATCAGCATTGCGG
>JAHQYM010000061.1 GCA_024421095.1 Acidimicrobiia bacterium
CGGCGATAACCGATGCGCTGGAAACAGAATTGCGCCGTTGCCCGCATCTTTTGGTCACCCGCATTGGCGATAATCTAGTTGCCCGTACTCAACTTGGGCGGAGGCGGCGTTTGCTTTTGGCGGGCCACACCGACACAGTACCAGCGAGCGGCAATGGACAAGCGCGGACTGAAGGCGAGCGGCTTTACGGGGTCGGTTCGGCTGATATGAAGGGTGGGATAGCCACGATGCTGGAACTTGCTCGGGGGTTGACCGCGCCGCTAACCGATGTTACTTACGTCTTTTATGCTTGCGAGGAGGTGGCGCTTATCCATAGCGGGTTGCGTGAAATATTGGCGGCGCAACCCGACCTTTTGGATGCTGACGTGGCTTTGCTTGGTGAGCCTACGTTGGGTGCGCTTGAGGCGGGTTGTCAGGGGACGATGCGTTTTGAG
The DNA here is from genome assembly GCA_024421095.1 of Acidimicrobiia bacterium. Lineage (GTDB taxonomy): Bacteria > Actinomycetota > Acidimicrobiia > Acidimicrobiales > Aldehydirespiratoraceae > VXYK01. Next base: position 435 of record JAHQYM010000061.1, read on the forward strand.
GTTCGCCTTGCTGGTGTACGGGCGCATACCGCGCGTCCTTGGATGGGTCGTAATGCCATCCATCGTTTGCGAGATGTGCTTGAGGTGGTTGCGGGTTTTGAGCCGCGCCGCCCTGTTGTGGAGGGTTGTGCGTATCGTGAAGCGCTTCAAGCGGTGCATGTTGAGGGTGGTGTGGCTGGCAATGTGGTGCCAGATCAGGCGCGTTTGAGAGTGAATTACCGTTTTGCGCCGGATCGTGATTGTGAAATGGCCGAGGTGTTCGTGCGTGAGTTGTTGCGCCCGGTGTTAGCCGATGGCGACAGGGTTGAGGTGGTTGACTGTTCTCCGTCGGCTCGCCCGGGCCTTGATGATCCGTTGCTGCGCGCCCTAGTTGAGCGCAATGGCCTTGAGGTGCGAGCGAAACTTGGTTGGACTGATGTTGCTTTTTTTTCCGAACGTGGGGTGCCGGCAAGCAATTTCGGCCCGGGTGACCCGACCCTAGCGCACACTCAGGGTGAATATGTGGAAAGAGCCTCGCTATTGGCCACTCATGCTGCGCTCGTGGATTTGTTGACCAACGGTTCTTAGAGTTTGCGCATCAAGGTGACTACCTGGCCGTAGATTTGTATTTCGCTGGGGTCGAACACCATTTCGTCGTAGGCGGGGTTGGCGGGTACTAATAGTACTTTACCTGAACGGCGTTTGAGGGTCTTGACGGTGGCTTCTCCCGAGCCGATACCGGCCACAACGATGGCGTTGTCGTGAGCAGTATGTTGGCGCCGACAGACTACATAGTCTCCGTTGAAGATGCCCGCTTCGATCATGGAATCGCCTCGAACTCGTAGCATGAACAGTTCTCCGTCACCAGTTAGGTCTTGGGGCATGGGCACGTATTCTTCAACGTTGCATTCCGCTAATACGTCGGTGCCCGCAGCCACATCGCCCACTAAAGGAACATGCTTCAACCGAGTTTGCGGCGCGTTTTGACGAGTTTGCGGCGCGCTTTGCGTGGCGGGTTCGTAGTTGACTTGTATGGCCCGTGGTTTGGCTAGGTCTCGGGTTAGGTAGCCGGCGTCTCGCAGGTTGTCTAAGTGGCTTTTGACGGTTGCGGGTGAGCGCAAACCAACGGCTTCACCTATTTCGCGAACGGACGGCGGGTAGCCCCGTTCATGTACATAACCGACGATCACATCAAGGATTTCTTGTTGGCGGTTGGTGAGTGGTTCGGGCATTTTGCCTCCGTTGCTAAAGCCCCCGCTTGGGTGGCATTGTCGAAATTACAAGATTGTAGGTTGACATCGAACAAATGTTCGTGTTCAATGGTATCGAACTAATGTTCGACACACATACGTTCGTCAAACATTTGTTCGATGTCAAGTACCTTTCCAAGATTCTTGCCTGATCCGCTAGCGGGCGAGGCGAGTGTCACACCCGAGGAGCAAAGTGTAATCATGACCGCAACCATAACTTACGTACCTAATCCATCTGCTAGTCAACCTCAAAGTGCAACTGCACTTGCCACGGCGGCGTTGAGGCGACCTCCGCATCAGACGCTGTCTGCCGAGGTTTATTGGCACCGCCGCTTAGTGGTGCTTACCGTTGCGCTTTCATTGGTAATCGGCCTCTGGGCGTTTGCTAGCCCTACTGATAGTTCAACCCAAACGGGCCACAACAAAGCTACGCAAGTTGTTGAGACGATGCCCTTTGATGCGGTCGTGGTAGTGGTTCAACCAGGAGACACGCTTTGGAGGATCGCCACGGAAATCAATCCAAGCGCAGACCCTCGGCGGCTAGTTGACGCACTTAGCGACATTGCCGGTTCAGCCACGATACAACCTGGTCAGCAGTTAGTAATCCCCACCAAACTGCTGGAATAACTAGCGACGGCAGCAGAGCGCGGAGAGCACGATCGGGCGGTCGGTGTTGTGGGTGCGTTGCTGGTTGCGGTTACTTGTGACGGCAGCTGAGCGCGGTGAGCACAGCGCGGAGGGCACGATCGGACTGTCGCTGTTGTGGTTGCGGTGCTGGTTGCGGCAACAGTGACGGCAGCAGAGCGCGGAGAGCACGCTTGGGCGGTCGGTGTTGTGGGTGCGTTGCTGGTTGCGGTTACTAGTGACGGCGGCAGCGAGCACAGCGCAGAGCAGAGAGAAGAGAGGCAATGATCATGAACTCATATTCTTGTGTAACGAGCGAAAAGCAGTCCGTCTTCGGTGAGCAGGCGCCTCAGACGCATTTTGCGAACGGTAGTCTGTGGAGCCGCAGCCACAACCCGTGGCGAATCTCCTCCCACAAGGATGGGCGAGATACTGATGCACATTTCGTCAACCACCCCTGCTCGCAGCATTTGTCCGTTCCAGGTTGGCCCACCTTCGCAAAGCACTACCGTAGCGCCGCGTTCGTGAAAAGTTTGAAGCACGGCTTGGGGTTGCGGTTTGGGCATAGGCAAGCGAACAATTTCAGCGTTCAGCGCACTAAGCCGGGCTGCATCGGCGAGCGTACCGCTGATCACGAGCGGACGCGGTTGGCCTTCGTTAGCGAGCGCCGGGATGGTCGGGTCGAGCTTTCCGCTGGCGGTCACTATTGCCAAGCGGGGTGCCGCGGTTTGTTGCTTTTGCAGACGGTGGGTTCTAGCTGCTGGGTTGCCCTTCGGCATACGGTAGCGCTCGGCGTTAGCGGTTCCCGAGGCCACCAGAATCCAGTCGCAGCAGGCTCGCAGTGCGGCCAGCACAGCGCGGTCGCAAGGGCCGCCGAGGCCGCCACTCAACCCATCAAGTGCTGTGGCACCGTCGAGGCTTGCGATCATGTTGAGCATCACCCAAGGGCGGCCTGGCGGTGCTGGCCTAGCGTCACGCAGATAGCTGTCGAGGGGATCAACCTCAGCATTCCAATCAGGGAAAATCTGTTGCACCGCGCCTTACCCTATCTGACCACTAAGCCTTGCGAGTCTGTGGATATCACCATTAGAAATCCACAATTAAAACCGCTGCTAATCCACTTCTTATCCACAACCAATGCGCTCTAGAGTTGATCGCGCTGTGTGGTTCGGATCGCCAGGATGGTGGTGCGGAACGTCTCACGCAAGAGTCGAATCAGTTCCTTGGGGGTACCGGTAGGTAATGTGGAATCCGCCGCAAACTCGTTTTCCCCTGAACCCTAGAAGATCCGACCACACAGCAAAGCAAGTGCTTAATCTTCTTGAAGTCTTATCGTCAACCGCAAACAATCGAGCTACTTTAGTTTCTGAGGGCGCTCGGAAGGAGCCCCGAAAATGACCCTTTTATCGCAGCGAAGCAACCTCGCTATGCAACGCCATTTCACCACCGAACACAGTGATCCTTATGACGACCTGCGTTGGGAACGCCGAGACGCTCGCCTAATAGACCATCGTGACGGATCGGTGACTTTTGAGCAACTCGGAGTGGAAGTGCCCAGTTCTTGGAGCCAGAACGCCACCAATATTTTGGCGCAAAAGTACTTCCGAGGCACGATGAATACGCCACAACGCGAGTCTTCACTGCGTCAGGTCGTGGAGCGCATCGTCAACACCATAACGTCTTGGGGCGAGCGTGACGGATACTTTGAAGCCACCACTGAAGCAAGCGCCTTCAAAGCTGAGCTAGCGCATTTGCTGCTGACCCAAAAAGCGGCTTTCAACTCGCCTGTGTGGTTCAATATCGGCGTGAAAGGCGTGCCGCAACAAGCCTCGGCTTGCTTTATTTTGTCGGTCGAAGACAACATGGCATCCATCCTCAACTGGTACGCCGAGGAAGGACGCATTTTCAAAGGCGGTAGCGGTGCTGGAGTCAACCTTTCGCGCATTCGTGCATCAGTTGAGGGGCTAGATGGTGGCGGCACGGCGAGCGGGCCGGTCAGTTTTATGCGTGGCGCGGACGCGTCCGCAGGCACCATCAAATCGGGCGGTAAAACCCGCCGCGCCGCCAAAATGGTGCTTCTTGATGCCGACCATCCAGACATTGAAGAGTTCATTTGGTGCAAAGCTCGCGAGGAACGTAAAGCCCATGCGCTCGCCGCAGCCGGCTTTGACATGAGCCTTGACGGCACCGACATTCATTCGATTCAGTACCAGAATGCCAACAACTCAGTGCGCGTGACAGACGATTTTATGCAAGCTGTGCTTGACGATTCAGACTGGGAACTGCGCTCCCGTACCGACAACTTGTTGGTGCGCAAGGTCAAGGCGCGTGGCCTTTTGGAGCAGATTGCGCGGGCTTCTTGGGAGTGCGCCGACCCCGGCCTGCAGTTCGACAGCACTATCAACGCGTGGCACACGGCCGCCAACACTGGGCGGATTAATGCCAGTAATCCTTGTTCGGAATATCTCCACCTTGATGATTCGGCGTGCAATCTGGCATCGCTTAACTTGTTGGCTTTTCAGCGCGGTGATGGTATCGCTGGTTTCGATATTGAGGGGTTTTGCCACGCCGTTAGGGTTGTGTTTACGGCGCAAGACATCCTTGTTGGCAACGCCGATTACCCTACCGAAAAGATCGCCACCAATGCTAAGAACTTTCGGCAGTTAGGTTTGGGTTACGCCAATCTTGGTGCCTTGCTGATGACACTCGGTTTACCTTATGATTCAGCTGCGGGTCGGGCTGTGGCCGCGGCAATGACCGCGTTGATGACCGGCGAGGCTTATCGGCAGTCAACTCGGTTGGCAGCTCGCTTGGGCTCCTTCGCTGGTTTTGCCCACAACCGGGAGCCAATGCTCAGGGTTCTTGGTCAACACCGTGCGGCGGTAGCCAATGTTGACGAAGAAGAGGCTCCGGCACCGCTGCTTGAAGCTGCACAACGTGCTTGGGACAAAACTTGCGAAGCCGCAGATCATGGTGTACGCAACGCACAAGCCACGGTGATTGCTCCGACTGGCACTATCGGCCTGCTAATGGATTGCGACACCACTGGAGTAGAGCCAGACTTGGGCTTAGTGAAATTCAAGCGTTTGGTAGGCGGCGCAACGATGAGCATTGTGAACCAGTCGGTGCCCCGTGCGTTGCGTAATCTCGGCTACAGTTCCGCAGCCGTTGATGCCATCGTTGCCCACATCAACACGGAGCACAGCGCTAAGGGTGCACCGGGTCTTGATCCTAACGATTTACCCGTGTTCGCTTGTTCGTTGGGTGAAGACGCAATCCATTATCGGGGTCATTTGCTGATGATGGCAGCGGTGCAGCCGTTTATTTCTGGGGCGATCTCAAAGACGGTTAATCTTCCCGAAGATGTGAGCGTTGCCGACATTGAAAAGCTGCTAGTCGAATCCTGGAAGCTGGGGCTCAAATCGGTGGCTCTGTATCGTGACAATTGCAAGGTCGCTCAACCGCTTTCCGCGGGCACGGCCGAGAGCAACAGCGCGGTTGGCAACATTCCGGCCAACGACGGTGCAGCGAGGAACAGTGCAGCCAACAACAGTGCGGCCAAAGACGGTGCAGCTAATAACAGTGCGGTTGGTAACATTGCAGCTAGCAACCGCGCGGCCAACGACGGTGCAGCTAATAACAGTGCGGTCAGCAACAGTGTAGCTAATAACAGTGCGGCCAAAGACGGTGCAGCTAATAACAGTGCGGTTGGTAACATTGCGGCTAGCAACCGCGCGGCCAACGACGGTGCGGATAGCAACAGTGCGGCCAAAGACGGTGCAGCCACCAACAGCGCGGTTGGCAACATTGCGGCTAGCAAAAGTGCGACTAGCAACAGTGCAGCTAATAACAGTGCGGTCAGCAACAGTGCAGCTAATAACAGTGCGGTTGGCAACATTGCGGCCAGCAACAGCGCAGCTAGCAACAGCGGAGCTAGCAACAGTGCGGCCAGCAACAGCGGAGCTAGCAACAGCGCAGCTAGCAACCGTGTTGGTGTGCTACCTAGTGGCGGCAAAGGAGTGGCAGTCCAACCGGTGCGAGAGCGTTTGCCGAAAACCCGCACGAGCCGAACATTTGAGTTTCGTGTAGCTGATTGCAAGGGTTTTGTGACTGTCGGTGAATACGCGGACGGCAGGCCCGGCGAGATATTTGTGCGTGTCTCTAAACAGGGTTCGACCCTAGCCGGCATCATGGATGCTTTCGCTGTTTCGTTGAGCCACGGGCTGCAATATGGAGTTCCGTTGAGCGCTTTTGTTGAGGCGTTTGTTGGTATGCGCTTCGAACCGGCGGGTATGACCGACGATCCCGAGATTCGTATCGCTAGCTCTTTGATGGATTACTTGTTTCGTAGGTTGGCGGTGATGTATTTGGATTCCTCAGAACGTACTCGCCTAGCCATTTTCACCACCGATGAGCGGGTGCAACCAACGCTGCCCGGCGTTGAAGAAGAAACAACTGAGACAGTTCAAGGCTCAGATATTCCGCCGCATCCGGCTATTCCTGCGCCGCAGGCCATGTCCGCATTTGCAGTTCCCAACAATGCAGGCGCGCCGTCGGGAGCACCGTTTTGCATGTCGTGCGGTGTACCCATGAGGCCGGCTGGTAGCTGCTTTGTTTGCGGTGATTGCGGCACCACGAGCGGGTGTAGCTAGGGCGCGGCGCAGCCGTTTTTGCTGTTGGTGGAATCGATAGCGTTGATGGTGGCACCACGAGCGGGTGCAGCGCAGCCAAGCCTCCTAGCTGTCTTTGGTTTCGAGTAGTTTTTTGTGCTTGCCGTAGCGCTCAAGCATCTTTGCGTTCTGCACCGGGTTGTAAACGTCTTCGGCATAGTTCCACATGCCGTTTCCTGCATATTTAAGCAACGTGAAGGCGCTGGTTTCGTGAACTGAGCCGTCGCCGGGGTCTTGCATTCGGTGCGCCACACGGCAGACGATCCACCCTCTTTGTTCGTCTATGACATACCAATCAACTGGGAAAAAGGTCATCTCGTTGTTGGGTGGCGTGTTCATTGTCGATTGAATCCACTTGTAGATCGCTTCGCGGCCTCCGAATGTGCCGAAGTGGTGCTCGACGTAGGTGGCGTCTGGGGTGAACTGGTCGGCCCATTCACGCCAGTCGTGGGTTGTGGCAGCACGTAGTGTGCGCGCCTGAAACTTCTCGAACTCGTCTTCCAACTCTGTTCTGCTCCAGCGGCCCATTTGGTTCTCCTCGCTAGTTGGTCTTGGCGCGCACCCCAACAAGGTGTGCGCCGCCTAGTCTTCAAGCAATGTACCTAGCGATAAAACGGTATGCACAGTGGTTGAGCAAAGAGACGCTTGCGTTTGCGAAAGAACTCGCCAATGAGTTCTCGCGTGACCGTGTGGGTGGCCTCGCAGCCGAGATCGCGTTTTTTGCTTTGCTGAGTTTCTTCCCAACGTTGATTACTTTGGCGGCGTTGCTTGGTTCCATGGACGCAATTATCGGCCAAAGCGCATCTGAAGATGCCCAAGTTTGGATCGTGGAACAAATGCTGAGAGTTTTCGGGGAAGACAACACCCTCGAATCCACAATCGGCGACCTCTTTGACGGTGGCAGCGCTGGGGCGCTGACGGTTGGTGCTTTGCTTGCTGCGTATGCGGCCACGCGTGGGTTCACGGCCGTAGTTCGAGCTTTAGACATCGCTTATGACCATCAACAGAACCGGGGCTGGCTGTCAACGCGGCTGGTTGGTTTTGGGGTTACGTTGATGTCGGTTGGGGTCGCTGCGTTGGTGATGGTTGCGCTGGTGGTGGGGCCCTTGTTCGGAACGGGGGAGCGGCTCAGCGAGGTGGTCGGTGTCGGCACCGAGTATCTTTTGGTCTGGAACTATTTGCGCTGGCCCATCGTTTTTTTGGTGTTGGTGTGGTGGGCTGCGGCGTTGTTCCACATCGCCCCCAACCACCATGCGCCGTGGCGAATCGAGTTGCCGGGAGCGTTGTTGGCGGCGCTTTGGTGGTCGGTTGTGTCGCTTGGTTTCAGCACCTATCTCAGCATTGCTTCTTCTGGAGCGAACGCTGTGTTTGGTCTTCTTGGTGGTGCTTTGAGCTTGCTTTTTTGGTTGTACCTGATGGCTATGGGTTTGCTGGTTGGGGCTGAAGTTAACTCTATTATTGCGGTGCGGCGGGGGATACTGCTTGAACGTGCAAACAAACCCCCAAGTCGTTGGCGGGCTAAGCTACGCTCAAACGATGACACAATACAAAGCACCCCTTGACGAAATCCGTTTTACTTTATTTGAGGTAGCGAACCTTGAGGCTTTAGGCAATTTGGAGGGTTTTCAGCAAACCGACCCCGACCTCGTTGATGGGCTCTTAGCCGAAGCAGCCCGTTTTTTTGAACAAGTAGTGGCACCCACCAACCGTGACGGCGACGTGGTTGGTTCTCGGCGCAATGATGACGGTTCGGTCACAACGGCTCCGGGTTTCGCGAAGGCGTATCGTCAACAAGTCGCCGCTGGTTGGAACGGTGTGGCTATGCCAGCGCAGTTCGGGGGTGGGGGCTTTCCTTGGTTGTTGGGTTTGGCCGTTCAAGAAATGCTGACATCGGCAAATATGGCATATTCGCTATGTTCGTTGCTGACTCAAGCCGCGATTGATGCACTCGCCCATCATGGTTCTCCTCAACAACAAGCTATTTTCCTTGAAAAGATGGTGACTGGGGAATGGTCGGGCACCATGAATCTAACCGAACCTCATGCGGGTTCTGATGTCGGTGCGCTGACCACGCGAGCCGAACCGAAAGCCGATGGTACTTGGCGTATTGTTGGTCAAAAGATTTTCATTACTTGGGGTGAACATGACCTAACCGAAAACATTATTCATTTGGTGTTGGCGCGCACCCCTGACGCGCCCACTGGCACTCGTGGGATCAGTTTGTTTGTCGTCCCCAAATACTTGGTGCATACCGACGGCACGCTTGGGGAACGCAACGATGTGCATTGCGTCTCTTTGGAACACAAATTGGGTATTCACGCGAGTCCTACTTGTGTAATGTCGTTTGGGGAGAGAACGGGCGCGGTTGGTTACTTGGTTGGTGAGGAGAATGCGGGCATGGTGGCAATGTTCACAATGATGAACAACGCCCGCTTGTCGGTGGGTTTGGAAGGCGTGGCTTTGGCCGAACGTGCCTATCAGCAGGCTCTAGATCATGCCTTGCAGCGCCGTCAAGGTAGAGCACCAGACGCGCTTGGCGCGGAACCCTCGTTGATAATTGAGCATCCCGATGTGGCGCGCATGCTGATGGACATGCGCGCCAGCATTGCGGCGATGCGTTCGCTGTGTTACCGCAACGCTGAAGCACTTGATTGGGCTGCGCAAGGCCCTGACGAAGCGAGCAGAACCAGAGGTGCTGAGCGTGCGGCGATATTGACTCCGTTGTCGAAGGCTTGGTGTACCGACTTGGGTTGCGAACTCACCAGCACCGGTATCCAAATACATGGTGGCATGGGTTACGTCGAAGAGACTGGTGCCGCCCAACATTTTCGTGATGCCCGCATTGCGCCCATTTATGAGGGCACCAACGGTATCCAAGCGCTTGATTTGGCGAGCCGCAAGTTGCCCATCCGTGATGGCGCGGCTGTGGCAGAGTTGTTGGCTGAAATTTCATGTACAGCAAAGACAGCAGCCGCTAACCCAAATCTCAAGCTAGCCGCTAGCCACCTTGAGGCTGCAGCTACGGCCACCGCAACCGCATCCGAGTGGTTACTTGAGTGCTTCGAGTCAAGGCGCGCCGATGCCTTAGTTGGTGCGCATGCGTATTTGGAAATGTTGGCACTTAGCACCGCTGGGGCGGCACTGCTAGATGGAGCAGTCGCCGCTGCCTCTAGCTCATCTGCAAGCGTTGCTGCACAAGACTTCGCTACTGATAGAGCGATTCTGGCACGGGTTTTTGCGGTGAACCGTTTAGCTCAAGTACCTGCATTGCTGGCTGCGGTCACCGCCGGGTCAGTCGATATGCATATTGCAAGAAAACGCTTGCTGACGCATTAGATGAGCTTTCGGTAATGTGTTGCGTGACGGCACGTTTGTTGATGGTTGAGTGGGCCATTTCGTTACGGTGGATTTTGTGGAGAAATTTTTCGGTTGCTGCTTGACGTCGTGTTCGGTGGGTGTATAGACTTTGCACTGTCACCATCATTGCGAAAGGGAACTATGAGTACCACAGACCCGAATACTGCTCACCCCCCCCCCCCCCCCCCCCCTCGAATCGCTGGCGCGGATAAGTATCGTGGGTGGGAAGATTCATGGCTAGGTGGCGAAGGGGTTCTGCTTGGTCTGTTTGGTGTGGCCGCGTTGGGTTTGGTGTAGCCGCGGTTGTATCGCTTTTGGCTTCGCTGTTGGGGCTGGTGCCGCTTGTTGATGATCCGCGGCCGGCGGCGGCGTCTAGCCATGAGTTTGAGGTGTGGTCGGCGGACCTGTCGGTCGGTGTTCACCATACTGCCGATGTGGGCTGCAACAACGCATGGGCACCGGGAATGGGTTCCCAAGGTTTTCAATGCAGCAACCCTTCGGTGCTCACCGCGGACCGGCTGGTGTTGCCCGACCACAGCGGATACAACATTGAGCAGATAATCGTCCCCGGGAATCCAACTGACGGAGGACTTTATCTCGTTCTGCACAAGACATTGCCGCTGGCCGCCCGCGAGGGCATGACGCTGCATGTCGCATTCGGGTCGCAGACGGCGGCATATCCGTTGAGCGATGCCACATGGAGTCTCGGCAGGACGATCGCGTTCCCCAACAGATCGGGGGGCAATCGTCTCTTCGATGCCCGCAGCGGTGACACGGTGAGTCTGCGTTTGACGCTGCCGGCGGTGGCGCCTTTGGGCCCGGGCAGCCTGGACCCGACCTTCGGCATCGGCGGCACGGTGACCTCTGACTTCGGCACTCTGGCGAGCGAGATCCACGCGGCCGCCGAGCAGCCCGACGGCAAGATCGTGGTTGCCGGGTTCGTCCAGACCGCTGCGGGCAACAGGGATTTCGCGCTGGCCCGCTACAACACCGACGGAACTCTCGACACTGCGTTCGGCACCGATGGTCGGGTGGTGACCGACGTCGGCGCCGGGGCCAATGACGAAGCGCGGGCGGTGGCGGTGCAGCCCGACGGCAAGATCGTGGCAGCCGGGCATGCCACCGTCAGCGGCGGACGCGATTTCGCGTTGGCGCGTTACAACACCGACGGCAGCCTCGACACCGGTTTCGGTAAGATCACAGGCAATACCCGCACTGGTTCGGCGACCTACAATTTCGGTGCCAACGACACGGCGTATGCGGTGGCGATCCAGTCCGACGGCAAGATCGTCGCAGCCGGGCAGGCGGGCAACGACTTCGGGCTGTTGCGAGTTCATGACGCGGGCGACCCCGACGGTGACAAAGCGGCCATGGGCAGCACTCCGGCGTACACGGGTTTCGGCGGCGACGGCCGCGTGACCACAGACATGGTGTCCGCTGATGGGGTCAGCGGCCTCGCGGACGGTGCCCGGGCGCTGGCGATCGACACCGTCGGCAACATTGTGGTGGCGGGGTTCGCGACCAGTACTAATGGCACAGCGAGCGACACCAGCGACGACCACAAGGACTTCGCCGTGGCGCGCTACACCACTGCGGGTGCGCTCGACACTGGTTTCTCCAGCGGCGGCATCGCTTACTTCGACTGGGGCTCCACGGTTGACGAAGCCCATTCGGTGACGATCCTGTTCGACGGCAAGATCATCATCGGCGGCAGATCGGACGGGTTTCTGGCTCTGATCAAGGTGACCGCAACGGGCGCGTCAGACACCGACTTCGGGTCCTCTGGCGGGGTATCCTTCAAGCCGCGCTCTGAGACGGACGCGCAGTTGTGGGCGGTGGCGGAAACCTCCGATTTGCAGCTCATTGTCGCCGGACAGGCGGGCGACCAGTTCTATGCGGCCCGCCTCACCGCGGCGGGTGAGTTCGTCCGCGATTTCATCGGGGGCGACACTATCGGCAAATTTCGGCAGCGATTCTTCGGCTTCGCCGGCGGGGTCTCACGGGCTCGGGCGATGGTGTTGCGCAACGACGATTCGTTCGTGGTGGCGGGGTATGCCAATAACGGCTCGCACAACACCTTCGCGTTGGCTCGTC
>JAHQYM010000062.1 GCA_024421095.1 Acidimicrobiia bacterium
TAAGTTCATGGTCACCAGTGACCAGCGCCACCTCAAGGCCTTGTTGTTTGAGTGCGGCAACAGCTTGAGTCGAGGTTGGCTTGATTTGATCTGCGACCACCAACGCGGCTTGCGCGACAGGCCCAGTGCCCGCGAAAACCGCGGTATGCCCTTTTGCTTCAGCCTCACCAGCAAGTTGCTCCAACCCTGCTGTGACTTCAGAAAACATGGCGCGGCGGCCGACCACAACTTGTTTGCCGTCCACGCTGCCCACCACACCAAAACCTGGCCGGTTCTCAAAAGTGTCGACGCGCGACCGTGCTGCGCCTGCTTCGGCGATTGCCTGAGCGATTGGATGCTCCGAGCGGGCTTCTATCGCCGCTGCCAAATTCAACCACTCCTCGCTGTTGCCGTCTGGCGCAATCACTTCAACAAGGGTCATTTTGCCTTGGGTGACGGTGCCGGTCTTGTCGAGTAGCACCACATCAAGGTCACGGCTGTCTTCTAAAGCGCGCGCACCCTTAATAATGATGCCCAACTGCGCGCCTCGACCGGTGCCAACAAGGATCGCCAGTGGTGTGGCAAGCCCCAGAGCGCAAGGGCAGGAGATGATCAACACCGCAACAGCGGCGGTAAACGCGTCAGCAACCGAAACGCCGCGCAGCAACCAAACCAGCAACGTAACCCCCGCGATCACAATCGCCGTGGGCACAAAAACCCTCGCCACGCGATCGGCGAGACGCTGCACTTGGGCTCGGCTGCTTTGCGCTTCGTCCACTAAGCGAATGATCTGCGCCAGCACGGTTTCAGAACCGACCCGGGTAGCTTCCACAAGCAGTGAACCGTTGGCGTTTAGCGAAGCACCGATTACGGGGTCGGCAGGGCCCACTTCAACTGGCAGTGGCTCGCCGTTGACCATCGAAACATCCACAGCCGAATGGCCTTCCACTACGACCCCATCGGTAGCGATTTTTTCACCGGGTCGGACTCGGAAACGCATCCCTACGGCCAATTCACTAACGGCTACTCTGTTGCCGTCTTCCAACTCCGCAGTGCGCGCACCAAGATCAGCTAACGACCGGATTGCTTGTCCTGAGCGGCGAGTGGCACGCACCTCAAGCCATTTGCCAAGCAAAATTAAAGTGATTATGACTGCGCTGGTCTCGAAGTAAACATCGGCAGCTAAGTTCGCTAGCAGCACTACCGTCGACCAAGTCCAAGCAGCTAAAGTACCCACCGATACTAGAGTGTCCATGGTGACTAAACGGTGCCGAAGGTTGCCCGCAGCAACACGATGAAAACGCCAACCAGACCAGAACACAACTGGTGTGCTGAGCGCCAAACCCACCCACTCCCAACCAACGAAACGCAGTGGCCGCAGCATCGAAATCAGCATCACAGCAACGGTGAGCAAGGCTGCTACACGAAACCGTAACCACAATTCGGTTTGCCGGGCCGCGTCTGCAGCGTCTCGGTCTAGTTCGTCCGGGGCTCCGTAACCTAGCCCGATGATTGCGGCACGGAAGTCGTCAACGCTTAGCGTATTGTCGTGTTGTATGGTCGCTTTGCTGGTGGTGAAATTGACTTGCGCCGAACTCACGCCGCCTAAGCGTTTCAGCCTTTGCTCAATTGCTGCGGCGCAGGCCGAGCAAGTCATGCCATCCACCGCAAGCTCCGAACGAAATTCGGTTTTCATAGGGTCAGTTTAGCGCCGTGTTTGCAGCTTAGTCGGGCTTGGAACTGACGTACACTGGTTGACAATGGCCGCTCAACCACTTGATGATCTGGTGTGGGACAATTCATTCACCCGCGCGCTGCCTGCCGATCCGATCTCGGCTAACCGCGTGCGTCAAGTTTTTGATGCTGCTTATTCGCGTGTAACCCCGGCCACTACCGAAGCACCAGAACTCGTGGCGACTAGCGCGGAGATGCTGGATTTGCTTGGGCTTGACCCCAATGTCGGTGCGAGCGAAGCATTCGTGCGAGCCGTCAGCGGCAACGAACCGATTGAAGGTAGCGACCCATACGCAATGTGTTACGGCGGTCACCAGTTCGGCAATTGGGCTGGGCAGTTGGGTGACGGTAGAGCGATCAATTTGGGGGAAGTGGTAACCAAGCGAAGTGGGCGCCAAGCGTTGCAATTTAAAGGTGCCGGGCCGACACCATACTCTCGGGGTGCTGACGGATTGGCGGTTTTGCGTTCATCGGTGCGTGAATTTTTGTGCAGCGAAGCGATGCATCACCTTGGGGTGCCCAGCACACGTGCTTTGAGTGTGGCCCTAACTGGCGACAAGGTGATGCGAGACATGTTTTATGATGGTCGGCCCGCTCTTGAACCGGGGGCGGTGGTTTGTCGATCTGCCCCATCGTTCATTCGGTTCGGAAACTTCGAGATATTTGCTTCGCGTAAAGACATTGCCAATTTGCGCCGCTTAGCCGACTACACCATCACAACCTACTTTCCTGAACTGCTTGACGCGGAACACCTGACGATTGCACCGGCGAACTATGTGGATTGGTTTGCAGAGGTGGCTCGGCTAAGTGCCGACATGATTGTGCATTGGCAACGGGTTGGTTTCGTGCATGGCGTGATGAACACCGACAACATGTCGATCCACGGACTCACCATCGACTACGGCCCCTATGGTTGGCTCGACAACTACGACCCCAACTGGACACCCAACACTACTGATGCCTCAAGGAAGCGTTACCGCTTCAGTGCTCAGCCGCAAATCGGCGCATGGAATCTCGAACGTTTGGCGAATGCTTTGTTCCCGCTCGTTAACGAAGTCGACCCACTTACGGATGCGTTAAACACTTACGTCACCCGGTTCAACGAAAAGTGGCCGCAGATGATGGCCGACAAACTCGGTATCGTTGGTTTTGCACCTGTGACCGATCGGTCACTGATCGATGATTTGCTTGAACTGCTTGTTGGTGCCGAAACAGACATGACTTTGTTTTTTCGAGGTCTCGCTGATGTGGATACCGAATCGGCCACCGTCACCGATGACGAATTGTTATCCCCCTTTCTGGAAGCCTTTTACGTGCGCGAGCAACTTAGCGGCGATCACCGTGATGGTTGGCTCAATTGGTTGCAACGTTACCGCCAACGCATTGCCTATAGCGGCCAAGCTGATCTGCAACGGCGGGCGACGATGAACGCAGTAAACCCCAAATACGTGTTGCGCAACTACCTCGCGCAACTTGCCATTGACGATGCTGAAAAGGGCAACTTCGAGCTCATCAAGCAAATACTTGAGGTGCTGCGTAAACCTTATGATGACCAGCCTCCACACAACCGTTTCGCCGCAAAAAGGCCTGATTGGGCGCGCAGCCGGCCCGGATGTTCAATGCTTAGTTGCTCAAGTTAAACAGTTCTTGGGTGACTAATCAGTTCTTGGGTGACTAATCAGTTCTTGGGTGACTAATCAGTTCTTGGGTGACTAATACAGCCCCAAAAGCCGCCCAGCCATCACCACCACTGCACATACCAGTACCGGGCGCACCACCCGTTCACCACCGGCAACGGTGATGCGCGCCCCAACAAATGCACCTAACCCCACACCGACAGCAAGCACCAACGCCGGCAACCAATAAACATCACCGTTCAGAATAAACACCGGCAACGTAAACAACGTGAACGCGCCGGTGACGATGACCTTGATGTGGTTCGTGGTCACGATGTCGATGTTGGCCCGCCTCAACGCTGCGATCAGCATCAAACCGACACCCGCTTGGATAGCGCCCCCATAAATGCCCACCCCAAAAAACACCAGCGCGGATACGAATGGATGCCATTGTGGTTTACTGGTGAGTTCCTTGGGGTCGGGTTTGCGTAGCGACAATGCTAGGACGGGGATCATCACCAAACCGAACACCCGTTCAAAAACATCGTCGGTCAACTGCGTTACCAGAATGGAACCAATTAGTGAACCCAACACTGCGGGCACGAGAATCCGGCTAATGCCCGCCCATCCAGAGACTCCCATGCGGCGAAAAGTGCTCGCAGCACTGAGTGTGCCGGCGAGAACGCCGATGCGGTTGGAACCGTTGGCGGTGTTGCCGCCCACGCCGGCGAACACCAGCAACGGAACCGTCAGCAGTGAACCTCCACCAGCCATGGTGTTGATAATGCCAGCCACGAAACCGCCTCCGAGGAGCAGCAGAATATGGATGGTCTCCATTTCTAAAGCAAGAACTTGGTTAGGTCAACGGGCTGGCCGGGGATCATCGGGATTGAACCGTAACCAGCCCAGACAAAGTCGATACCGGGATGCGGATGTGCAGCAAAAACCTGGCGCACTAGCGGCTTTCCGTCTATACGAACGCGAGAATAACGAGCGTGGATTTTGGCTGCTTCTCGTTCAACCCAATGACGGTTAACATATTTCGCGTCGAATATAACCGCAGCGGGGTCTACCCCTAAGCGCAACACCGCAACATCGGGTTTGATGGCGGTTTGCGCCAGGTTCGGTTCTGGGTGCGGAACGTTTTCAAGGTTTTGCCAACCAGTTCCAGCCGAGTCGATTCGCGGTTCGAATGCCACGTGAATGTTCCCGTTGAAATCTACGGTAGTGTTCTCAGGGATTTCAAGACGGGTTACGCCTGCGGTAGTATGGCTTCCCAAAACATCGAAACCTGGTTTGATTGGTGCGCCATACTTCTGCTCACACGCAATGAGGACCTGCAGGAAAACCCAATACTCATAAAGCCTGCTAATTCCTTTCACCCCTAGGCGGGCATCTCCAGGGCCTTCGGTAGCGAAGGATTGCGGGCCCTCAAGCACTTGGCGCACTTGCTCCACACGTTGATAGCGCGGGTCGTGGCGAATGCGTGCATGTGCTGTTGCGATGTCGCCGTGATACCAACTGCAAGCAGAAAAGGGGTAACTGCGAAGCAGTCGTTGGGCACGCGTGGCTACGTCTGCGCCGCTAGGTGTGCGGCGAGCATAGATCACCAAGCGGCGTAGGGTTTCGGCCACGAGCGCGTTCTCGGGAATATTGACATCGCGGACTAAGACATTGCCGCGACCAGGCCGTTGTGTGTCTGCACCAGCAAACAGAGCTGCTGAAGCTCGCAACACGCTCGCTGTCAACTCGGCGGGTCTGCGGATGGCTTCTAAACGTTTCGCGTCCACGCCGCGAGCCAAAACCGACCTTGGTTCAGCAGCGATTTCTCGCAGAGGTTGCTCAATGTGCTTCCACAAGTCAACCGGGGAAGGTAACTGGGCGCTCAGACCGCTGACCCCTTCGGGGTCAAACAACAACCCAGCCCATACCTGCTCCAGAACGGACCGGAGAGCCTGATAGTTCGTTTCACTCATCTTGTCGGGCACTATTTCAAACTCGCCAACAACATGACCCGATTGACGCATAACTTCCACGTACCCAAGATGTCCTTTGAGCTTGTGGTTGTCTTGCGAGCGGATTTTGAACTCTCCTAACTGGTCAGCTTTTGCTGCTAGGGGGCCGAGCCAGAAATCCTCCCCGTTAGTAAAGCCACGCAACTCCAACCGTGCCGATTCTGAGATCTGTGGAATTTCGTCACCCCAGCGAATCGGCACCCATGAGCGCCGAGCGTGTATTTCGATTGCGTCCATGGGTCAGCGGCGTGCAAAAGTGAGCCGAGGGTCTGTGCCTTCAAGGAACTCATCATCGGTCACGCTGTCGTCCAGCCAGCGCCGCAATATTGCCGCAGACTGTTGAGCTCCCACACCTTCAAACTCTTCAAGAAGGTCTTTGAGACTTTCAAATAGGTACCCTTTGAACCCTCGAATCTTGGGAATTATTCGCTGCACGATGCCCCAATCCAGCGCTGCTTCATCGTTGATTATGCCTTGAGCGTTGGCCACAAATCGTTCTAGTTCTAGATGCGCGCGCAACCCCACACCAATGCTGACTCGTCTCAAAATGTTGGATACATCAATAAGGAACTCATGGTGTTTATCGCTGGGGTGATTGGTGCAAGCTTTACGCCATTCGGATACTCCAACATGCCATGGTGGTGGCGTTTTTCCATTCGGTTGGTGATGACTTGCCGACACTTCAACATTGAGCAGCAACACGTTCGCCCGGTCAAGCACTCGCTCAGATAGCGGTCGTGTGGTTTCGTCTACGTTTACGGTACCGATGATTAGCAGATTGTCAGGGAATTTGAGGCTCGCCGGCCATTCATCATGATTCTTCGGTTTCATAGACCGTGAATACAATGGCATACGCACATCGGCACTGCCAGAACGTGCTTCTTCAATCGCCGAAAGCCACTCGGCTAGATACTGTTCCACTGGTGCAAGGTTCATCTCATCAAGCAGCACGAAGTGCAGATGATCTGGTTCCCGCTCACAATCTCGCACTGTTTCGGCGAGCCATCCAGGCACAAAACGTTCCGAAATCGGATTGACGAAGCCGAGTACTTCGGTTTGGTCTATCCAATCAGGTCGAACCGCAATGCGCCTAAATCGGCGGTTTTGTCCGGTCGCTCCAAGCGCTTCGGCGAAAGTGCGGGTTAGGGAGCTTTTGCCGGAGCCAGTGAGACCTGCCAAGATCACGAACGGTCTTGTTTTGAGAGAAACGTACAGACGGCGAATGTCCATTTCGTCGAAATCCAAAGCGCCTGTGCAATGCTGTAAGAGATGCGCTATTAGTTCACTCTCTTCTTGGTCGGCAGTCCATCGGTGAATCCGCCGAACATCAATGTCGTTCCAGAGTTGCTGTGCGTTAGCTCGGGCTTCGGCTAGGCGTTGGTCGCCGTGGGATTCGCTTAGGTTGATGTCTTTGAGCCATTCTTCTATTTCGGACCGCCGGTTTTCAAAAGTTCCGATGTCTTCGTTGTTGAAATCGGCTCGTTCATCGCTTAGTGTTTCTTCAACTTTTTGCAGGATTTTTTCAACATTTTGAAAACATTCAGTACGCAACTGCTGCAATTCTGTATTTATATCTTCTTTCAGTTCATTAGCACCTCGGCCACCCCGTAGAGCTAGTTCCGCGATCTTGCGTTGCCATACTTGCTTGCGAATGATCGAATCGGTTTCAACGAGTTCATCAAACGAGTCTAAGAGTCTGGTCAATTCCGTGAGTTGATTGTCGAGGCCTTTTTTGAGCTGTTCGTTCAAGTCCGTTTGCGCCAAGCCGATCTCCCGAGCCATCTCGTAAGGGTCAACCGTGTCTAAGCGCACTCGCAAGGATTCGAGGCGCTCGGTCCAACCTGCATCCTCGTTCAGAATCGAATGGCGCAACTCCCGGCTAAGCCCTTCAAATTGATTCCTTGCTAACTCTGCACGCGCATGGCGATCCAGTTTCGCTTGCAGTTTTTTGAGTGCCTGTTCCGCACCTTCAATATCGTCTTCAAGCACGTGGACCCACACTTCATCGCGATCATCTTCGGTTACATCGTATTTGGCGCTGATTTTGCTTAGGTCTGCTGCGAGCGCACGGTGACGCTGAAGTTCTTGTTGCAATGAGGTAACTGTCTGTCCGGTTTCTTCGCACCACCTGTCAACTATTCGTGCGAGCCGGTAGCGTCGGCGACTATCGCTTTTTTGAGCAGCTAGGTTGATGCGCTCAACCACTTTCCCTCGGTCAACATCTGGCACCGCATTGTGCGACAATATGGGACGCAAAAGTGCTTCCGCTAGTGGCCCTACCGCATGTTTGAGTTCGTTCGGCACGGCATCAACCGCCTCGGGTACATATCTCCTTACCCAAGGTTCCACTTCATTTTGCAGAGCTACGGTTCGGTTCACATTCTCGGTGTCCTTGCGACAGTGTTTTCGAATGTCTTTGTAGCGGCGACTCCCGACCTCTACTCCTCTGTCTCGGAGTTCCCGATCCCAATCAACTTCCATTTCATTAGCCCGACGACCTTCCCTCAGTTGTTTGATGGTGTCGCCTAACTTGTCTCTGATTAAGTTTGCAGCCTCAATATCACTCCCTGGTTTCACCGATCCATCAACGTCAATCGCGATGTTTTCATCTAGTTCTTTCATCATCGCTTTGAAATCTTGGCGTTTGCGCAACCACTCGGCAGCAGGCAAGTGCAGATTTAGCCGGGCTAAAGCGTCCATACAGTGTTTTACCCGAGTGTCGAAGGTGTCTGGCAGGATAAACGCACCGTTGTTTGCGGTGGGCTGACCTGTCGTTACCACGTACCACCAGTCAAGAAGGTGAGCTAGAAGGCGGTCGTCGCTAAGCGGGAAACGGCTAATCACATCTCGTGCCGCTTCCACCGCATCGTCGGCCATCGGGTCTGTTTCCACAATCGGTATGAGCAACTCAAAGACGGTGTTAGCATCGGTTTCGGTAACCTCTTCACTGCTACGGATTATTCGGGTGAGCTTGGACATGACATCTCCTTTATAGGGCCAAGTGGTACGGGTTACCACTATCGCACATCCCTAAGACATCAAGCCAACCACACCGCAAATAAACAATCTCTATCCCGCACTCTTTCATAATATATGATGGCAAACGAGAAGTTCCATCTCGCTGGAGAAACCCTACTACTTGGCGTAACACGGGCAAACAAGTTCAAGGTATCCAGCCAACCCGAAGATTCCGTCGGTTGCGTCGGATGTATCAGATTCGTCCACACTAGCATGACCGGCAGGAAACTCGACGGCAAAGGATCAAAAGCATGCCACTGGAAGTTGTGTTCGGCGAAAGCCGGGATCGAAATATCGCCCAGGCGTTGGTTAATCAGTTGAAACCGGTCGTCGAGGAAGGAACGGTCTATCTGGGTTACCCGGTGCTGGCGACTGCAGATGAGCGTGTTGAGGTAGATGCTCTGTTGGTGTGTCGTACACACGGGTTAATAGCGTTCCTTCTGGCCGATTCGGTGCCAATGTGCGACGAGGAGTGGATTGAGATCATCGCTGAGCAGGACCGCCTGTTCGCGATCCTTGAGAGCCACCTGAGTCGTCACGAAGGTCTCCGGAAAGGCCGACGAGTAGCGATACGCCCCGAAACGGCCACAGTCTTCGCCAACACTCCACCGACTGAGGCTCCCGTTGAATCTGAGGGGTTCTACGGTTCGATAGAAAAGGTACGGGACTGGGTGAAGGATCTGCCCGCGATCTCTGCGGAGATTGAGACAAACCTACAGGCAGCGTTGCAGCGAGTCACGACCATCAAGCCGGCCAAGAAGCGAAGTGCGGTAACAAAGGACAATTCTCGGGGTGCCATCCTCAAGAAGATTGAGAGCGGCATCGCGAACCTCGATCGATGGCAAAAAGCTGCAGCGATCGAGAGTCCAGAGGGACCACAGCGAATTCGCGGACTCGCCGGATCAGGCAAGACGGTCGTCCTAGCTCTGAAGGCCGCCTACTGGCACTCGCAACATCCCGACTGGCACATCGCTCTGACCTTCCAATCTCGCGCTCTGTACCAACAGATCAATGACCTCGTAACTCGATTCGCCTTCGAACACACTAACGACAGACCCGATGAGAATCGACTCCGAATCATCCACTCATGGGGGTCAAGCAACCAGGTCGGGGTGTACAGTTTGATCGCTTCGGCGCTTGGTGAGCCTGCGAGGAACTGGTCTTACGCGAGGGGCAAGTACGGGATGGACGGGGCATTCGCCGGTGCGTGTGGAGAACTCCTTGATGTCGCTCGCTCACGTGACGTTGAACCAGTATTCGATGCATTGTTGATCGACGAAGCACAGGATCTCCCACCGGAGTTCTTCCAACTCGCGTACCGCTTCACCAAGCGTCCGAAGCGGATTGTCTGGGGCTATGACGACCTGCAGAAGCTCTCAGAGACAGCCATGCCCACCACAGATGAACTTTTTGGCACCGGACCCAACGGCGAGAACTTGATCAACCTTGACTCGGCCGACGGAGAACCCCAGCGCGATATTGTCCTTCCGATCTGCTACCGAAACACTCCGTGGGCGCTGACGACTGCACATGCGCTTGGTATTGGTGTCTACCGTCAAGAAGGGCCCCTTCAACACCCCGATGACCCAAACCTCTGGCGCGATGTTGGATACAGCGTCGTGCATGGGAACCTGGCTCTTGGGATGCCTGTGACTCTAGAGCGCTCGTCGGCGAGCTACCCGTCATACTTCCCAGATCTTCTCTCTCCAGAGGAGTCTGTCGCAGTTCAATCGTTCTCAACCCAGGACGAGCAAGACGCATGGGTCGCGAGCGAAATTCGTCGCAATTTGGATCAAGACGAACTTGAACCGGACGACATCCTTATCGTCCTTCCAGATTCCTACCGGGCAAAGTCCCGCGCTCCGCACCTGATTCGACAGCTCAACCGTTACGGAATCCAGTCACACCTCGTCGGAGTGAATTCAAGCGTTGATGAGGTATTTCAGCGTGACTCCGTCGCAATAGCACACATCTACCGCGCCAAGGGCAACGAAGCACCGATGGTGTATGCGATCGATTGCCAGCACGCCGCACACCGATTCAACGCCGTAACGAGGAGGAACAGCCTCTTCACGGCCATAACGCGAAGCCGCGCTTGGGTCCGCATCAGCGGCTGGGGAGAGCAGATGGATCCGATTCGCCGAGAGATCGAGACCGTATTCTCTAAGAACTTTCAGCTGAAGTTTAACATTCCGACGAGTGCCGAACTTGCGGAACTGCGACATCTTCATCGGGATCGACCCGAGGGCGCGGAGGAGTCGCTCCGGAAGGCGACCGAGGGGCTCTCCGTGTTTCTGGAGGCGCACGAACGTGGAGAGTTGGACCCGCTGGACCTGCCACCTTCGCTTCGGACCAAGCTGATCCTCAGCCTCGGAACCGACTCGGCGAATGACTACCGTTAGGACCGTTCGAGATCAGATTCGCAACGCGCTTGACTACTTGATTGACGCGGAACTGGCGCTGTTCGTGCCTGAGGTCTCGATGGGTCTGGATGTGGTGGCCTGGCACTCTCACGCTCGTGAAGGGGCTTTCATTGAGGGCTTCGAGCACCCGACGATCGACCAGTATGTGACCTGGCTCACGAACGGTGACTATTCGGCTCTGCTCTATGACGGCAGCCTCATCCAGCTCTCTTACACCGTGGAAGACGGCGAGGTCACGCGGCATCGCCTCTGCTACTTCCCGTGCCCCTACAACCTGGACCACGCTCTGCTCAGGGAAGGGCAGCCCCTAGCCGATATCGTCGACCTCTACCGAGATTCGGACGCAGTCTTGCGCTCACCGATCCGCTTTGACTTCGACAGCGAAGCCTCAGCTAAAGGGCACCCTGCGAGCCACTTCACGATCAACGGCGCTGATTGTCGGATCGCTTGCGTTGCACCGCTTCACGTGATGCGGTTTCTCGACTTCATCTTCCGCCACTTCCACGGGCGACTCCACGCCGCTCACCGTACTTTCTTCGCGACAGCACATGCCCTTCACATAGGTCCGGGCTCGCTGGCAGACAATGACCGCAAACAGATTCACTTCGCGTGGGATCTTCACGCAACGGCGACTGGCGGAGCGATAGGAAGGTAGACGGCATCTCCGCGAAGTGAAGGAAGCAGTTCTTGCTATTCGCGAATGCTTGCCCGCGATTGGATCGTCGAGCGTCATCGTTGATGGCGACGTTCCGCTTCCGCTTCACTAAATGGCTCTTCGGAAATCAGCGGAGAGTGAATTGTGGGGTGGGGTTGTGTTTGTTGGTTGCGTGTTGTAGGGCACCGGT
Source organism: Acidimicrobiia bacterium (assembly GCA_024421095.1). Lineage (GTDB taxonomy): Bacteria > Actinomycetota > Acidimicrobiia > Acidimicrobiales > Aldehydirespiratoraceae > VXYK01. The sequence continues at coordinate 11,631 of JAHQYM010000062.1, forward strand.
GATTATTTCGGCAGTCTTTGTTTACTTGAGGAGCCATCATAAAGCATCACATCACATCACGCACCCTGTATCCTTTTGTGGTTAGATCGTTTGAGGGGCTAAACAGATGCCGTTTTGTGTTGTTGTGGGATTTTGGGGTCAAACCTGACAACACCGTGACATGCTGGGGCGACAACCTGTAGCGGTTTCGGTTGAGCAGTTCAGTGGCAGCGAGTTCGCGTACACGGTCGGATCTAATCCCGGTCCTCTGCGAGTCGTGTTTAAAGTGTAAAACGATGCTTGCGCCATGCTCACCGACTCGTCAACGAGTCTGGCCGTCGTGTGCGCGTCGCTGTGTCATACAGAATATAGTATTTGTATGACAATGGTGAGTTTTCGAGCGGATGATGCCGAGGTTGCCGAGATGCAGCGTTGGGCGCAGCAACTCGGTGTCGGGCGCTCGGAGCTGTTGCGAGAGGCTCTGCACCGGTACCTCGTCGGGTTGGAGTCGGTACTCGACGTCGACCGCCGGGAGACGGAACCTTTGGCTGCCGATGAGTCGGCGTTCGCCGAGGTTGCAGATTGGGGCCCGGCCGATGACTGGTCGGACTGGATCGAGTGACCGGCTGATGAAACGGGGTGAGATCTGGTTTGCGGCGACCCCGGGCGGCGACCGGCCCGTTCTGGTGCTCACCCGTGACCCGGTCGCCGGCCGGGG
>JAHQYM010000216.1 GCA_024421095.1 Acidimicrobiia bacterium
GCTTACCCAACGGGTCAACCGCACTAACCACCCGCACCCGCACCCCAGCACTACCCAAACGCTGCGCCACCGAATCCGCGTATTCTTGGTGAACCGCAGCCACCGGCAGAATCAAGGTCTGCACTGGGGCCAACCAAGTCGGAAACGCCCCCCCATAGTGCTCAAGTAGCACCCCAAAAAATCTTTCCACCGAACCGAACAAGGCTCGATGGATCATCACTGGTCGTTTGCGTGACCCGTCAGCGGCGATGTATTCCAAGCCGAATCGTTCGGGGAGGTTAAAATCCAGTTGAACTGTGGAGAGTTGCCAAGATCGACCGATGGCATCGCCGACATCCACATCAATCTTGGGACCGTAAAAGGCACCTCCACCCTCATCAATGATGTGCTCTAGTCCACACGTGTCAAGCGCTTGTTGCAGCCCTTTAGTTGCTTCGTCCCAAAGCGCATCGTCACCTACCGACTTTTCGGGCGGACGTGTGGAGAGCTTCGCCACGAACTCGTTGAACCCGAAGGCGCGAAGCACGCTAAGCACGAAATCAAGCAGTGATTCCAACTCCGCAGCAATGCTCTCACGCGCACAAAAAATGTGGCTGTCGTCTACGGTGAAGCCACGACTGCGCATCAACCCGTGAACCACCCCCGAAAGTTCATAGCGATACACCGCTCCCAACTCGAACAGGCGAAGAGGCAGTTCACGGTAACTGCGTTGAGAGGAACGGTAAATCATCACGTGGAACGGGCAGTTCATTGGCTTCGGGTAGTAACTTGCGCCGTCTAACTCCATCGGCGGATACATCGATTCTTTATAAAAATCAAGGTGTCCTGAGGTTTCCCAAAGCACCGACTTGGCTAGATGCGGCGTATACACGAACTCATATCCCACTGCCTCGTGGCGCAGACGACTGAAGTCTTCCATCAACTTGCGAACCAGTGCGCCTTTGGGATGCCACACCGCTAAACCCGGGCCTAACTCATCTGGCCAACTGAGCAGGTCGAGTTCGGTGGCTAAACGCCGATGGTCTCGCTTGGCTGCTTCAGCGAGCATGTGCAGGTGCGTCTTGAGTTCTTTGCGCGTAGACCACGCGGTGCCATAAATCCGCTGCAACATCGGACGGTTCACATCTCCACGCCAATACGCGCCAGCAACCGACTGAAGCTTGAATGCGCCTAGGTGCTGCGTGCTTGGCACATGCGGCCCGGTACACATGTCGAAAAAGGTTCCGCTGTCGTTGATGTCGCCGTTGGCGTAGAAACTGATTGTGGACGGGTCGGCAACCTCGCCAACATCTTCACCGCTTGCCTCACCAGCCACAACCCGTTCGATTATCTCAGTTTTGTAGGTGTGGTCGGCAAAAAATTCTTGGGCTTCGGGTAGCGGCAGTTCGTGGCGCACGAATGGTTGGTCAGCGGCGACAATCTCGGCCATCCGCTCTTCGATACGCGCTAAGTCGCTCTCTGCTAGCACTTGCGAATTGGGTAGTTCAACGTCGTAATAGAAGCCATGCTCAATCGGTGGGCCGATAGCTAGTTGCGTCTCTGGATAAAGATCGCATACAGCTTGGGCTAAGACATGGGCTGTGGAGTGGCGGATGGCGTTCAACCCAGCTTCGGATTGCGGGGTGACGATTTCCACTGTTGAACCGTTTTTCAGGGTGACGTTCAGGTCTTGTGCTGTGCCGTCAACAATCGCGATCAATGCACATT
>JAHQYM010000217.1 GCA_024421095.1 Acidimicrobiia bacterium
GCTTACCCAACGGGTCAACCGCACTAACCACCCGCACCCGCACCCCAGCACTACCCAAACGCTGCGCCACCGAATCCGCGTATTCTTGGTGAACCGCAGCCACCGGCAGAATCAAGGTCTGCACTGGAGCCAACCAAGTCGGAAATGCCCCCCCATAGTGCTCAAGTAGCACCCCAAAAAACCTTTCCACCGAACCGAACAAAGCTCGATGGATCATCACTGGTCGTTTGCGTGACCCGTCAGCGGCGATGTATTCCAAACCGAATCGTTCGGGGAGGTTAAAATCCAGCTGAACTGTGGAGAGTTGCCAAGAACGACCGATGGCATCGCCAACATCCACATCAATCTTGGGGCCGTAAAAGGCACCTCCACCCTCATCAATGATGTGCTCAAGTCCACACGCGTCGAGCGCTTGTTGCAGCCCCCGAGTTGCTTCGTCCCAAAGCGCATCATCACCTACCGACTTTTCGGGCGGACGTGTGGACAGCTTCGCCACGAACTCGTTGAACCCGAAGGCGCGAAGCACGCTAAGCACGAAATCGAGCAGCGATTCCAACTCAGCAGCAATGCTTTCACGCGCACAAAAGATGTGGCTGTCGTCTACGGTGAAGCCACGGCTGCGCATCAGCCCGTGAACCACCCCCGAAAGTTCATAGCGATACACCGCTCCCAACTCGAACAGGCGGAGTGGTAGCTCACGGTAACTGCGTTGAGAGGAACGGTAAATCATCACGTGGAACGGGCAGTTCATTGGCTTCGGGTAGTAACTTGCGCCGTCTAACTCCATCGGCGGATACATAGATTCTTTATAAAAGTCAAGGTGTCCTGAGGTTTCCCAAAGCACCGACTTAGCTAGATGCGGCGTATACACGAACTCATATCCCACTGCCTCGTGGCGCAGACGACTGAAGTCTTCCATCAACTTGCGAACCAGTGCGCCTTTGGGATGCCACACCGCTAATCCCGGGCCTAACTCATCTGGCCAACTGAGCAGGTCGAGTTCGGTGGCTAAACGCCGATGGTCTCGCTTGGCAGCTTCAGCGAGCATGTGCAGGTGGGTCTTGAGTTCTTTGCGCGAAGACCAGGCGGTGCCATAAATCCGCTGCAACATCGGACGGTTCACGTCTCCACGCCAATACGCGCCAGCTACCGACTGAAGTTTGAATGCACCTAGGTGCCGCGTGCTTGGCACATGCGGCCCGGTACACATGTCGAAAAAGGTTCCGCTGTGGTTGATGTCGCCGTTGGCGTAGAAGCTGATTGTGGAGGGATCGGCTACTTCGCCAACATCTTCACCGCTTGCCTCACCGGCCACAACCCGTTCGATTATCTCAGTTTTGTAGGTGTGGTCGGCAAAGAATTCTTGGGCTTCGGGTAGTGGTAGTTCGTGGCGCACGAATGGTTGGTCAGCGGCGACAATCTCAGCCATCCGCTCTTCGATACGCGCTAAGTCGCTCTCTGCTAGCACTTGCGAATTGGGTAGTTCAACGTCGTAATAGAAGCCATGCTCAATCGGTGGGCCGATAGCTAGTTGCGTCTCTGGATAAAGTTCGCATACAGCTTGGGCTAAGACATGGGCGGTGGAGTGGCGGATGGCGTTCAACCCAGCTTCGGATTGCGGGGTGACGATTTCCACTGTTGAACCGTTTTTCAGGGTGACGTTCAGGTCTTGTGCTGTGCCGTCAACAATCGCGATCAATGCACATT
>JAHQYM010000218.1 GCA_024421095.1 Acidimicrobiia bacterium
CGTCCAACTCGTTATTGTTCAACAGGATCGTCGTCAAGTTCGATATCGCTGGAACGAAAGACGGATCTGAAGCGATTGCCTGCCTGAAATATGATTCTGCGGTGTCGCTCTCTTCAAGTTCAGCGTAGGTGACACCTAGGTTGGAGAGGGGAAGGGTCACATAAGGCGCATCGTTCACCAGCGACTGCTCATAGGCCGCGATAGCTTCCTCAAGTCTACCGTCTGAGCGATAAGCGTTACCCAGGTTAGTGTATGCACCGCCGCGCGCGGTGGGGTTGTTTGTGACAACGTAGGTAAAGAATCGTTCTGAACTTTCATATATCAGAGCTTGGCGCCACGTCAAGATACTCAATCCAGCGAGCAGCAACATACCCGCACATGCCAACAAACGGGTCTTGTTCAGCCAATGCTCCGTTGGGATATTGTTGACAAGAAACGTTGCCGATCCAGCGACGACAGCGATCAACCCGAGGCCTGCGATGTATTGAAAGCGGTCTGCCACGTAACTCGTGTTCATGTACCCATAATCTATGATTCCTGACACCGGGGCTATAGTCACACCGAAGAATAGGACACCAGCCAACGGGGCTCGACCGATTCGATGGCGCAGCATCCATAATCCCACGACCACTGCGATAATGCCGCCAGTTATTGCCCAACCGCGTGGGTCGCTTCCGCTAATGTCCCAACTCGGATAAATCGGCAGCAGGTCGGCAGGCCAGAACAACTTGCTCACGTAATGCCATGTGGAGCGGGCCATGATTTGCATCCGCTCAACTACAGTGATGTTCATCAGGTCCGATTCGCGACCCAGATAATAGACAAGGTCGCCCACGGTTACGATGGCTGCTACCGCAAAATGCGGCAACGTTCCGACTAGATCCCTTCTCGACAGGCGGCCGTTTCGCCACCAGTGATAGATTAGCAGAATGATCGGCAATGTCACTACTATCGACTTGCTCAACAACGCCAACGTGAACGCCACCAACGAAAGCGCATAAAGGGTCGCCCCACGCCGAGCGTCGGAACGATGGCGATGCTTGAGTGTTGTCGGTTGGAGGGCACCAGAATCGCTGCCGTTCCGAATAGTGTCCCAGCGGAGGTAGGCCAGCAGCGACAACAGATAGAAGAATGCCGACAACACGTCTTTGCGTTCGATGGCCCACGCAACCGAGTCCACATGGGTCGGGTGGACCGCGAACAGCGCTGCGGCGAACCAGGCGCCCGGCATATTGAGACGGCGCAATAGTGTGAACACGAAGACGCTGTTCGCTGCATGCAGCAGCACATTTACAACGTGATAGCCGACCGGGTTGAGCCCCCAGATCAAGTGCTCAATCCAGAACGTGGTGTAAACGAGCGGCCAATAGTGCCCTTCAGACTCGATATAGCTTGGGTTTAGCCAGATGTCTGAGAATCCGCTCACCTGGTTGTGGAACTCAGAGATGATCGAGTCATCCCAAAGAAAAGCAGCAGAAAACGCCGGTATGAACACCGCGGTCGCCAACAAACCCACCAACAAACCTGCTGCCCGGTGCCTCGACACGATCGCTGCGCCTCGATCAGGTGCCTCCACCTCGACACGCTCACTCCACCCGAATTTCCGAAGAGCCCGATTCACGGGATCAATGAAACCAGATTCTCCCGCCGATTGCAATCCTCGTTGTTGAGAAGCCGTGTGAGGTTGCGCCGCAGTTCT
>JAHQYM010000063.1 GCA_024421095.1 Acidimicrobiia bacterium
TTGAGGTAGCAGTTCGTTGTTGAACATGGCACGCTAAGCAGTGTTTACTTTCATCAGCCTGTCCGTTTCTGGCAGGTTCTAACCCCGGAGGAAATATGGGCAAGCTTCTTGAAGGCAAGGTCGCACTAATTACTGGCGCGGGTCGCGGCATTGGCCGTGAACACGCCATCATGATGGCCGAACACGGTGCCAAAATCGTGGTAAACGACCTAGGCGGCGATGAGTTCGGTGGCCCCGGTAGCTTGACCGCAGCGCAAGAAGTCGTGGCTGAAATCGACTCGATGGGTGGGCAAGCGGTAGTTAATTGTGGCAATGTCGCTCGTTTTGACGAAGCCAAAAAAATGGTCGAGCAGGCAATCGAAACTTTCGGCGACATCAACATAGTGGTCAACAACGCCGGGATCTTGCGTGACCGCATGATATTTTCGATGAGCGAAGACGACTGGGACACCGTACTCGCGGTGCATCTCAAAGGCACATTCGGCCCCACACACCACGCGGCCGCCTATTGGCGTAGCAAAGTCAAAGCCGGTGAAGAAGCCTACGGACGGGTTATCAACACCGCTTCCCCATCAGGTATTTACGGCAACGTGGGGCAATCGAATTACGGTGCCGCCAAAGCCGGCATCGCAGCATTTTCAATCATCGCCGCTCAGGAACTCGTCAAATACGGCGTGACCGTGAATTGTCTGGCACCCACCGCGGTGTCTCGGCTCACCATACCTTTGCTCGGAGGGGAAGAAAACTTGACTGAAGTCGCGCGAGAGGCTATGTCGCCCCGTTGGATCGCGGTGGTCACCACTTGGTTAGCTAGCCCCGAAGCGAGCAACGTCACCGGCCGCGTGTTTGATGTTCGTGGAGAACAACTTGGCATCGCGCAAGGTTGGCATCTTGGCCCTACCGCCACACAACCCGACAACCCCAGCGAACTTGGCCCGGTAATGGCCGAGTTGATGAGCCAAGCCCGCCTCAATGCGGGTATGGATGGTGTTGAACGCGAAGGCCCCGGCTTCCCTAGCCATTCAATCTAAGCCTCACCCGCTAAGGCGCACCCGCCAAACCGGTGACCGCCGATCAGGTGACCGCCGATCAGGCGTAAGCCACTTGGCACGAGCCATGGTTGCAGTAACCCCAAGGATTTTGCTGTAGGTACTGCTGGTGGTATTGCTCCGCAAAATAGAACTGCGGCGCGTCCACCACTGTGGTAACGATTTTGCCGAAACCCCGGTCGGAGAGCAACGTTTGGTACTTGTCTCGGCTAACTAACGCAAGCGCACGTTGGTCCTCATCATAAACGTAAATTTCGCTGCGGTACTGGGTGCCTATGTCGTTGTGTTGACGCATAAATTGAGTGGGGTCGTGCATTTCCCAAAATACCGCCAACAGTTCTTCGTAGCTGATGACCTTTGGGTCAAACACCACCAAGACAACCTCGTTGTGCCCCGTCTGCCCAGTGCAAACCTCTTCATATGAGGGGTTCGGTGTGTAACCCCCGGCGTAACCGACCGCGGTCGTGTAGATGCCTTCGAGTTGCCAAAAGCAACGTTCCGCTCCCCAGAAACAACCGAGTCCGAACAGCGCCTTCTCTAACCCCTCGGGATACGGCCCGGCAAGTGGTGTGCCCAAAACCAAGTGTTTTTCGGGCACTGGCAACGGTTCAAGACGACCCGCAAGGGCCTCATCTGGGTTTGGCATCTTCTGTTTGTCACGTCTAAAAAACATAGTGTAGTCTCCTCGTTCAGTTCAGCTTATGCGAAAAGCATCGCCGGTAAGTGTCAACGTCACCGAACCAGCAAAGGCGCGAGCTGAACGCCCGCAAACAATTCTGTATTCACCTGGGTCAACATACCAACCCGCTTGACGGCGGTGCAGCCCCTGCGCCTTAGCCGGCACCGGCCCTGCGCTCGGTAAATCATGCCAAAATTCGTCCCCGGTGTCGTAATAGGCGAACGCTCGTGGCGCGAGCGACAACGTAACCGTACGGGTCGCACCAGCATTGAGACTCACCTTCTCGAACGCTTTCAATTCTCGCAACGGACGCGTCATCTCAGGAGCAAGCGGCTCAACATAGATCTGTACCACCTCGCAACCTTGCCGCATGCCAGTGTTGGTCACATCCACCTCAACGCTAACGGCACTACCGGTGGCTACCTGAAACCCCTCCACGAGGCGAGGCGCAGACATCTCAAAAGTTGTATAAGACAACCCAAACCCGAATTCCACAGCCGGTGCAATCCCCAATGCATCATGAAATCTATGGCCGATAAATAGACCCTCGCCATAACGCACGATTGAGTTATGGCCCGGGTAGTTCATGTAGGCACCAAAGTGTTCGTAACGCGCCCCGATCGTGGTCGGCATACGGCCACTCGGCTCAACAATGCCCAACAGCATGTCCACTATCGCATCACCTAGTTCTTGGCCACCAAACCCCACCGACAACACCGCCGCCGGCTCCTCAAGCCAAGACAAATCATGAGGAGAGCCAACGTTGAGTATCACTATCGTGCGCTCATTGGCCGCAGCAACCCGCCGGATCAACTCGGGTTGATCTCCAGGGAGTTCCCACAATGCACGATCTTGGCCTTCCGTCTCCCAATCATCGTTGGTGCCAACCACAACCACCGCTACGTCACAACTAGCTGCAAGCGCTTCGGCACGCCCCAAAAGGTCTTCTGGTTCAGGCGACACCAACCCGAGTTTCATGCCCGACAATAATGTGGTATCACGGTTGGCAAACTCCACGGTCAACTCGTAGGCTTGCCCCGCTATCAAATCCACCGGGGCAACAATTTCGTCCGTGCCGAAACCGAAAAAAGCACTACCCAACGGAAAATCCCCAACCGTGGCATCAAGGCAAACCGCACCATCAACCAAAACCCGAGCACGCCCAAACTGCACCAAACGGAGTTCGTGAACCCCGGTAGTTTCAGTCACCACAGTTGCGGTCGCTCGAAAGGAAAATGATTCTGCTGAAACCCCTGCCGCGGGTTCACCAAAAATTGTGAAATCGAAACTGTCGGTTTGGCCGCTGGCTGCTGCCGCGCCAGTTGGCCCCAGTTCGTGTCCGTCAAAGTATTCAACAGTCACTACCCCATCAAGCAAAGGTTCAGCGAGAGGCGCGCAAGTGCGATCTATGCTGCAACCCGGTTCCCAAAGCAGGTCCACTTGGTGCAGTCGCCTACGCAGAGCCGTATCAGGCGAAGTAGCACGGTAAGCGTTCACTTCGGCTGAGCCGCCACCCATTATTTTGGCTTTTTGGGCGTTGGGACCGATCAGAGCCAGTTTGGCGATGCTGTTGGGGTCAAGCGGCAAGATGCCGTTGTTGCGCAACAAGACGGTGCTAGCCGCTGTGGCTCGGCGGAGCAACGCCCGGTCTGCAAGGCGATCCAGCACAGACTCAGCGAAATCGTTACTGTGGTTTAGCGCAAAGGCATCGGTGCGTTCCATTAGTTTCAAGATGTCACCGGCGATACGGTCAAGCGCAGCCACCGGCACCTCACCAGACTGCACCGCTGCGGTGAGCCGTTCGCCGTACCAACGCCCTTCACCGGGCATTTCTAAGCTCGTCCCGGCGTTGGCCATTGCTGTTGTGGAGCGCGCCCCATACCAATCCGTCACCACAAAACCATCGAACCCCCATTCATCGCGCAACACTGTGGTGAGCAGCCAGTGGTTCTCCGCACAAAACGTGCCGTTGAGTCGGTTATATGCCGACATGATCCCCCAGCAACCGCCATCTATCACGGCGTGCTCAAAGGGCACTAGGTACACCTCACGGAGAGTGCGTTCATCGATTTGCGTGTCGATACTGTTGCGTTCAAACTCAGAATCGTTGCCCACGAAATGTTTTGGTGTGGTGGCCACGCCTCGCGACTGCACACCCCGCACCAAAGCGGCTGCTAGCTGCCCTGTCAAGATCGGGTCTTCACTGAAACATTCAAAGTTGCGTCCGCCTTTTGGGGAACGGTGCAGGTTAATCGTTGGGGCCAACAACACTTGGGCTCGTTTGGCGCGAGCTTCATCCCCCAATAGCTGGCCCAATTCTTCAACTAGATGCGGGTCCCAACTTGCGCCCAACGCGGAGCCACACGGTATGCACGCTGTTGGAGTGCCGGTGCCCAATAGGCCATCGCCTCGGGCTCCGTTAGGGCCGTCGGTTAGTTTCAGTTTCGGGATTTGGAGCCGTTCAACACTTCGGGTATGCCACGTGTCGGCACCGGTCACTAAGGCCACTTTCTCTTCTGTGGTGAGCGCCGCGAGGAGTTCTTCAATACGTGTATGCATTTCTGTAAGTGATCTTATCGCGCCGCAAAACCTTCCAATTGGTAGCGTAACAACCTTCCAAAAGGTAGCGTAGCGAATCGTGGCCAGTTATTTCTCAAGAATAGTCGACAACGAGGCGGTTGTCACAACTGGCCAGTACGCATACCGTCGCCGTGATGGGATCGGCGTGATCCCAGCCGCGCTGCTAGGGCCATGAAATGCATCCGGGTTGGTGTGCGGGTGCCGTTGAGTAGCCAACCGAGCGGCGTGCAACGCACGAACATCTGACAATTGGCTAACAGATTCGCCGTCATCAATTAGAATTCGAGTAGAATTCGGGTGCTGCAATGGTGTCGACCACTAAGGTTCGTGCCACTTCCTTGAGGGCTTCTTCGTGACTTGCGCCAGCATTCACCGCAGATTCATAAACTTCAAGTTGACGCTCCGCTGAAGTACCCCGTTTACAGATGGTGAGTGTGTGCTCCAACTCCGCAACACAATTCAACGCTTCAGCATCGGGACGTACTAACTCAACCAACTCAGCCAACAAGTCGCAACATGGCACCAACTCGCCTTTACCAAAATCGATGAGTTCGCCCCGCAAACCGTAACGCTGAGCGCGCCACAAGTTCTCAGATACTAAAAAGTTAGCGTAACTTCGCCAACGCCGGTTTTCTCTTCTGAGACGCCAAAGCATCCGCAGCAAACAAACATAAACCGTGGCCACAGCTATGGTGTCTTCCATTTTGGTCGGCAGATCCGTGACCCGCATCTCTAATGTCGGATAACGCTCCGAAGGACGGATGTGCCACCAGACTTTACTGGAATCTTCGATGATCCCGGCGTTGACTAACACCCCCACGTGGCGTTTGAATTCCGACCATGAGCTGAACTTTTCGGGAAATCCGGTGCGGGGTGTGCTAGCAAACACTGCCGTCCGATAACTTTTTAGGCCCGTATCGCGTCCTTCCCAAAATGGCGATGAGGTTGACATTGCCAACATATGCGGCAAAAAATATCCAATTTGGTTCATCAGATCGATCCGCAGTTCAGGGTCGTCTATGCCCACGTGTACATGTAAACCAGAGATGATTAACCGCTTAGACACCTCTTGCAAATCGGCAGCTAACGCTTGGTAGCGTTCACCGCTACTGTGTTCGAGTTGCGCCCATTTAGCAAACGGATGGCTTGAAGCGGCAATAGGCGCTAATCCGTATTCTCCAGCCGCTTCGGCGACCGCCAAACGCAGTAACCCGATGTCGGCGCGCAGAAAACGCATGTCACTACACACGCCGGTTGCGATCTCGATCTGCGAGCTAAAAAGTTCCTTTGCCACCATGCCATGCCGCAAATCAGCAACTTTTTCTAATAGTCCTGGTGGTTGTTTGGTGACGAGGGCACCGCTTTCGCAATCCACCAAAAGGTATTCCTCTTCAATCCCTAGTGACCATGACGGTTCATCCATCACATTCCCCCCTTCCTTTCGTTACTGGTGATTCAGATATGTGCTCGATTTTGTGGGGGAATGTGCAGTTCAAAAGCATCATGCAAGCTAGCCACCGCCTGCTCAACTTGGGTTTCCCGCACCACACACGAAACCCTAATCGCCGATGTTGAGATCATTTCAATGTTGATGCCGTTGTTGGCTAGAGTCTCAAACATGGTGGCTGCCACACCGGGGTTGGTTCTCATGCCCGCCCCGATGAGGCTGACCCGAGCTACTTGCCGATCCGCTACCACACCAGCAGCCCCAAGCACATCAAGAATCGAATCGACTGCGGCAGTGGCTTTGTCGACCTGTTGATGAGGCACGGTGAAACTGATATCGGTATGGCCTTGTTCGGATACGTTTTGCACGATCATGTCGATATTCACATCAGCATCGGCGAGCGTACGGAACAGTGTTGCTGCCACACCCGGCCTGTCGATCACCCCCGAAACCGTCATTTTGGCTTCGCTAGTATCGTGTGTGACAGCAGATATAAGTGCATTTTCCATGGAGCCCTCCTCAGTCACCCAGGTGCCCGGAACCCATGAGAAAGCGCTGCGTACATGCAGTTTCACTCCGTAAGCCCGAGCATATTCAACTGACCGCATCGCTGGTTTGGGGCAGCCAGTTGCGGTCATTTCGAGTAGTTCATCGAATGAGATTTTGTCTATTCGTCTAGCGTTTGGCACCAGCCGAGGATCTGTTGAAAATACGCCTGGCACATCCGTATACAGCTCGCACGCATCAGCATTAAGCGCGTCAGCGAGCGCAACCGCTGTAGTGTCTGAACCACCACGGCCCAAGAATGTCACGTTGCTGTCGGTGGAAACCCCTTGCGACCCACCCACCACAGGGACGCGGCCGGCATCTAACGCTTGACGAATCCGTGACGGTTGCAACTTGATGATTTTGGCGTTTTGGTGGTTCGTGTCGGTGACAAATCCGGCTTGGCTACCGGTAAACGAATCGGCATCTACCCCGCGGTCGTGCAATGCCATTGAGAGCAGGGCGCAAGCTTTTCGTTCTCCTCCGGTGATCAGCATGTCCATTTCACGGCCTGGTTTTGAGCTTGCAACTTGATCGGCTAGACGCAACAACTCATCGGTTTCTTTGCCCATTGCTGAAGCAACCAACACGATTCGGTTGCCACGACGCTGGCTTCGCGCCACATAATCGGCGACTTCGCGGATACGATCCGGACTGCCAACCGATGTGCCTCCAAACTTCTGAACCAAAAGTGTCACAGCGTTTCAGGGTACTGCTTTACGGTTCGTGGTGCGTACATCAGCGCTGGTTACCTGAGTTTTCGGCTTAAGGCGTGCGATAATGAGCGTTGTGACTGGCACGAACGCTGATGATGTTTACCTGCGAGTACCGGCCCGGCGCGTCTACGCGCCGGCAATACGGGTGGCGGCAGCGGCGGTCGCGGCGCGCGGCGCTATGAACTTTAATACGCTTGAAGAGTTACGGTCGGCACTCGACAAAGCCATGGCCATGTTGCTTGACGGGTTAGATGTGGCTGGCGGGCCTGGCGAGGCGAACCTGTCAACTACCCAAATATCCGTCGTGTTGCGCAATTCAAATGGCAGTTTTCAGATGGAAGCGGAGCGCAGCAGTGGCCCCAAAGTCTCAGAAGCAGCGGCGCGCACGTTTCAAGAAACTACCGCTGGACTGCTTGACGAGTGCCGTGTCGACCGGGCAAAACGCACGATTTGGCTGCGTAAGGCACACAAAGGCGTAGGCTAAGCACATGCTCGCCTGGATGGACCTTGAAATGACTGGGCTTGATCCCGACCAAGACACGATTTTGGAGATCGCTACGCTACTCACCGACAACGACTTGCAGTTCATCGCGCAAGGCCCCGAATTGATGGTTCACGCCAGCGAGGATGCCCTCGCGGGGATGGAAGATGTGGTTGTGAAGATGCACACCGATAGCGGTCTGCTTACCGCAGTGCGAAACTCAACCGTGAGCCTCAATCAAGCCGGCGAACAAACGCTAGCGTTTTTGCAGGACTTCATCCCAGAGCCCCGCAGGGTGCCGTTGTGCGGCAATTCGATAGGCACCGATCGGCGTTTCTTAGCGAAGCATCTCCCCGAGATTGAGAATTTCCTGCATTACCGTTCGATAGACGTGTCTACGGTGAAGGAACTCGTGCGGCGTTGGCATCCAGAGGTGTTCGCAAACGCCCCACGCAAGGCTAAAGGACATCGAGCTATGGACGACATTTGCGAAAGTCTTGAAGAGTTGCGCTACTACCGCAGTTGCGTTTTAGGTTAACCCGACCCCGACTTTTAGGTTAACCTGACCCCGACTTTTTGGGCGGGTGCTCGGTCTATTGGGGTTGGTGTTCGGTCTTGATTGGGCGGATTCGGGCGGCATTGCAGGCCACTTCGCCTTTGCTCAACCAGATGTCTAATCCACCTTGGAGGTCTAGCCAACGCAAGCGAACTTCGTCGTTTAGTTGCACACCGGGGCCGTGCTCAAGTTCGGCTCTTATCGGCACATGGCTCCAGCGACTGAGATAGAGTGCTTGTTCCACTGCGGTCCATTGCGCCGCATTGTTGACGTGACCGAGCAGGTCGATGTCGGTTACACGTATCGGCCATCGTTGGCTACTTGCGCTGTCGGGCCAGGTGGTTGGTAACGTGTTGCGGGCGTTGACACGCCGACCGTAGGCACTTTCCCCCCATATATTGAAAAAGTCTTCTGTGAGCCTCGCTGGTCGCCAAGTTTCAGTATCGATGTGAACCCAGATCGTTACAGTCTCAACGTCCGCGCCTTGTTGCCCCCTTACTTGGGTGCGCCTTTCGGCCCAGCGGCTACCGTATCCGCTGCACCAAGTTGAGAGCTTGATCCATTCGTGATAAACCGGCGCAACACGAACCTCAATCAGCGTACGCCGCACAATCCAGTCCATCGGTTTGGGGAGTTTGCTGTCAGCAGAATCATCTCGGGCAACGTCTTGCAAATGGCGGGCAATGGCATCTAGGCGACAGCGACCGTTGGCATCAACGTCAGCTAAACGTATTCTGCGTCCGCGGTCGAAAATCCGACCCCGCACTGGACGTGGCGTGATTTCAGTGGCACCTATGCCATTCATAATCTGAACTTGCGTCTAGCCATGCTTGTGCTATTCCCACTCAATTGTGCCGGGCGGTTTGGAGGTGATATCGTATGCTACTCGGTTGACACCGGGTACCCGATTGATGATGCGGTTGCTCATTGTTTCCAATACTTCGTGGCTAATGCGTGCCCAGTCTGCGGTCATCGCATCTTCGCTTGTTACGGCGCGGATTATGACAAGGTGGCCGTAGGTGCGTTCGTCACCCATCACCCCCACGGTACGAATGTCGGGTAGGACGGCGAAAGATTGCCAGATTTCGTGTTCGAGGTCGGCTTTACGAAGTTCATCACGCACGATGAAGTCCGCTTGTTGCAGGGTTGCGACCTTTGTCGCTGTGACTTCACCGATAATCCGCACCGCAAGCCCAGGCCCCGGGAATGGTTGCCGTTCTATTATCTCATCGGGAAGTCCGAGTTGCCGACCCACGGCACGAACCTCGTCTTTGAATAGGTGGCGCAATGGTTCAATCAAGTCAAACTTGATATTTTCAGGCAGTCCACCAACGTTGTGGTGGCTTTTGATGGTTGATGCGTGTCCACCACCAGATTCGATAATGTCCGGATAAAGCGTTCCTTGTAACAAGTATTTAGCTTCTCCTGCTTGTGTTTGCGCTTCTTCAAATACTCTGATGAAAAGTTCACCGATAATCTTGCGTTTAGTTTCAGGTTCTGTTATTCCAGATAACGCAGCCAAAAATCTTTCTCCGGCTTGAACGTGTATCAGACGCACACCAAAGTTTTGTTCAAATGTTTCGATTACTTGGGTGCCTTCATTAAGCCTCATCAGTCCTGTGTCTACAAAGACACACGTTAGTTGATCACCGAGTACCTCGTGGGCTAAAGCCGCGGCAACGGCTGAATCAACTCCGCCACTGAGCCCACACACAACACGTTCACCTTGAACTTGTTCGCTAATCTCTGCTCTGGCAGTTTCGATGATGGAATTCATCGTCCACGCGGCGGAACTCTTACAGACATCTTTTATGAACCTTTCGATTAACAGTTGTCCGTGCGTGGTGTGGATTACTTCAGGGTGGAACTGCACGCCGAATATTTGTTGCGCGGGCGCTTCGAAGGCCGCTACGGGTGCCGATTCGGTGAACGCTGTTGTGGTTGCGCCTAGTGGAGGGTGGGTAATGGCATCGAAATGGCTCATCCAAACCTGTTGAGAGTTTTGCGTACCGCTGAGCAAGCACCCTCCGTTATCATTGAGTGACATGGTGGCTTTGCCGTATTCACCTCGGCCGTTGCGCTGTACTCGTCCGCCGCGTTGTTGAGCGATCAGTTGTGCACCATAACATATTCCAAGTATCGGAACGCCGAGATCATAAACCTGTGGATCAATGACCAGCGCGTTCTCGGAATATACCGATGCCGGGCCGCCGCTAAAAATTATTCCTAGCGGATTGTGTGCCGCGATCTCGTCGGCGCTCAGCGTTGGAGGCACTATCTCGCTATAGACATTGGCTTCTCGCACTCTGCGAGCGATCAGTTGTGCGTATTGTGCGCCAAAGTCAACCACGAGAACCGTCTCGGTTGCATGCATCACCGCGTTTACGTTACCTTGATGGGTCGAATTTGCCGTGGTGGATACTAGCGAGATTCAACTAACTTCGTTTCGATCAGTTGGTGGGTGGGTGGGTGGTTCGGTGATCTTGGCTTTGTTCTAGGTACGGGCATCTGGGTCTTCGCGTAGCTTTCGGGCCAGCCGTCAGTCTTCTGTGCAGTACCAGAAACCGCCGGCGGTGCCCGGTCCGGTATGCGCGGCGATTGACGGACCGACGCGGTAGCGAACCATCTCCACCTCGACCGGGGCAGGGGCGGCCCGCAACCTCGCCTCGATTCCCTCGGTGAACACCAACGTGGCCGGGTCGGCGAGGCACACCCCGGCCCGTATCGGTCGGCTCTCAGCCAAGAAGCACGCAACGATCTGATCGCACAACTCCTCAACACTGTGCCCCTGTGCCACAACCTTGAGGTCGCTTCCGTATCCCGAGAGGACGGCGACCCCTTGGCGTTCGCTCTGTTCGCTGTCGTCTAGCAGTTCTGGGCTGAAGCGGCCGCCCCGGCGGGCGAAGTCCAGTACGCCGAGGATGAAAGCTGTGCCTATCACCGGGCGCATCCGTCGGGCCCGAGCGACCACCTGCGGTACCGATCCACCTGCGGCGATGGCCGAGGCGGCCTCCCAGACACAGCACGAAACGCCGAACGAAGCGGTTCCGGAGTCTACAATGTGGATGTCAGCGTCAACCATCTCGGCCGCGATACGTGCGCTGTTGATAGTTCCGGAATATTCGGCACCAATGTGGACCGAGACGATGTCGGTCGCACCCTGTTCAACTGCGGATTGATAGATGTCGCTGAACGTTCCCGGACTCGGTTGTGAGGTTGTGATCTCTGGGAGGTCTCCGTTGCTCACCTGTGCCCAGAAGTCGTCAGCGGTCAGGTCGATCCCCTCGCGATATTCGACACCGTCGATATTGACAATGATCGGAGCAACCCGGATCCCGAACTCGGCAGCGAGTTCTGGAGGCAACTGAGAGGCCGAATCGGTGACGAGCGCTATCACTCTGCGTCCCCTAGTCCTGGTTGTTGGAAGCTGGCACCATCGTGAGCCGCTTGAGCCGCTGGGGTCTGATCCGGCGATTCTTGCCGGTTGAAGGTGTCAACCGTTTCGGCACCGGCCGCGAAACGCATGGCGATGATGGCTGAGCTGGCCGCTGCCGCCAGCGGTAGCGAGACGGTGGGCGTCACCCCGCCCGGGTTGCGATAGCCGTGCCACCACCAGTGCGCCGCGGTCAGCACCCAGGTGGCGCTGGCAACGGTTGTGGATGTCCGTGTCCGCTGCTTGAGCGGCAGTGCCGACGTGGCGAGCGCCACCACCGCGTCCAACGGCAGGTAGACGGGGAATGTGCCGATGACCTGCCCGATGCTCGTCGCCACTCCCTTTCCACCGGTGCGACCAAGCGGAAAACAATGCCCCCCGACCGCGGTGGTCGATGCGAGGTTCGCGCCGGCGGGGCCTGCGAGCGCCCCACCGAGGCGTGCCGCGGCAACACCTTTGGCGATGTCGGCCAAACTCACAGCCGCTCCCCAAGTCTTGCCGAGCACATGACCAGCGTTCAGCGCACCGGGGTTGCCGGTTCCAGACGCGCGCAAGTCGGGTCGCCCCGCAATACGAGCCGCGATATCAGCCGAAGGGATCATGCCAAGCAGATAACCGCCGCTCGCCGCGGCCAGAAGGCGCACTGTCCTGCGTCGGCTACGAACG
>JAHQYM010000219.1 GCA_024421095.1 Acidimicrobiia bacterium
GTGGAGTGGCGGATGGCGTTCAACCCAGCTTCGGATTGCGGGGTGACGATTTCCACTGTTGAACCGTTTTTCAGGGTGACGTTCAGGTCTTGTGCTGTGCCGTCAACAATCGCGATCAATGCACATTGTGCTAGGCGAGGGCCAATGGCGTTCGCTAGATCAAGCGCTGTTGAGGTGGCTTCAAGTTGGCGTTGAGATCCGTCGGGTAACTGAACCGTGATGACATCGGGCATAGGTTGCTAACGATAGCGTCCCGTGTTGAGGGGTCGTGCCTACGTGCCTAAAGGTTTTTTCCGCTGCTCGTTTTGTTGCGTGGATTGGCCCAGTCTTCGGGGTTGGTTTCCACAAAACGGTCGACTATTTTGCCGTTGATGCCATCGATCAGCACCAAACCTCGTTGCGTTGGTGCCGCTTCGTTGCTGTAGAGCAGCACCCGCCAAGTCGGGCGACTACGCAACCCACGCCAAGCGAGTTGTGCTGACGCGTGACCAACCGGAAATCCCACCTCACGTGCTGCGGCCTGCAACGCTTGTTCTTCATCAAATTCGAGATGCCAACCGGCTTGCACGTAATATAAGCCAATACCGACCAGCGCGAAGCCAGCCACGAGCACACCATCATTTACTAACGCATCGTGAATTAGTGGCGTGTTTTCTGTGACCAGAAAGCGCAGCGCGAGGCAAACCACGCCCATAACCATGTAGACGGTGGCCGCGATGCGCCGCCTGCTGTTGTTGGGGAAGAGATACGGTTCGGTTACCGCGCTTGGGTCCAAATCCGCAGGCAGCACATCACCGTCATCCGAGGTATTCTCGTCCACGCAACTCAGCTTAACGGTTGCATCGCTACAATATTGCCGAAAGTTGACCCGGCCCAGATTTCGACGATGTAAACTTTCTCGGGAATAAAGTAGTATCGTCGCTATTCGGTGGGCTAATATGCTTTGTTCGGTAACAGAAATTTCTGAGTTTCTCTAGGAGCCTTTATGCGAGTGCGTTTAGCTAGCTTATGTAGTCTAGTTTTTTGTTTGGCAGCGTCGGCGCTGCTTTTTTCTTCACCTGCGGGTGCGGTCGCCGGTTACGGCGACGTTGAGGATGCACAATTCTATACTGATGCAGTCCAATGGTCTGCCGATGAAGGCATCACTGGTATTACCGGCTCTTGTTTCTCGCCGAATGCGCCGGTGCCACGTGGTGAAACGGCATTGTGGTTCTGGAATATGGAAGGTCAGCCTGCACCCGAGGCGGATCATTCCTTTACGGATATAACTGATGCCGTGCAAAACGACGCGGTTTCTTGGATGTCGGAACAGGAAATCACCACCGGCACAGGCGACCGCACCACCTTTTCACCAGGCGACACGTTGACACGCGGTCAGATTTCAGCGTTCTTGTATCGGCTTGAAACCAGTAAGGGCAACTCGCCGACTGCGGAACCCCACGCGTTTACCGATGTCACAGCCGCTTGGCAACAGGATCCCGTTTCTTGGATGTCGGAACAGGGCATCACCACCGGCACGGGCGACGGTACCACCTTCTCACCAAGCGACACGTTGATTCGTTCTGAGCTAATCACATTCCTCTACCGTTACAACGGTGAACCCGATGTGACGGTTAGTAGCAGTAGCCCGACGTGCGATCCAAACGCTGCAGATGATCCAGACGCTGCAGATA
>JAHQYM010000064.1 GCA_024421095.1 Acidimicrobiia bacterium
TCGGCAGTTTGACATCGACATCCCACAACGAGTGGGTAGACGCGGCTATCGCGCATCAAGAAGCGACCTATCCCAACATGACGCTGGTGGGCGACAAGATCGAAACGAACGATGACACGGCCACGGCTTTTGAGCGGACTCAAGAGCTCTTGGTTGCGTTCCCGAACCTGGCAGGCATCCAAGGCAGTTCTGCGGTCGATGTGATCGGTGCCGGCCAAGCGATCGAGGAAGCGGGACTCGAGGACCAGATCGCTGTCGTCGGGACGAGCATCCCCTCGATCACCTCCGACCTCATCCAGACCGGCGCGATCGACATGATCAGCTTCTGGGACCCAAGTGATGCCGGATATGCGATGGACGCGATCGCGCTGATGCTTCTCAGAGGCCAAGAACCAACGAATGGTATGGACCTCGGTTTGCCTGGCTACGAATCGATTGAGATTGACGGCAAGGTGATCTACGGCGCGGCGTGGGTGGATGTAACGCTGGACAACCTTGAGGAATGGTCTTTCATCTAGGCCTCAAGGGACTATTGGCCAATCAAGATCGGGTTGAGGGGCACCGCCCTCCGCCCTCAACCCGATCCGTCCGCCAACCAGTAAGGTCGTCAGTCGATGTCAGCAGTCCTAACAGTTGCGGAGGTGAGCCGATCGTTCGGCGGCGTTCGGGCATTGCATAACGTGTCGCTGGCCGTTGAGCAGGGCGCGGTGCATTGCCTCGTCGGTGAGAACGGGTCGGGAAAGTCGACGCTGACGAAGATCATCGCGGGAGTGTTGTCCGCTGATGCCGGCACAGTCGCGATGGCGGGACACGAGCCTCGATCGGGTGTCAACCCCGGTCTTGCGATACGTGAGGGAATCTCGGTCATATACCAAGACTTGGCCCTGTTCCCCAACTTGACGGTAGCGGAGAACATCGCTCCTTGCGAGCGAACCGCATCGCTCACACCACACTGGCGATGGCGCTCGTCGGCCAAGCGAGCGGCGGCGGCCGCACTCGAAGAGCTTGGCTCGGCCATCTCACCCACAACGGTGGTTGAGCGACTGCCAACCGCTGAACGACAACTCGTCGCGATCGCTCGAGCCATGACCCGTCGCCCCCGCATGATCTTGATGGACGAACCGACAGCGGCGCTGACCCACCAAGAGATTGATCGACTACTGGCACTCGTACGCCGACTCCGCGACGAACACTCGATGTCGTTCATGTTCATCAGTCACAAACTGAACGAAGTTCTCGAACTAGCTGACAGTGTGACCGTGCTCCGCAACGGAGTCGTGGCCTCCGAGGGCCCAGCCGCTGACTACACCATCGAACGGCTGTCGAACGACATGACCGGGCGAACGATCAGCTCAGCACGACCAACCAAAGCCCCGACCGGTCGAGAGCCGCGGCTCACCGTGACCGGCCTGTGTGTGAAGGGGGCCGTCGAGGACATCTCTTTCGAAGCGGCAGAAGGAGAGGTCATCGGGATCGGTGGATTACTCGGATCCGGGCGGACCGAATTAGCGCTTTCTCTGTGTGGATTACTCAAATCGTCTGAGGGTTCGGTCGAGATAGACGGCGTGGCGCTGCGCCCCGGACACTTTCAGGATGCGATCAAACGCGGCATCGCCTATGTGCCGGAGGATCGTCTCACCGAGGGTTTGTTCTTGGATCGCTCGATTCGAGACAACGCCGCGGCAGCGGTGGCGAGCGAGCACACCTCCAGGCTAGGTGCGCTCAACCGAAGCGCGCTCCACGCCACGGCCGAGCATTGGCTAGGTCAACTGCATGTCAAGACCCCCGACTACAACGACGCGGTCAACACCTTGTCGGGCGGCAACCAACAACGCGTAGTTCTATCGAAGTGGCTCGCTAGGCGGCCGCGACTACTGATCCTCAACGGTCCAACCGTGGGTGTCGATGTCGGGTCAAGGCACGACATTCACGAAACGATTCGGCACCTAGCCAAGGACGGAACGACCGTCATAATTGCCTCGGATGATCTTCCGGAGCTGCTCGCAGTCGCCCACCGGGTACTGGTCCTCTCAAGCGGCCAACTTCGCCACGATATCTTGACCGGCGACCTCACGGTGCAAGCGCTGTGGGAGGCGATTTCTGCAGATAGCGCTCTGTCATGAAGCGTATTCTCGGGATTGCACAAGATGCCCCTTCCTCGTTCGTTCTAGTCTCAATAGGGGCGCTTTATGTTGCGTTCATCGCTCGAAACTCGGCGTTCATCGAACTACCGCACCAGTTTGCCATCCTGCGCAGCAGCATAGTCATCGGGATAATGGCCCTCGGGCTCCTCTTAGTACTGATTTCGGGAGGTATCGACGTTTCGTTCACGGCGGTGGCGGTGCTCTCGATGTACTCGACCGTGCAAATTCTGAATGGCGTGGATTACGGAGGTCCCATCGTTGTCGCCTTTCTAATCGCGGCAGCTATCGGAGGGCTACTGGGCCTCCTCAATGGTGCCCTCATCTCACTGCTCCGGTTGCCCACGCTGATCGTGACACTCGCAACGCTGACCCTGTTCCGCGGTTTCATGCTGTTCTTCATCGGAACAGACCGAATCCGCGAACTCCCGGCGCAGATGAAACCCTTCGCTCGTTCGACAATCGTGTCCGTTGCAACGCCGAACGGCGGAAAAGCATCACTGCACGTTGGCATCTTGTTGCTGGTCGGCCTCGCCCTCGCTGTGGCCGTGCTTCTCCGCTGGACACCATTCGGTCGGGCCATCTATGCGATCGGAGGCAACCGCCAAGCTGCAGAGCGGGCGGGACTGCCAATAAGAAGAGTGGAACTGGGAGTGTATGGGCTTGCTGGCTCAATGGCAGGTATCGCCGGTGTTGTAGATGCCGCGCTCATTCGGGCCGCGGATCCCTTCACCATCGTCGGCACAGAGCTTGACGTTCTCGCCGCGGTAGTGATCGGTGGCGCCGCCATCACCGGCGGCCGCGGAGGCGTTCTCGGCACGTTCCTCGGTGTCATCCTCATCGCCCTAGTTGACTCAAGCCTGGTCTTGGCCGGCATCCCGACAGAATGGCAAAAACTGTTCGTCGGACTGTTCATCCTCGCTGGGGTCATGCTCCCAGCGCTGCGCACCTGGAGCACGCGTACCGACCCGAGGACAATCGAATGATCCGCAACGCACTGCGCGATCGCGTCGACTCACACGTCATTCTTCTCGTGGGACTTCTCATCTTTGAGATCGGCGTTTTCTCAATCCTAGAACCCGCGACCTATCCAACCCGCGCCAACTTCACTTCGATGACCCTGCAAGCATCAGAGATAGGACTCCTCGCGTTGGGCATCGTTCTAACCATGATCGTCTCCGGCATCGATCTGTCAATCGTCGCGACTGCCAATGTGGCGGGGATTATTGCAGCAACGACGATGACGGCAATGGACGGACCGTCATCAAGCGCCACCGCAACCGCGATCATCGTCGGCGTTGTGATCGCCTTGGCCTGGGGAGCCGCGGCCGGAGCACTCAACGGGACCCTGGTGGTAGGCGCACGAGTCTCGCCGATCCTGGTCACGCTCGGCACACTGACGTTGTTCACCGGCATCGGGACCGCCGCAACCGAGGGCAAGGTGGTCTTCGGAATCGATGCGTTCACATGGCTCGGTGACGGCAAGATCGCCGGTCTTGCCGTGCCATTCCTCCTGCTGGTGGCGCTGGCGGTGTTGTTGTCTCTGCGGCTCGCACGCACACGATTCGGGTTTGAAGCGTACCTCGTTGGTGAGAACGCTCGAGCAGCGTGGTTTTCGGGTATCAGCGTTCGTCGCCGGCAGTTCGCAATGTATGTAGCGAGCGGAATGCTCTCCGCAGTCGCCGGGCTGGTCGTGCTCGGAAGGACCAACGCCGCCCAAGTCGACTTCGGGCAGAGCTTCGTGCTCCTCGCAGTCCTCGTCGCGGTTCTTGGCGGTCTCGACCCCTACGGCGGACGGGGGAGCCCACTCGGCGCGTTGCTGGCTGTGGCAGTGTTGCAGGCAATGTCAACCGGACTCAACCAGGTTCTCGTGGCGCACACCGGCTCGAACTTCTTCAAGAATTTCGCTTGGGGAATCCTGCTCATCGTGGTGCTCGCGATCAGCCAGCGCTCCCGAACACCCCGCAATAACCGCAAGCATGAGTTGCGAGACAAGACTCCAGAACCCGATTCTCACAATACCGATACCTCGCGCTAACAGCCTCCCGCCCTAACTCAGCGAATAGCGAAACGACAAAATTATTGACTAGCGCTGATGCAACTGAGCCACAGTTGTTGAGGTCGGCGTCACAACAAAATACCACGCGCGACTCTGCGAGCCCCGTCCAAATCATCAACAAAATGCTCTTTGGGGACCCGGCGTAACACATCAAGCGCATGCACACTACCGCTAGAAACTCGAGCTAAACCGATCACGATGCATTCGGTATCAGCAGCCATCGCAGCGTCCACCAACTGACCCAACACCAAAGCCGCGCTGTCGTCGACAAACACCGTCTGCGAAAAATCGAATATCACCACTTCGTGCTCTGCGATATCGGTACGAATGACGCTAAACAACTTCGTTGAAGACGCAACCGTGAAACTGCCACGCAAGGACAGCAACCCCACACGAGCTGCAAACGGGTCGTCCACATCTAAATCAATTTCGCCGCTGTCGTCATCGGCACCCTGGGCCAGGAAAGTCATGTCAAGCAATGGTGTCGACACAACCGTGTCAAGTTCCAAACGCTCCACTTGACGGGCACCCGTCATAGCAGCCGCGATCAAACCCGCGGCGACCGCCACAACCAAATCCGACACAATCGACAAACCCAAAGTCAGAGCCAACACAACCATGTTTTCACGAGGAACGAGATGGATTCTGGTGAGGTAACGCCAATCGATAATGTCGAAACCGATCTTTATTAGAATCCCCGCCAAAACCGAATGCGGGATAGCATCGGCATACCTACCCAAACCCAAGACCAACGCCCCCAAGATCGCAGCACACAAAACCCCAGCAACCCTTGAACGTCCACCAGCGCGGACATTGGCCACAGTGCATGAAGTCGCGCCGGCACCAGGCACCCCACCAACCAAAGAAACCATCACATTCGCAAAGCCCACACCAAGCAATTCCCGGTTGGGTTCATGACTTTCAAGTGTCAAGGAATCGGCAACTCTGGCCGTCAACAAACTATTTATCGAACCAAGCAAAGCAATCGTGATCGCTGCCGGTAAAGCCGCTCCGATCTCACCTAGCGGCAACTCTGGAAGGCTCACCTCCGGCAGACCCGTGGGCACCGCACCAAGCGTTGGCGCGTCGCTCAACCACAAAACCCCGACACACGTCCCGATCAACAAGGCAGCCACGGAAGGCGGCAAATACCGGCGAAAACGCCTAGGCCAGAAAATGCACACCGCTAAGGTGATGAAACCCAAAGCGAAGGCGCTCGGGTCGGCATCGTTCACCGCAGTGGGCCAGGAACGTATTGATTTAAGTGCCCCACCAAGCGCCACTTCATTGCCAAAAAACGGTAATACCTGCACCACTACAATAATCACGCCCACCGCAGAGGTGAATCCCGAGACGACCGGATATGGCGTGTAGGCCATGTAGCTCCCTAAACGCAACGCCCCCATGAGCATCTGCATCAACCCAGCCAAAGCCACAATCGCAAGAGCCTTGTGCAGATCTCCGCTCGCGTACTCAACAAACACCACCGCCATCGCCACCGACAATGGCGCAGTCGGTCCAGATATCTGGGTCTTAGTACCACCAAGAACCGCCGCCAAAAAACCCACCACAATCGCTCCATAAAGACCAGCGATAGCTCCCAACCCCGAAGCAACCCCGAAAGCCAGCGACAACGGCAAGGCAACCACGGCTGCGGTCAACCCTCCAAACACGTCCCCCCGAAGGGTTTCAAGCCGCACAGCAGGTAACGAACTCACTTGCACAACATTAGGACAAGCCGCACATGAAAACTAGCCAACCTCCAGAAAAGCACCGCTCGCAGGTCGCGGGGCGGTTTCTTGAGACACTTCGCGGACAGGTCTGTAGCATAAGCGAACTATGAGAACGCAGCACTTACCATTGACAGCCACGCCCGAACAAGCAACCCAAGTACGGGCCACAGCGGCAACTGCCGATTTGGGGCACGGCGAATACCAACCGCTACGTGTCGGCACCAACGTTGTCTACGTCAACCACCACGATTGCCTCATTGCCAGAGTCTCACCAACACACGAGACTGTCGAATCGATAAACGCTTGGTTGCACAACGTTAAAGCGCTTGTTGCCGACCGAGCACCAGTGTTCAGCCCACTCACTGAGGCGTTGGAACTCGCTGATGGACTAGTCGTGACCTATTGGGCTTTAGGCCAACCGCATGAAAATATCGCGCTTCAAGACATGGCTTCACTAGTGGCGCAATGGCACCAAGTGCCCCCGCCGCCATCACTGGAGTTGTGGACTCCAGGCC
This sequence comes from Acidimicrobiia bacterium, assembly GCA_024421095.1. GTDB lineage: Bacteria > Actinomycetota > Acidimicrobiia > Acidimicrobiales > Aldehydirespiratoraceae > VXYK01. The sequence goes on from JAHQYM010000064.1 coordinate 6,449, forward strand.
ACCAAGACAACCGCCGCAAAAGGATGATTGCAGCCGCGCAGGAGGCACAAGTACCGTCGGCATTGATGGATTTCTTGTTGACCGAGATGCACGAGGCTCGCCATTCACTTGATGCGTTGTATGAACAACTCCCCCAAACGCACCCCATCGTGCCAGTTCACGGAGACTTGTATCCCGGCAACATCGTTAGTTACAAGGGCAAGAACTTGCTGATCGATTGCGATTTCATGTGCCGCGGAGCACCCGAAGCAGACCTAGCACAGTTAATATCGCACTACGATCGCACCACCGACGAAGATTCAAGAGATTTCGTTGCGGCTTACGGACTCCCCGTCAACACCGAATTTCTTAGACGCGCGACGAGGCTCCGAGAGCTAGACCACGGGCTTTGGCTAGCTGCAATGTGGAACGTCCGACCAGAAGCAGCCGGCGAGCTAAAGCTCAGGGTAGCAAATTGGCACGATTTTTCGGTGCGCTGGACAACCCTATAGCTTGAGTTGGTTAACGTTGCGGTGGAAGCCACCACGGTGGAGTCTTGAAACGGACCAAGTCAAGAGCAAAAGGGTGCCTACTTGACAGTGGGTCTGTTAGCGGGTCAGACATTGGGTCAGATAGTGGGTCAACCGCAGCGGGTGGATCGGACCGTGCTTGAGCTAATGCAGCCTCAAGTTGCGTCACCCGAGCCTCAAGCTGCAACACTCGCTTAACACCTTCAAGGTTCAAACCTTCATCGGTAAGATCGGAAATGCGCTGCAACAAGGCAATGTCGGCGTCACTATAACGACGGCTGCCACCATCAGTGCGAGCCGGATCCACGAGCCCCTTACGCTCATAAATCCTTAGTGTTTGAGGATGGACACCAGCGAGTTCCGCAGCAACGGAAATGACATAAACCGCTCGATAGAAGCGCTCATTGTCCATATTGGTAACCCCTTTCTAATATTGCACACCAAAGTGAGCACGCGGTGAAACGGTGCTGGCTTGCGCGAACGCTTCCACTGCCTCACGTTGCTCTGCACTAAGCTCCGCAGGCACCACAACAGCAACAGTGACCAACAAATCTCCGGATCCTCCACGCCCTTTCAGTCTGAAGGTTTTCCCCGACTCAGTTCCTTGGGGGACACGCATCTTCACGACTTCACCGTTGAGCGTAGGAACCTCTATATCGGCACCCAGCGCCGCTTCGGCAAAAGTGATCGGCATTTCGAGGGTGAGGTCTCTACCCGACCGCCCAAACAAACTATGCGGCTCGACCTTGATATGCACAAACAGATCACCCGGCCCGCCACCAAAACGCCCGGGAGCGCCACGCCCTTTGAGGCGCAACTTCTGGCCCGACTTCACACCCGCGGGGATACGTACCTTGACATCGCGGTCTCTTACTTGCACCCCCGAACTGGCACATGTAGCACACGGCGCGGTGATCACCGAACCACGCCCACCACAACTTTGACAAGGCCGACTGAAGGAAAATAAACCTTGGTTCTCGTCATGCACACCTGAACCGTCACAAGATTCGCATTTGCTCGGCAACGAACCGGGTTCAGCGCCGGTACCGCCACAAACAGAACACACCGCTTCACCAGTGAGGGTCAGCACCGTTTCTAACCCGTTGACCGCATCATTGAAGTTCAACGTGAGCTGTGCTTCAGAATCCGCACCACGCTGACCTGTTGCCGAGCGTTGTCGGTTGGGGCCACGGCCACCACGATTGAAAAGGCCGCCAAGGAGGTCGCCAATATCGTGCATACCGACATTGAAATTGCCCGTATTGGCCTGCGCACCGCCGCCGAACCCGCCACCGAATCCGCCACCAATCGGACCCATTTTGCGGACTTCGTCATATCTGCTTCGTTTCTTTTCGTCACCAATCACGTCGTAGGCAGCAGACACCTCTTTGAACCGCTCTTCGGCTTTCGCGTCACCTGGGTTAGCATCGGGATGAAGCTCGCGGGCTAGCTTGCGGTATTTCTTCTTGATTTCTTTAGACGGTGCTTTGTCGGTGACCCCGAGAATCGCGTAATAGTCCTTTTCGAACCAATCCTTTTCGTATTCAGTCACCTAATCATCTCCTGAACCTCACTCGAAATCCACTCGCCAAGCGGCCGCGCGGCGCTGTCACCCCTGCACTCGAACCATTGCCGCGCGCAGCACCCGCCCATTGAACGCATAACCGGTTCGCAAGACCTCCACAACCAAGGCCGTTTCTTGACCTTCCGCTGCGGGTTCGCTTATCGCCGCTTCGTGGCGGTTGGGATCGAACGCTTCGAGTTGGTTGATGACTTCCAAACCTTCACGCTCAAGCACTTTCTTGAGTTGGTCTGCTATCGGCTCTACCCCGTCTACTGCTTGTTGTGCAGCCGCATCGCAGGCATCTAGCACTGGCAAGATTGCTTGCACCACACGAACTGCAGCTAGGCGCAGGGTCTCAGCGTTGCGCTTTTCGGTCTGCTTGCGGAAGTTGGCAAACTCTGCGGACACTCGTTGCAGGTCGTTAAGGTGTTGGTCTCGTTCGGCAAGCGCCAGATCCAAAGGTGACGGTTCAACCTCGCCTCGCGGCTCAGCGTCGGCTAGTGGCTCAGCGTCGGAACCCCCCTCGGGATGGTGAAGTTCGTCGGGAGCGACCACCGGCCCACCGGCCACCGACCCATCGACCACGGAACCATCGACCACCGACCCACCGACCACCGACCCACCCGGCGCTGGGTTTGGCTCGTTGAGGTCTGTCACGATGCTTTACCATCGTTTTCGTCTTCGTCGATGATTTCAGCATCAACAATTTCGTCTTCATCACCAGTGCCAGTTTCACCGTCTGCACCATCATCGGCAGACGCACGCACGGTTTCAGCGGCTGCTTCATATAGACGTTGCCCGAAGGCTTGACTAGCCATCATCAAAGCCTCGGTCGCAGCTTTAATGGCACTGATATCGGTGCCTTCCAAAGCGGTTCGCAGTTCGCTGAGCTTCTCGGTGATGGGTGCTTTGTCTTCGTCGCTAACCGAATCGCCCTGTTCGCTCAGGAGTTTCTCGGTTTGGTGGACTAGCGAGTCGGCGTTGTTGCGAGCCTCGGCTTCTTCTCTGCGTTGACGGTCTTCTTCGGCGTGCAACTCCGCGTCTCGAACCATCTTGTCGATCACGTCTTTGTCTAGGGAACTTTGCCCAGTGATAGTCATTGACTGTTCTTTGTTGGTGGCCTTGTCGGTGGCACTCACATGCACAATACCGTTGGCATCAATATCGAACACAACTTCGATTTGTGGTTGACCTTGAGGTGCCGGCGGCAACCCTACCAACTGAAACTTGCCGAGGGTTTTGTTGTAAGCGGCCATCTCACGTTCACCTTGCAGCACGTGAATTTCGACCGATGGTTGGTTGTCTTGCGCGGTAGTGAAAATTTCGCTCTTGCGTGTGGGGACGGTGGTGTTGCGTTCAATCAATGTGGTCATCACGCCACCTTTGGTTTCGATGCCAAGCGACAGCGGGGTCACGTCAAGCAACAACACATCTTTCACATCGCCTTTCAACACACCGGCTTGGATAGCGGCACCGATTGCCACAACCTCATCGGGGTTGACAGTTTTGTTTGGTTCCTTGCCAGTCATTTCCAAAACTAGTTCAGCAACCGCTGGCATCCGTGTGGAACCACCTACGAGCACCACATGGTCGATGGCACCCTTAGCCAACTTGGCATCTTTTAACGCTGCTTCAAAAGGCACCCGGCAGCGGTCTAAAAGCGCCGAAGTCAAGTCACGAAACTTGGCTCGGGTTAGTTCATATTCGAGGTGCAACGGCCCCGAATCGGTAGCCGTGATAAAGGGCAGATTGATCTGAGTTGACTGCGTTTGTGAAAGCTCAATCTTGGCTTTCTCAGCGGCTTCCTTGAGCCGTTGCGCGGCCATCGGGTCTTTCGACAGGTCTACACCGTGGTCGCCTTTGAAAGACTTGACCAACCAGGCAATCACCGCTTCGTCCCAATCGTCACCACCTAGCTTCGTGTCGCCTGAGGTTGATTTCACTTCAAAGACACCGTCACCAAGTTCGAGCACCGACACATCGAAGGTGCCACCGCCAAGATCGAAAACGAGAATTGTTTGATCGGATTCGACTTTGTCGAGGCCATAGGCCAGAGCCGCCGCAGTTGGTTCGTTGATGATCCGCAGTACTTCCAGGCCAGCTATCTTGCCAGCTTCGGTGGTTGCGGTGCGTTGTGCGTCATCGAAATATGCGGGCACGGTGACAACAGCTTCAGTTACCTTGTCGCCAAGATACTCCTCGGCATCGCGCTTGAGTTTCATCAACACACGCGCGGAGATTTCTTGAGACGAATACTTCTTTTTGTCGATGCTGATATTCCAGTTGGTGCCGATATGGCGCTTCACTGAGCGGATTGTGCGTTCTGGGTTGGTAATCGCTTGACGTTTGGCTACTTCACCAACCAGCACATCACCGTTTTTGGCGAAGGCCACCACCGAAGGCGTAGTGCGCGAACCTTCGGCGTTGGGGACAACGACTGGGTCGCCGCCTTCTAAGACAGAAACTACGGAGTTGGTGGTGCCTAGATCAATACCTACGGCTTTGGGCATGTTATGCTCTGCTTTCGCTGTGGACGGTACCGCTTCAGCGCAGCACCGTCAAGGTGTACTTGTAAGTCGGTACTGTAGCAGTGTTTATTCCCATTCACACCAAAAAGTTGAGTGTCTTATTGTCAACTTTGTAAGAATGGGCGCGAAGTCGACGTTTAGGGAATGTGCCGGGGATAACGTCTAGGGAATGTACGACTTGGTTTTGGTGCGCCATGGGCGTTCCGAATGGAATGAACTCAACCTATTCACGGGATGGTACGACTGCCCACTCATCGAGGTCGGGCGACAAGAAGCCCGTGAAGCAGTACCACGGCTGGCCGCCGCCAACCTCCTGCCAGACATACTGCACACTTCGCTGCTGCAACGCGCCATTGAAACAGCCGAGATTATCCTCGCCGGGTTAGACCGCCGCTGGATTCCCGTACACCGCCACTGGCGACTGAACGAACGCCATTACGGCAACCTAACTGGGCTCAACAAAGCCCAAGTCGGTGAACGACACGGTGCTGAACAACTACGCCTCTGGCGGCGCAGCTACCACACCGCACCCCCACCGATCAGCACCAACAACCAGTTCAACCCGAACAAATCTGCCGCATACGCCGAACTCGCCCCCGAACTCCTTCCCGACACCGAATGCCTAGCCGATGTGGTCAACCGCTTACTGCCCTACTGGTACGATTCGCTGGTGCCCGACCTGCGCAGCGGACGCACCGTGCTGGTTGCTGCCCACGGCAACTCGCTTAGAGCGCTCGTCAAACACTTAGACGAAATTAGCGACGAAGAAATTATTGAACTCAACATTCCTACCGGTGTGCCAATCCATTACCGCATCAACGAAAATAT
>JAHQYM010000065.1 GCA_024421095.1 Acidimicrobiia bacterium
GCAGTGACCCGCAAGTGCTCGCCCGCGTCGGCCGCTCGCGGCACATAGACAGCACCGGTGGCACCCTCGATCGTCACCCAGTTGTTACGCCCCGCCGAGCGCTCCCAGACCCACTCCACCGCCCCCGCGCCAAGATCGCCCAGATCCGACGACGGTGCCACCGTGTCGGGATCGGACAGCGCCGATTGCGGCGAACCCGTGTCGGGATCGTTCAACATGGCGGTGAGCGGTTCGCCCACCCTCGGTTTCGCCGTCGACAACGAAACCTCGCCCGCCTCGTCGGCATCGGTCACGGTCACCTCCACCGCCCGACGAGCGGCGGTGCCGTCCGAGATCGACGCAATGACGGTCACATCGTAGACGTTGTCGCCATTTTTGTCGCGAGGAACCTCGAAATCGGCCGCTACCGGCCACAAACCGGGTGCCACCGGTTCGACCCGCAGACGCAACGCACCAGGTGGATCATCAATCGTGAAATGCACGGCATCGCGGCCCGCCAAACTCCATTCCAGCGCACCAGGGTCCGCCGACCCCAGAACCGAGTAGGTCGCCACCCGCCCGAAATCGTTCTCAGCGACACTCACCCACGACGGCCCCAACACGCCCCGGCTCAGACCCACGAAGTGCTCCGACTCAACACCGGAGTCGTCCGAATCCCGGCGTAGTCCAGAATCGGGCCGCGCCGACACCGCAGAAAGGTACACAATCACCAACACGCTCGCCACCAACGCCGCAACGATACTTCGACGCAGCTGGTGCCGGCGACGCATCACCCCCACAATCGAATCAAGTAACCGGCGCACCGAAGTTCAGCGGGGGAGTGGGATATGGTAAAGGGGAACCGAATGGTCTGTCATCCCGCTTGGCCTGTTGATACGCAGACCGTCTCGCGGCTGGTTGCGCCGAACCGACCTCAACATTCGACTACTTCTTTCAGCCACGCCCGGCGAGTCAGCAACACCCCGTCGCGGTCTAACCTCAATTTCACACACACACGATATGTTAGCCGCACAACGCACCACTTGGAAGACAATTTTTCAACCCGCACCCATTGGGCGATTTCGCCGAAAACGCCACGCATCCAGTTCGTGCGTGGCAGGACTATCTCGCCCGCAATCGCGCACATCCAGTTCGTGCGTGGTAGGACCAATCTATCGGTGAATTTGGATACACAACCGATAGTTGCGGAGAACGCACTACCAACCGACACGCCCGACCACATGCCTCGAAAACTCAACAACTCCAAACAAGTCTGACGCATCTGGACTCAACTCTGTCGCAACTATTTGGAGAATTTGCCCGTCGGTTCCCCGAAGATTCATAGTTCGGAATCTAATCAACCACTTTTGGTATATTCAATCTACCGAAAATGGTAGATTACAGAAATGACTGATGCATTCCCGGAGACTAGTGGCACGACGCTGACACCTGTCGGCTACAGGAAGCGCATCACCGAAACAGAGGCACAGCGAACGCTCGGAGTCGCCCGAGCATTGCTGGTGGAAGGCCCGAAAGGTTGCGGGAAGACTTGGTTCGCTAAACGTTTCGCCCGCAGCGAAGTACTCCTAGAGCAAGACCGAGCAGCACTCACATTAGCCCAAGCGGTGCCACACAGGGTGCTTGAAGGGCCAACGCCGCGCCTCATCGACGAATGGCAGCGCGCACCAGCGCTCTGGGCAGCCGTGCGCGGGGCCTGTGACGAGCGCGCCGAACCGGGCCAGTTCATACTTACCGGTTCAGCCACCCCTGCTGATGACCTCACCCGGCATTCGGGGGCACTGCGGGTGCAGCGCCTAGCGCTGCGCACAATGTCGCTGGCGGAGCAGGGTTCATCTTCACAAGCCGTGTCGCTAGGCGATCTCCTCAACGGGTTCGTATGTGACGCTCCTCCGAGCGGCCAACACCTGCCTGAAATGGTAGACGCGTTGTGTCGAGGTGGTTGGCCCGGTCTGGACGCGCGGATACCGCTCGCCGACACCGCCCGATTTCTCCGCAGTTATCTCGGCGACGTAGCCCGCACCGATATCCGCCAAGTGGACGGCGTGGAACGCGACCCGATACGAGTGTCGGCTCTGATCCGGTCGCTAGCACGAAATGTCGCCACCGCCGCGAGCCTGAACAAACTCGCCAGAGAGGCCAGTGCCGATGCTCCACTAAACCGCCACACCGTCCGCTCCTACCTTGATGCGCTCCAGCGGGTGCATGTCTTGGAACCCCTCTTGGCGTGGCCGACCCACCTGCGTTCCCGTTCACCGCTGCTCACCAGCCCCAAACACCACTTCTGCGATCCCTCGCTGGCCGTATCGGCTTTGCGGGCGACCCCTCAAGTTTTGCTGGCCGACCCCGAGGCTCTCGGCTTGCTGTTCGAATCGTTCGTTGTCAAAGAGTTGCGGGTCTACGCCCAAGCGAACGATGCCGAAGTCTACTCGTTCACCGACGCTGCAGGTACGGAAGCCGATGCCATCGTCGATGCTGGAGACGGCCGTTGGATAGCCGTAGAGGTCAAACTCGGTGGCGATGAACTAATCGACCACGGAGCACGTTCCCTGCTCGCGGTCAGTAAGAAAATAGATCAGACGCGAATGGGTACACCCGCCGCGCTCGCCGTGGTCACTGCTGCGGACGGTTACGCTTACCAACGAAGCGATGGCGTGTCGGTTGTGCCGTTGGGCAGCCTCGGCCCCTGATAGACGGCCGACTGGCGGCGAGTGCATACCGTAGGGAGTCACGGGATGAGGGTCAGGGAGTTGATGAGGGGCAGGGAGTCACGGGATGAGTTAGGGTAAACACCTAAGCCACCATCCGCCACGCAAGAGACGATGACACCAACGACAATCTCCGTTTGAGGGTGTTGCCTGGCAACGGTACCGCGTTGTCACGAGGCCGACAGCAGACACGCAATCAACCACCGCCCAGCAACAACCACCGCCCAAAATCCGCAGCGCACTGTATGCACTTGATTCAGAGGCCGAGCGAATAGGTGGAGCAACGCGGCTCATACGGCGCTAGGCGGTGGCCCGAGCGGCACGTGAATGCAGCGAACAAGAGTGGGAGTGACACCGCTGCGACACGACAGGCTCTCACCGATTTGCGCTTGCATTAGTGGGATGTGAAGACCCCTGCGTCAAAAACTACTCGGTTATTCGCACGGGTTTGGAAGAGTGTTCGGTCGCTTTCGTCCCACATGTGAATATCAAGGCGTTCGCCCGGCAAGACAGGTGACTTAAAGCGTCCGCCCATTGATTTGAAACGTTCTGGATTGCCTTCGCAGCGACCGTGCAACAAAGCTCGTCCAGTGAAACCGAAGGTGCAGAGCCCATGCAGGATTGGTGTGTCGAAACCTGCTAAGGCGGAGAATGACGGGTCGCTGTGTAGCGGGTTGCGGTCGCCGTTGAGGCGGTATAGCAGGGCTTGGTCGCGACGGGTGTCGTAGGAGATGATGGTGTCGGCTTCTCGGTCGGGTAGTACCCAGTTGTTGGCGGGACCTCGGTCGCCGCCCCAGCCGCCTTCACCGCCGATGAATAGCCCTGCATGGCTGCTCCAAAGGGGTGCTCCGTTTTGATCGGTGACGGTTGTTTCCAGTTGGACTAGTGCGGCTTTGCCTTTGTCGTATATGGCTGCGACTTTGCTTTGGCCGATGGCTGAACCTTCTGCGGTGAGTTTTTGGTGCAGTTCGATAGTTTGTTCGCCGTGAAGTAGTGCGGCAAGGTTGAAGTCGCCGAATGCGGGCATCTTCTGAGTTCCCATTACTACAACTTGTGTGGGTAATGCTTGTTGGGGGTGGTCTTTGCTGTTTTCGGTAGTGAATTCTAATTCCAAACCGGTCGGGTCGGTAGCACCTGCACCGACTCCGAGGGCATAAAGTAGGCTGTCTTTTGAGGTCCAGGTGAATGCTGTGGGTTCGCTGGTGGTGCCAACGGCTTCGGGGTTTATGGGCATTGTGTTCTCCGTTGGAATTCTGTTGGAATCTTTTGTGCGGGTTTGACAATCTCGAATTACAGTGGTGTAATTCCACGAGCGCGAGTCGCGCCAGCAGCGCTACTAGCGTTATCAATCTAGCACACAATCGTTCGGAGTAAACCGACACACACGGAGGACAAATGGCTTACATGAACATGGAATCTGCAGAACTCACGCAACTCGCAGAAACCGGAGACCTCGCTTGGCAGCACTACGCCAACTGCTTAGGCGTAGACCCAGAACTCTTCTTCCCCGAGCGGGGAGTATCAACCCGAGAAGCCAGAGCAGTCTGCCAGGGTTGTGTTGTCAAAGACGAGTGCCTTGATTTCGCAATCAGAAATAGTGAAAAGTTTGGTATTTGGGGAGGCAAAAGCGAAAGGGAACGGCGCCGTGTTCGCCGCCAACGCACCCTCGCTCGAACCGCCGTGGAAGCCTAGCGGCCGAACCAACGGTCAACCCAAGTATCAACCTAACCAAAACCTATTCCGCAACTTGGCAGCGAACGCTGCCGAGCGCCGCTAGGCTCGGGCTATGACTGCATTCATACCCAACGCATCCGCATCAGAACTGCTGATTATTTTAGTCATCGTCTTGGTGATATTTGGCGGTGCAAAACTGCCAAAGCTCGCACGCTCTTTAGGCCGAGCCCAAAAAGAGTTCAAGACCGGCTTGACTGAGGAAGCAGAAGACGACACGAGCGAGCAAGCAAACAAAAAATCAACCGCCGAAGGCCGCGCCTAAAGCGAACCTTTGCGCCGATAAACTTCACCTTGCGCCGCCAGGGCGCATCGCCTCGCACCCAAACGGTGCAGCGCACGGATTGAAGCCCTAGGAGCTGCTATGAACGAAACTGTTGAGTCTGAACATGAAGTTGATGATGACGATTCTCCGGTCGGCCAAGCAATGGTCGTTTATCTCGGCCCGACAGCGCCGCATTGGGACGTGCGGGTTGTCTTTGGAGAACGGGAACACATGGAAAGTTTCCGAGACCGGGTAAACGCTCGCTTGCTGCTTTTGCCGCCCCACGACCCGCAGTTCCGGCGTAACCGAGAACGGGTCAACCGGGACGCAGAACGGGAGCACATCGTCGTCGAATGGGATATCGGCTACTCCGAAGATGAGGGCTAGATGTGAGTGTTAGGGTAGGCGGATGGGATGTCAATGACACGGCGGTACTGAACCGTGAGTTGAGTTGGCTCGCGTTCAACGGCCGCGTACTTGAACTTGCCGCAGACCCGCAAATTCCGCTCCTTGAACGTGTCCGCTACTTGGCGATCTTTACGAGCAATCTTGATGAGTTTTTTCAAGTCCGTGTGTCGGCGATTCACGATCAGGTGGCGGCTGGCATCTCTACGCTGGGGCCTGACGGTCGCACTCCCCGCAAACAGTTAGCCGAAATTCGTAAGGTGGTTCTGCAACTCGGAACCCGCCAAGAAGAGATTTTCGCAACGCAAATTCTTCCCGCTCTCAACCAGCAAGATATTGAACTGCTTGAGTTTGATCAACTAAGTGGTGCCGAGAAAGCAATAATCTCCGAGAGGTTTCGTAGTCGGATCTTTCCTATACTCACGCCGTTAGCCGTTGACCCCGGTCATCCATTCCCGTACATATCCGCACTGTCGCTCAATCTCGCGGTTGTTGTGCGCAACCCAACCGATCGGGAGAAGCGTTTTGCGCGGGTGAAAGTCCCCAACACTTTGCAACGATGGATGCCTTTGGATAAGGATTTTCGGTTCGTCTCCGCCGAATCGGTGCTTGCGGCACATCTTGATCAGTTGTTCCCGGGGATGGAAGTGGTTGAATCGGTTCCCTTTCGTGTGACCCGCAACGCTGATCTCACCTTGGGTGAAGAAGCTGAAGATTTGCTAGCTGCCGTGGAGATCGAATTGCGGCGGCGCCGTTTTGGGCGTGCCGTGCGTCTTGAAGTTGCTGCTTCGGTTTCGCAGCAGACTCTAGAATTGTTGATCCGCGAGCTAGACCTTGAACCGGCTGATGTTTACACAAGTTCAACGCCACTAGATTCCACTTCTTTGAACGCTGTTGCAGACCTTGACTTGGGCAACCACAAATGGCCCGATTGGCAAGGTATAACCGAACCGGGGTTAACGTCTGAAGACAAACCAAGTAACTTCTTTGAGGCGTTGACTGAACGTGATGTGTTGCTGCATCACCCGTATTCTTCGTTTAGTAGGTCGGTGGTGCAGTTCATTCGGCAAGCGAGCCGTGATCGGGCAGTGCTCGCAATCAAACTCACGCTTTATCGTACGTCTGGTCGCAGCCCGATTATTGACGCTCTGATCGTTGCGGCTGAGCGGGGCATACAGGTAGCTGTGTTGATTGAGGTGCAAGCTCGTTTTGATGAAGAAGCCAACATTGGTTGGGCTCGCCGGCTTGAAGAAGCGGGAGTGCATGTGGCTTATGGTTTTGTGGGGCTGAAGATACACGCCAAGATTGCAATGGTGGTGCGCGAGGAAGCCGATGGAATACGTCGCTATTGCCATATCGGGACTGGAAACTACAACGATCGCACTGCCCGCCTATATGAAGATTTGGGTTTGTTGACGGCTGACCCAGTGGTTGGTGATGACCTTGCTGTGTTGTTCAATTATCTCACCGGTTATAGCCGTGTGCGTGATTATGAACAGATTTTGGTGGCTCCTGAAATGTTGCGCTCACGCTTCAATGAATTGATAGACGCAGAGATGGTGAGCAGTAACGGACGCATAATCTTGAAATTGAATAGTCTCGTAGACACTGAAATTATCGAAAAACTATATGAAGCGTCTGCGGCTGGCGTGGAGATTGATTTGATCGTGCGAGGGGTTTGTTGTTTGCGCCCCGGTCTTGCCGGCCGTTCGGAGAATATTCGGGTCCGTTCGATTGTGGGTAGGTTCTTAGAACATTCAAGGATATTTTATTTTGCTAACGGTGGGGGCGAAGCGCAAAGCCGCATCTACATCGGAAGTGCAGACCTGATGCGGCGCAACCTTGACCGCCGTGTAGAGGTGTTGTTGGAGCTAAGGAACGCGGAGATTGAGAACCGGCTGAGGGAAGTATTGGATGCCAACCTCAGCGACGATCGTTTAGCGTGGTCTCTTGATAGCGACGGTGTGTGGACCCGCGAAGTCGGTAACCTCGGTGTTGATGTCCACGAAACACTCCAAAAAATTGCCAAGGACCGAGCCCGTGGGTGATTTGCACACCCAGCTTGTGCAGCAGTTCCCTGAAGTTGAGGTCTGGGCAGCCGGAGGGGTCATCCTGCGCACACACGATGGTATCGCTGAAGTTTTGTTGATACACCGCCCGATGCATGCCGATTGGTCGTTCCCCAAAGGCAAGCTTGATGCTGCTGAGTCTCTAGCGACGGCTGCATACCGTGAGGTGCGCGAAGAAACCGGCTTTACCTGCAAGCGTTTAACACGTTTGCCGTTGGTTCGTTATGAAGATGCCCGTGGTCGCCAAAAAGCTGTGGTGTATTGGACGATGGAAGTTCTTGATGGACAGTTTGAGCCGAACTCTGAAGTTGATGCGGTGGGTTGGTTCGATTTGTTGTCGGCGCAAACGATGCTGACCCACTACCATGATGTTGCACTTCTTGATTCGGTGGCTGGCATCACACCCTCACTCAAAATGCTTGCGTGAACGTAGACGAACCACCACCGACTGATCGTTCTGGTGCGGGTTCGCGCGGTGCGCCTAAACCGCTTGTCACACCTTTCATGCGTTTGGCGCGTTTGCATGCGATGAGCGCCGCCGCTGACGGAGCCATCGCCGCGGCCTTCGCCGGCTCGATTTTTTTCGCGATCAGCCCTGAAGAATCAAGGGGACGCGTGGCTTTGGCGTTGCTGTTGACTATGGCACCGTTTGCTGTGGTCACACCATTGATCGGCCCAGCGATTGATCGCATCAATGGTGGGCGGCGCATGATGATTATCGTCACCACCATCGGCCGAGCGGTGCTAGCCATCTTGATTATTCAACATGTAGATACGTTGCTGCTGTTCCCAGAGATTTTTGGTGTGTTGGTGTTGCAGAAGGGTTACTCGGTAGCCAAAAGCGCGGTGGTGCCGCGCTTGGTAGCCCGAGACGAGGATTTTGTCCGTGCCAATAGCCGTTTGGCGCTGATTAGCGCTTTGGCTGGTCCACTAGGTGCGGCTTTGGCAGGATTTTTTAGTATTTTCGGCGGGCCAGCCGCCGCCGCTGCGGTGGGTTTGGTTGGTTTCGTGTTGGCGACCCTATTGGCGTTTGGGATCCCTTCTCTCGTGGTTGCTGCGGCACCGGTCGAGACGTTGGGGCGGGTCGGTTGGAAATACCGCAAGATCCTTTTGGGTGCGACGGCGATGATGGTTGTGCGTGGCATCGTTGGGTTTGTGACGATGTTATTGATGTTTGAGTTGCGAGGTGGTAAGGATGGGCTTGACGTGAGCACCGACGGCGCGGCGTTGGGTGCCGCAACGGCAACCGTGCGTGGTATTGACATTACTGGTGACCCACGCGCCCCGGTGTGGCATTTTGTTGTAGTGGCAGCAGTTGCCGTCACGGGCACTCTCAGCGGTGTGCGTTTCGCTCCGAACCTGCGCCGGTGGCTTGCCGAGGAGCAGATGCTGCTCGGGATACTTTCCTTGCTAGTGTTTGGTTCACTTTTTGCGGTGCTATCAGGGGGTTTGTTCGGAACGGCGATTCTTGCTGGTGCAGTCACTGCGGCTGCGAGCATCGGTAAACTCGCGTTTGATGCGCTGGTGCAACGCGATGCCCCAGTTGCCAACTATGGTCGTTTTTTCGCGAGGTTTGAGGCACGTTTTCAGCTTGCCTTTGCTTTTGGGGCCATGGTGCCGGTGATCGTCCGCTTAAGCGTCAGCATTGGTGCCGGCGTGGTAGCGGTGTTGACTTCAGCCGCCTTGCTTGTATACATAGTCGGCAGCAACCGTCGCCCCCGCCCCGATCAACCCGGTATCGCGTAGGTTCGTGCTCATGGTTGCTGGGTGATTTGGTTGCTGGGTTTTTAATTGCTGTGTGATTTGGTTGCTGTGTGATTTGGTTGCTGAGTGGATGCACTCAGTCAGGAAGGTCGATTCGGGCAAGCCATAATCCCGGTGCGTCAACTTCTGCTGGGGTGGGAAGGTGTTCTGGGTTGTCGAAGAGGCGATCGAGCCCGGTCGGGCCGGCGCGTTCAACCACACCTTCAGCAAAAGTCGTACCCCGGGTGTATTGGCTTTGGTCAAGGTCAAAACCTAAGATGCGTTCCACGAAACGGTCTGAAGCATCGGTTTGCACCCGCCTGCGGCGCATCGCTTCGGTAATCATGGAGTAGGAGCCGATAATCTTGCCACCGATTTTGTCCATCACCTGATCGACATAGCCGCTGATTGCTGCGAGCAACGCGGTGATCTCAAGGCTAAGTGCTTCTTGGGTAGGGGAGCGAGCCGAGCCGAAGATAAGTTCTGGGTCGGTTAGCCGTTCATTGAGGGCAAACAACATTTCAGGCCCCACATCGAGATCTAGGTCTCCGAAGCTGTCGCTCACGGATGTTGCATCGTATTCGAACGCTTTGGCGTGACGTTTCAAGAGATCATTGATCCGCTCTGCCACATGGGGAATGCCGAGCACTGTGTGGTGGATCGTTTCGTTAAGGCACACCCAAAGTCGCAGGTCAGCAACATCGAGCGACCATTGTTTACCGAATTCATCTAGGTTGGGCAACAAGATTAGTAGCGGCGACTTTTGTGGGCGTGGTATCGGCAAATGGAAGCCACCGAAAGCGACCTGAGCCAGTGTTCCCACCAACGAACCGGTAGTCATGGCCGACAGCATCGTCTCTAGCAGTTGCGATATCCCGGCGAACATTTGATGCATGGGGTTGTCTTCATGCTCGGCGGTTTCGGGTAAAGCCGTGGCGACTGATGCTGTTGAGATTGTGCGGGCGATGTCGGCAAGCAACGGCTGAAATTGGTCAATCATTGCCTCGATCCAAAGCGTGCGGTTGACGACATCAACTTTCAGAGGTGCCCCGCTGCTGACTCGAAGTTGCGTTGCTTCGCCAACTTGCAGTTCCGCTACCCGCAGTAACTCTTCAATCTCTAAGCGGGCGCTGGGATCAATGTTGGGTTCGGATTTTCCGTCGGTGGCGATTGAGCGTGCTAGGTCACGGCCGGAATTTGCTGGTGACCCACCCGAGCCGGTGAGCGCTTTCATGATTTCGCCAAAAAAGGCTCCAAGCGGTTCTTCTGCGGGTGGTATATCGTCGCTCATGGGGGCATCGTAGATGCATGAACGGGAGGTTCCTCATTTTTCTGAATAATATGGCAAGTGACGGCGGGGGATGTGCGGTGCCGTGAGCAAGATTGTGGTGACTGGTGCTGATAGCGAACTCGGTAAACGGGTGGTTGCGGAGTTGGCTGGGCGGCCCGACAACCTCGAGGTCGTTGCGGTCGCTCCTACAACGCTAGCGGGGTTGCCTCCTAGGGTGCGGATTGCTTGGGTCGATCTCCAAACAGGCAACCTTGAGACGCTTTTTGACGGTGTTGATGCGGTGATTCATTTGAATTCGGTGAGCAAACCGGGCCAGACGCAGCCGCGTTCCCACAACGGGAAAACGCCAGATATGCATGAGCCAGATGCGCCAGATGTCGCAGATGTGCAAATAGTTGAACGGGTTTTGCGTGCGGCGGCGATTTGCGGTGTTGAGCAGGTTGTGTTGATGTCTTCAGCTCTGGTTTACGGTGCTGCGAATTCCAATCCGTTACCTCTCAGCGAAGACGCACCGATCCGTCCGAACACGGATTTTTCGTGGGCTGTTGCCCGTGCTGAGATTGAGAAACTAGCCGATGCCCACAAATCTGCCCATCCCTCTGCGAAGGTAGCAATTTTACGCCCTACTGCCGTTGTGACAGATGATGATTTGGGTCAACTCGCACGCGTATTGCACACCGCTCGATTGGGGGTAGTTGCTGACGGCGACCCACCTGTGCAGTATCTGCACATTACCGACTTGGTTAGCGCGGTTGTTGTTGCTGCGCTGTGTGCGCCTGATGGCCCTTTGAACGTGGCACCTGATGGTTGGATTCCGCCGGATGCTTTGCGTGATCTTGAGGGTCCGAAACCTCGTTTGCGGGTGCCGATGTGGTTGGCGAGGGTGTTAGCGGTTTTCCGTTTGCGTTACCGGCTCGCGCCGATTCCGCCCGGTGTCTTGCCTTACGCGACGCATTCTTGGGTGATCGCCAACGACCGTTTGCGTGCGCTTGGTTGGTGCCCGAGTTACAGCAATGAGGAGGCTTGGGTGGTTTCGCATAAGTCGGGCCCGCTTGATTGGGTGCCAACTCGCCGCCGTCAGGAACTCGCTTTGGCGACAGCAGCGATAGGTGTGTGTTCGGTGTTGACAGCGATTGGATGGTCGTTGCGTCGTTTTCTTGTGGTTCGCCGCGCTCGCAAGTGACCAAGCACAGCGTATGGGCGCGAGATAGGGCTCGGTGGTGGTCGAGGAAATCCACCGAAAGGTTGGTGTCGATTGTGGTCTTCGGGCGCGAGATCGGGCTTGGTTGTGGTCGGTGAGATTGCTGGAACTGTTGGTGTTGCTTGTGGTCTTCGGGCGCGAGATAGGGCTCGGTGGTGGTCGAGGAAATCCACCGAAAGGTTGGTTTCGATTGTGGTCTTCGGGCGCGAGATCGGTGCGTGCTTGTGGCCTTTTGGTCTCAGGGTGCTAAGTTGAGTGTCCGATGACGAAACACATTTTCGTAACCGGCGGCGTGGTCAGTGGCCTTGGCAAG
>JAHQYM010000066.1 GCA_024421095.1 Acidimicrobiia bacterium
CAACTCAGTTGCCTGTGCCCAGTCGCACTCAATAAGTCCACCCAACAACGCCTCAGCCATCTTGCCGCCGCCAATGAATTGCAACTTCACAATCTGCACGCTACCCGACTAACTCCGAAATGTCACACCAACCACCGATAGAGCTTGCCGCACCCGCACCCTCTACGTTTGCCGCAACCTGGCTAGCTCCGAAATGTCACACTCACCACCGCTAATCTGTACGTACCCTCACCCTCTACGTTTGCCGCTACCTGACTAACTCCGAAACATCACGTCAACTACCGCTAACTCGCACAACCCCGTACTTTGGTCGTTGACCGCTATCTGGCTAGCTGCCAATCGTCACACTCACCACCACGCGTCTGTACGTACCCTCATCCTCTGCGTTTGCCGCAAACTGACTAGCTCCGAAACACCACATCAACCACCACTCCGTTTGAGGTAGTAGTGTGGAGATGTGCATGCGGGTGACTTGTTGATCAAGGCTAGTGACGACAGCGGTTCAATCGCTTGCGTAGGGTTAGACCCACGACCCGAGTTGATACCCAAAAAAATTGTGGCAACTGCGGTTGTTGAACACCATGATCCACGCCATCAAGTTGCCTTCGCTTTTGAGACTTACCTCAAGTCGATCCTTGATGCGGTGGTTGGCCACTGCGCCGCCGTCAAAATACAAGCCGCCTGCTACGAGGCTTACGGGTCGCTTGGTTGGCAAGTGCTCGAAAGAGTGGCGATGCACGCTCACGACTTGGATATTCCCGTGATCATAGATGCCAAACGCTCCGACATCGGGTCAACAGCAGTGCATTACCGTCAAGGGCTATTGACCTCGGCCCCGAGCTTCGGCGCGGCACCGCTGCCGGGGTTGAACGCAGACTGGTTAACCGCCAACCCATATTTGGGGGGAGACTCGATAGAGCCCCTGCTTGGTGACCCGGTCGAAGGTAAAGGCATCTTTGTGTTGGTGCGCACCTCCAACCAAGGCGCTGAAGACTTCCAAGATCAACTAGTTGATGACGTGTCGCTCTCAACGGTGGTAGCCAGAAAAGTCCACGAATGGGGACAGCAACGCCGCGGAGTAAGCGGGTTTTCTGACCTGGGAGCTGTGATAGGTGCCACCTGGCCCGCACAAGCAAAAGAGCTGCGAGCCTTGTTGCCTCACACCCTGATTTTGGTTCCAGGGTTTGGTGCTCAAGGAGCAGACGCGAGCCAAGCCGTGGCCGCCTGCACCAACCGAGGTGACGGCATCATCGTCAACTCAAGCAGAGCGATTCTGGGAGCTTGGCGTTCCCAAGCAGACACAGTCGACCCTATTGAAGCCGCCCGAAATGCGTTAGACACCATGAACCAACAACTCAACGGTGCGCTTCCGTAACCTCGTTTGAACAGTGTTAGTTTGACCAGCGGGAGCAGCGAAGCACCCTCCCCGAGCCTCCGCCGCCCCGCTTGGTCAACAACTACAATACATGAAATAAAACTAAACACAACCTCAACAAAAATAAATATTTTAAATTATTATCGAGGCGCAGAAATAAACCCAATCCGCAAGGCCGGCCTAAAACACAACTCAACCGCAACCCACAACGACCCCAGAATCCAATCCACAGCGTCTTCACTAACCGACGACACGGGCAGTGACCCAGCAAGAAACACCGCATCCTCTTCACCAATCTCAAACGCCAAACCCCGCAACTGATGATTGCGCCGCAACAAATGCTGATAAAACTGAGCCTGATTCCGCTCGGGTGCCGGCAAAACATACGTCTCAAAAGCCAATGTGCGCTGCCCCAAAGTCAGCCACGCTGTCCACACGTCTTTCTCTTCACCGAACACTCGCACGAACCACCGAACGGCATCATCCTCGCTACGTTCCACCGCCGCGATAAGCGGATTTGCTGCTTGAGCCGCCTTCAACCAACCATCTATGCGGCGCTCCAATACCGCTAGCTCGTCCGCAGTTGCCAGCGAAGACTTGTTGCCTTGGCCATCCTCGGAACCGCTCGTGGTCATGAGCAATCAACTAGCACGCGAGCGCCAATATCATTGTAGACGCGGCGCAACCGTCCAGCCATCGTAGACCAAGTGTAAGCCCGCGCCGCTGTAGCAGCCTGCCGTGACAATTCCGTGGCAAGCGAAGGTGACCCAAGAATCATCTGAACCGCCTGTGCAAATTCGGCAGGGTCGCGGCTAGCGATACGAAATCCAGTGCGCCCATGTTCCACCAAGGTGCGCAAACCGCCCACATCAGCGGCAACAACCGCGGTGCCACACGCTGCCGCTTCAAGCGCCACCAAACCAAAAGACTCCGAACGGCTCGGTACTAAACACACATCGGCGGCGCGGTAATATGTCGACAGTAAATGATGCGGTTGCGGTTCAAAAACCTGCACCTGTTCAACCAAGCCGTGGTTAGCGATCAACTTCTCCAAACGGCGTACCTCGGAATCGCCGTGCGTGCCACTTGACCCACCCACAATCAACAACCGAGCCTCGGGATTACTTAGTTGCGCCAACGCTTCAACTGCAACATCGGCACCCTTAAGAGGCTGAATACGACCCACAAACAACAACACCGGGCCGTCCCCCAAACCTAGAGCTTGACGAGCTCCCCGCTGCGAACCAGCCGAAAAGAAAGCATGATTGACACCGGGTGGAACGATCTCCACACGATCGGGATCAGCCCTATAATGCGACACCAACTGATGCAGTTCCGTCACCGAATTGGCGGTGATCACGTCAGCGCACCGCACCACCTGCGCCTCAGCATCAATACGCAACTGTGGTTCACTATCGCCAGTTTCGGCTTTGACCCGAGCGAGCGTGTGAAACGTGGCCACCAACGGCAGCTCCAACTCGTGCTTCAAACGATGCCCCGCAACCCCAGACAACCAATAATTTGCGTGGATCACATCAACCGGATCGTTGGCTAGGTAACTCCGAACCTGGTCGGCGAACTCGTCAACAATCCACGGCAAATCTTCCTTGCCGAGGTTCGGCGGGCCAGCCTCAACATGCACCACCCGAAAACCCGGCTCAACCTCAATTACTTCGGGTAACGCTTCGGCCCAACGGCGCACATAAACGGTGGCATCGGCTCCTGCTTGCGCCAGCGAAGAAACCAACTCGCGCACATAAACATTCATGCCACCGGCATCGCCACCACCAGGCTGCACCAACGGCGAGGTGTGCAGCGAAAGCACTGCCACCCGACTCATGTGCCTACCTCGTTAGGCCTGCCCGCACGACAAAGGTGGCAATCCATTAGCTTAACGATACCGAGCGTTTGCGGAGACTATGCGGTTAGTTTGGTCGGCGACCCGAGCAGTTTGGTTAGCCACCCCCGTAGTTTGGTCGGCGACCCGAGCAGTTTGGTTAGCCACCCCCGTAGTTTGGTTAGCCACCCGAGCAGTTTGGTTAGCCACCCGACACGGGCGGTAGTACCGCAACTTCGTCAGTGCTGCTGACACTGTGGTGTCTGTCGGCTGGTTCGCCGTTGCACCAAATCGTGCAAGTCTGCAATATCGTTTCAAAATCCGCTCCGTAATGCTCAACCGCAGCATCAAGCACCGCGCCCACCGAAGCGCCCGAGAAAGTAGCTTGACGGCACCCTGCCGCTTCCCTAACTGAAGCAAAAAACCTGATTTTGGCCATCAGCAAACGCTAACACCTCGCCACCTAATTCACGTGTTGTCCGTGAGGTTGTCACACCACTAAGATACGGTCAAGACCATCATGTTGAATGTGCTAATCGCCCGTCACGGGCAATCCGAATGGAACCAATTAGGCCGCTGGCAAGGTCGCGCAGACCCAGAACTTTCAGAGTTCGGGTTACGTCAAGCAGCCGCTGCCGCGATGCATTGCGGGGCTTTCGATGCAATCGTCTCCAGCAATTTGCTGCGAGCCAGCCACACCGCCTTAGTCATCTCAGAGGCCACTGGGGTTGGGCCCGTGCTGATAGACGATGCCTTTTCAGAACGTGACGTTGGTGCCTACCAAGGGTTGACCCGCGCCGAGATCGACGAGCAATATCCTCAGCAACTTGAAGCTGGTATCTTGCCGGAAGGCTGGGAAAACGACCAACTAGTGCTAGGGCGGGTGCAGCGCGGTTTGGAAACGTTGCGCCATCAATGCCGTAACGGTAGTGTGCTGGTGATAGCTCACGGCGGTGTGATCTATGCTATTGAACGTCATTTCGGACTGGGCTATCAACGCATCTCCAACCTTGAAGGGCGTTGGTTGCATCACAAAGGTACAAGTTGGAACCTCGGAGAGCGGGTAGCGCTCACCCAAAACAATTCATCTGAAAGTCAGGAATTAATGTTATGAACGAGTTTGCGAACTCACCTGCGCCTAAGCGCTATCCCGTGGAAGTGATCCGCAGCGAGCGTCGCGCCAAAACGAGCGAGGCGCGATTGGTTAATGGGGTGATCAAAGTGCGAATCCCCGCTTGGTTCTCCGCGCAGAGGGAGGAAGAGGTGGTTACCGATTTTGTTGAACGCATTGAACTAAAGATGCATTCCCGCAACATCAACCTCGAAGCAAGGGCGCAGGCGCTAGCAGAAAAATACCATCTACCCCTACCAAATTCGATTCGCTGGGTGAACAACCAAGACAAAAGATGGGGCTCATGTTCAAGACGCAGTCGAAATATTCGGATATCCAATCGGCTCGGGAAGGTTCCCCGCTGGGTTTTAGACCATGTGATCTTGCACGAACTCACGCATCTGGTTGTTCCTAACCATTCCAAAGCGTTCTACGATTTGCTTAAGCGAGACCCACTAACCGAGCGGGCCACTGGCTATCTGATGGCGCTCAGCCACCGACTTGATTTAGGATCGCTTGGTGATTTAGCGGAATCGCCTTGCACAGACGAAACCGAGTTACGGCGCGCTGGTTAGTTCCGGCTGTGCAGATGCGGAAGTTTGTCTTGCTGCGAGCCACGCGGCTTCTTCATGCCCCATTGGTGTGGCTGGAGGTGCGTCGGTCCATTCCCAAAGTTCTTCGGAAATCCTTCGCCAGTTAGCAGTGGCACCAAGTTTACCCAAGATTGAAAACAACCCGAGGTTGATGCGTTGTATAAGCGCGAATGTGGGTGGCACGTTCGCGTGTTTGAGGATGGCATTCGTTTTCGCATCAAAGGTTTGGCGCAGTAAACCCACGCTGTAATCGGCAGTGAAAGTTATTTCTTTGTCATCAAGGATTAGCTCGTAATAAGCAGAGAACCATTCGTAGATTTCCTGATCGGTAAACGGTGCATTTGGGCTGAGCAGTTGCACCTCCTCCGCGGTACGGCGAAAAGCTTCGGTGTCACGCTCAATCATTGCTCGAATCAGGCGCGCAAACTGCTCCACTTCAGTTTCATCGAAACGTTTCACGAGGCCGAAATCTATGAAGGCAACGCGGCCATCGGCGGCTAGCAAATAGTTTCCTGGGTGCGGGTCACCGTTAAACACATGCTGGCGGTTCAAACTGCGAAACACGAAACGGTAAAGAACTTCCGCTACTCGCGCTTTGACTTCTTCTGTCTCCTCATAGATCGTTTCAAAACGGCGGCCCTCAACAAACTCTGTGGTCAGCACTCGATCAGTTGACCGTTGTGGATCTACCTGCGGTACCCAAATGTAGGGATGCCCACGGTAATAGTCCGCAAACATTGTTTGGTTGGCAGCTTCTTGACGATAGTCGAGTTCTTCGCCGATGCGCGCTCGCAACTCAGCCACGAGATCATCGGGATGTAGCCCAGGATAGACGATACCCAGTATTTTCGCTAGTGTTTCGCTGTTGTCTAGGTCGGCTGCGATGGCTTGAGCAATCCCCGGGTACTGCACCTTTACCGCAACAGTTTTTCCTTCGGTGGTGACAGCCCGATGAACTTGCCCAATAGACGCTGCGGCTATCGGTTCGGGGTCGATTTCTGCGAAGGTTTCATGCAACGGGCAACCCAACGAACGCTCAATTTCGGTGAGGGCTAGATCGGCGGGCATTGGTGGCGCATCGCTACGCAAACTCGCTAACGCTTGGCTCATCGCTGGTGGTAGCGCGTCTTCAAGGTAACTCGCCATCTGGCCAAGTTTCATCAACGCACCCTTCATATCGCCGAGAGCTGCGACTACATCTTGCGCTTCACGGCGTTCAAGGTCGGCTTGCAAACGACGGCGATCGCTGTCTGCGGCAAGTTTCAGACGGGCTTTGGTCATGCTGCGGTCGAACCCACGGCGAATAACTAAGCGAGCCATCTCAACACGGCGCGAAGTGAGGCTCAGTGCGGCAATGGGTGAATCACTTTTTCGGTTGGTTCGTCGCAGGCGCTGCCAACTAACCGTTGCGCCAATCAACCCAACCGAAACCCAAAATGCTCTCTTGACCATAGCAGCCTTACGAAATTTGTTCTTGGGCTAGCAGTCGTTCGGCCAAATCTTCTGCACGTTCAAGACGGTCTTCGTCAAGAGCCCGCAATGCTTCGTCTACAAGGTCGAGCGGGTGTTGCGTGGGAGTGTCGGCCTGCGTGGGTACGTCGGGCAGGTCGGAACGGTCGGGCAGGTTGGTATGGTCGGGCAGGTCGGAACGGTCGGGCGAGCCAGCAAGCTGAGAGGAGTCGGAGGTTTCTGCAAGACGCATTAGTCTTAAGCATATCCAACCGCAGACCCGCTAGAACATAACGATGAAAACAATAAATGATCCTGGCGAGCGTCGGTTCTCGCGTTGGGCGATTTCCTTGAAAACAGCGAGCCGGTTGTTTTGCCGCACATCACACACGCTTAGCGAACCGCTAAACACGATGGGTAGGCCAATAGTGGTAGTGGCAAACCATCGAAGTTTTTTTGACTTGCCAGTCGGGTTCACGCTTCTCGAAAACGTGGGGCTACGGCCACGGATCTTGGTTCGAGACAAATATTTTGACATACCCTTTGTTGGCTGGTTCCTGCGCTCCTCGGGATGCATCAGGGCAGGCAAAGGTTGGCGGGCAACGATCGAAACCGCAGTTGACACACTGCGCAACGGGCGTCCGGTTGGTGTCATGCTTGAAGGCAGAATCGTGCCACCCGAAAAACGCTTCGACAACGGCTTAGGTAAAGTCCGCCGTGGATTTTTGGAGATTGCCAGAGCGGCAGACGCGGTTGTGTTGCCAACCGCGATTGTCGGATCCGACCTGGTATGGCCGATCAATAGCCGTTTCCCTCGGTTTGCGTTGAGAAAAAGACCCCTCGTGCAGATCCATATCGGCAAAGTCATCGTTATCGACAACCTGACCAACCGTGAAGCTCTTGATGCTGTTTCCGCCGAGATCGCCTCACACATAAGCCGCATGGAGACAAGCGAATGAATGCACAAACCGAACCAGCAATCGCGCCGCCCGTGCGACACGGCCTGTAGCCTTTGAAGTGGGCCGCTAGCTCATCGGGTAGAGCAGGAGACTTTTAATCTCAAGGTGCCGGGTTCGAGCCCCGGGCGGCCTACAAACACACGTTAGACCAAGATAGGTGAATAACCCGGGTGAAGAACCCGTAAGTTGTGCTATGTTTCGATTAGTCCGATTATCTAAACCCGAAAAGGTCGATTGAATCATGCGTTCACGCCAAATAGCAGTTTCCCTTATTGCCCTAATCTTCATCGTCGGTGCCGCCTTGTTGATAATAAGCAGAGGCGACAATAGCAACGAAGCAACCTCACCCTCCACCACGACCACCACAATCCGAGCCACCACCACCGAAGCGCTCTCAGCGAATGACGACACAACCGCTGCCCCCGACACCACTACAACTACCACCACAACCATCGCAGTGGCGGTGCCGGTAAACGTACCGGTCGTGTGTACAAGTGATGCCGCGGGTGTTCAAGTAGTTGCGGAGGCGTCCGCAGGTGCCGCTACCCAGTTGACCCGCGATTCCAAAGTAAGCACCTTAGGACTGGGTGTGGTGACCTTCGGTTTGACGGTGCCCAATGCTGCTGAACAGGCCGGCATCAATATGCTCACCTGCGGGCAAGTGGGCGACTGCTACCACATCTCACCCGCTTCTGGGCCAGACGGCGTGAGTTTCTTGGTACACGCATCCACGGTTGAACGGGTAGACATTGTGGACGGCCCCATCACCACACGCTCGGGAATGGGTATCGGCACCAGCGAAGAACGTTTGGTCGAAGCATTCGGCGAAAAACTTGAGCGTGAAGTGATCGATTCCGATACCACAAACTTGGTTTTCGTGCCGACAGATGCGGGTGATGCCGACTTTAGGGTCGTGTTCACCATTGAAGACGGTGCAGTCACAACCTTCAGAGCGGGCCGCTTGCCGATGGTGCTCCAAGACGACCCCTGCGCCTGAGCGGATTGAGTAGCGGGTTACCGAATAAGGATGGTCGACGGGTTACGGATGAACGCTTAGGCGTTGGTTCGGGGTAGTTCGGTTTCGTAACTGTTGCATTCAATGACCACCGACCCAGTTCCCGCTGGCGTGTAGGTGGCGGTGTCAACATCAAGGTCGGTCACGAACTCGACCTTGTCGAAACGCAAGATATCGTGTTGGAAGGTGAATTCCAGCGGTACCTCCAACCGTGGTTCAAACAGTATTGAGGAGTTGTCGTCACCAACTTCAACCCCAACGTAAGATTCGCCAACGAATGCTTGAACGAAGGCGTGGACGTTCTTCCCGTTGGCATCAGTACCTACACCAACTGCGAGCACTTCATTGGCTCCTTGGTCTACGCAGCTAAAAGTTAGATCATAAGCAGACGGGCCGATCCGAACCAAACCCACCGAGGGGGCAAATATCGTGGTTTCGTTACTGGTTTGAACTCCGTTGCGCGGTTCGCTAGTAGAGGGTGTCTCAGTGTTGCCGTCAGACACACAAGCCGAGATCAGTAAGGCCAAACAACACCAAAAAATTCGCACATCTTGAGGTTACATAGCCCTAACCCTTCCCCGCCCCCTCGAAATCTGGGCGTTCGGCAACATGTCACGTAGCGGAACGCTCAGAATTCGTTAAACTGCGGACATGTCTCGTTATCGTAGGCGGCGTCGCCTGCAACTCTTCTTGGTGATCGGTCTGGCTGTGGCGATGATTTTGCCACTCGCCGCAGGAATACTGTTTTCGATCCTGAGTTAGTGCCTTGTTGAGACTTCGGATTCGTGCGCTAGGTCGGTAACCTTTTCAGCCGTGAGCACTAACAAACGCGCCAGACAAAAAGCCAACCGTGCCAACCGCATCGCCGCCGCTCAAGCCGCCCACGCAAGACAGACGGCCCGTCGCCGCATGAACCGCTTGGGTGGCGGTCTATTAGTATTGTTGATCGTCGGCTTAGGCATATTCTGGTTCATCAATCGCGGGGGTGATGAATCGGTGGTCTCTACTGAACCGGTTGAAACCAACACCTTGCCCCCGGTTGATGCCACAACCGTCCCGCCGGTTGATGTCAGCACAACCGAACCGTCACCTGAGAACACATTGCCGTTCGGAGACGAAGAGCCCAGCGATCCAAATTGCCCGGCACCCGACCACAGCAGCCCCCGCACCATTGATTTCGACGGGCCGCAACCGATGTGCATCAACCCTGCCCTCAATTACAGCGCAGTGTTCGACACTAGCGAAGGCGAGATCGTCATCGACTTAGATACCGAAAACACGCCTAACACAGTCAACAACTTTGTGACTCTTGCCCGCTGGGGATACTACGACAACACCACACTATTTCGCACCGACCCCAGCATCGACATAATTCAAGGTGGATCGCCCCATACCAACTCTGCGAGCGATCCCGGACCTGGATACACCATCCCTGATGAACCGACCTTCACCACTGATGACACCATCGGGTTAGTCGGGCCCTACCGATACGCCCCAGGGCAGTTGGTGATGGCCAGAAGTGCTGGCCCCGACTCCTCACGGGCACAGTTTTTCTTCACCACCGGCGACAAAACCTCGTTCCTTGATAACCAAGGTACCTATATTGTGTTTGGCAACACCAACGAAGCGGGGCTCGCGGTGATGCAAAACATCATCGGTTTGCACGAACCCGACGACAGCGGCCTTGGTGGTAGTCCATCGCGGACAGTGACCGTCAACTCGGTGAGAATACGAGCCGAACCCGCTTCCTAAACCCATCGGCGGTTATGCTTGTTGGCTGGAGGGATGGCAGAGCGGACGAATGCACTGGTCTTGAAAACCAGCGGGCTTCACGGCCCCGGGGGTTCGAATCCCCCTCCCTCCGCCAGTCGCTAACTGGATTTTGCAAGCTGGATGGCGTGGTGTAAAGCGTCGCGAATGCGGTTTCCTCGGCGACCATAACCCATCCGAGCGAACATCTCTTCAAAGATCTGGTCATCGGTGCGTAGCAAACCATCGGACATGACCCAGCGCGCCAAGCCCACAAGCGAACTTTCGCTGTGTTCGTCAATGGGAACGTTCTTGGGAAGCGGCGGTGGCAAACCACGCTTCTGGGGTTGGGCTTCCTCCACGGCATCACCAATATCACCCTCGCCCTGAGCACTCGGGGCCACCAACGGTTGGGTTGTGTCAGTATCGGTAATAGCGCGTTGATACGTGGCCATGATACGGTCAACTTCTTTTTTGTGGTCAACAAACCAGTCCGTTGACCAGATGCGACAGAACCTCCAACCAAGACGTTCTAGATGGTCTTGGCGCAGTCGGTCTCGGTCACGGGCAGTTGCCGAAGAGTGATAGCTCGCTCCGTCTGCTTCGATTGCGAGCACGAACCGCCCGACCTTCGTTGGATGGTGTACCGCAAAATCTATTCGGTAACCAGAGCAACCGTATTGCGGCAAGACATCTAACCCAGCACGGGTGAGTTTGTCCAAGACATCAAGCTCAAATGGATTGAGCGGGGTTGCGTCATCGTCGCCGCCGAGTTCGCGGGCACCGGACTCGGCATATTTGAGGAAGTTTCGTAATTGTTTGACTCCGATAGCGGAGGATCTTTGCGGATCCATCTCGGTGTGCGAAAAGGACGAAACTAGGGTCATGCGGCGACGCGCTCGGGTGACAGCCACGTTGAGGCGCCGTTCACCTCCTTGGGCGTTAAGCGGCCCGAACCTGTACAAAAGGCGACCGTCGGATGTTTTGCCGTATCCGATGCTAAGAATGATGGCATCGCGTTCGTCTCCTTGCACACGCTCAAGGTTTTTGACAAAGGCGCGTTCTTCGGCGGTATCGTCAAAGAACCGTTCGAGTTCGGGGGAGTTTTCTTCGCTTACCCTGCGCCGCAATGTCTCCTCAATGCGGTCTGCATGGTATTGCCCCATTGCGATTACGCCTAGCGATTCGTAAGGACGTTGATAGGCGTGCTCCACCATCAGGTCAACAACTTTTTTGACCTCGTCAGGGTTGCTTCTCGTGTCTGTTGGACTGCCGGGTCTGGGTTCTACTAATTCGCAGGTGACGCAGTTTGCATCGTGAGCGCCGGGGAAAGTAGTAAGCGAACCGTGGTAAATGTTCTTGTTTGAGAACGCGATCAGCCTTTCGTCTTGTGAACGGTAATGCCAGGTGATAGGGCGGCGAACCAACAAAGAATCCGCTACATCAAGGATTGATTCGAAGACTGTAAGCGATCCTTCGTCTTCTTCATCGTCATCCTTGCCGGCACCGTCGAAAAATGTGGTCGGAGGTAACTGACGTGAATCTCCTGCAACCATGGCGCGGCGTGCTCGCATCAGAGCCGACATCGCATCGCAAGGCAACACTTGGCTCGCTTCGTCAAAAATGA
>JAHQYM010000067.1 GCA_024421095.1 Acidimicrobiia bacterium
TATGAGCTTCAGAAATAAATGACCCGTTTGGCTCGCTCAACCACATCATCTATGTCGTCAGTCCAAGCACCTAACGACAAATATTTCCAGCCACCGTCAGCAGCCACCGTCACGATCGTTCCAGAAGCGATTTTCCCGGCAACACGCACCGCACCGGCCATCGACGCTCCCGTGGAAATACCGCAAAAGATACCTATCTCGGCCAAACGGCGAGTCCACTGAAGCGACTCACGAGGGCGCACGATACGTTTACCGTCAAGCAGTTCTAGCCCGTTCCAACGCTCGAACACCGGCGGAATGTAGCCGTCATCAAGGTTCCGTAGACCCTCCACCAACTCGCCCACAGGCGGTTCCACAGCTAGAACCTGAATTGCTGGATTCTTCTCTTTCAGAAACCGACCGACCCCCATAAGCGTGCCGCTCGTTCCCAACCCCGACACAAAGTGAGTCACCTCACTAACATCACGCCAGATTTCCGGGCCAGTCGTTTCGTAATGGGCCCGAGGGTTCGCGTCGTTTTCGTATTGATACAAAAACACCCATTCGGGATGCTCTGCTGCCAGAGACCGGGCTCGGGCCACTGCGCCGTTGCTACCTTCGGATCCTGGCGAATCAATTATCTCGGCACCATACACTTCAAGCAACTGCCGACGTTCGATTGACACACTTTGCGGCAACACAATCTTCACGTGATAGTCGCGGGTACGCGCAATCATCGCCAAAGCGATCCCCGTATTGCCAGAAGACGGCTCAATGATGGTCGCTTTGGGATAAAGCGTGCCATCAGCTTCGGCGCGCAAGACCATCGACTTGGCAACCCGATCTTTGATCGATCCGCCAGGATTTTCACCTTCCAACTTGAGCAGAATCTTGACCTCGGGATTTGGGCTCAAGACGCTCACATTGACAATCGGCGTGTTGCCAATGAGGTCAATAACCGATTGATGCACAGTCACCGCTCAACTCCGCTCGGTGGTGATGGTTACTGTTTCCTCGGTAATCGTCTCGCCCAATATTTTGTAGCAGCGCAGCGAAGGATCAGCGTGTTTGAGAGAAACGATAATGAAGTGCCAAACGCCGAAGGGATCGAAACGAGCGGCATCGGCCACATCAGTTGGCGACGGATAGTTGGTGGTATGAGTATGGGAATGCATCACCCCGATGATCGCTAAGCCTTGGCGTTCGACGGCTTCTTCCACGCTCATAATTTCAGACGGCGCTAGTTGATAGATGCGACTCGACTCGGCAACATTGGACATAGGGAAAAACCGTGCCACTTGGTCGCTACCGAAACGCCCCGCGAAAAGGCCACAAGCCTCATTCGGTAAACCCGACAAAGCATGACCAAGCATCTGCACATGAACCGACGCGGGGATAGCTACCACGCGCGTTAAGGCTAGCGCAACCCAACCAATCCGCCATTAGCGTTGCGAGAATGGCTAAGTCACAAAAGCCCCGCGATGTTCCCGCCGATGCGACCGTAGTTGCTACCAACCGCGTGGCGCGCCGCGACTACACCATAATTGATTCCCTTGAGGTCGCTATTGTGTTGCGCGGAAGCGAAGTCAAAGCCTTACGAGAAAGCAAAGTGCAACTAGCGGAGAGTTACGCCATCGTCTACCGCCGAGAATTGTGGCTCGTGGGGTTACACATTGCTACCTATTCCCATGCCGCAGCGGCCTTCGCTGAAGAAGCAGCCCGGCGTCGTAAACTTCTCGCCCATCGCAACGAAATTGATCGTTGGGCAGCGCGGCTAGAACGCGAAAAACTAGCGCTCATACCCTTGGCACTGTATTTTTTGGGGGGACGCGCCAAACTCAAGTTAGCGCTAGCCCGCGGTCGAAGCCAAGCCGACCGCCGCCAAGATATCGCCAAGCGCGATGCCGACCGCGAAGCTCAACAAGCAACGACCCGCGCCCGCCATCGCAAATCGAACGCTTAACCTCCAGTTAGCGCATTACCCATCTGGACGCGTTTGCTTGCCGCCATGTACTGTGGGTTCTCTGCACCATTGCTCTCGCAGTGTCGCTAGCGAATCAAGAACCGAATCAGGCAGCCCCAAAAGTTCGCACAAAACCACGGCATCTAGTTGTTGCCTTACCTCGTCGCGGTATGCCTCATTTGCGGCCAGAAACTCACGTAAGCGAAAACGCGCATAGACATCAGAAGCTTCGGTCAAAATTTCACCCGAAAGCGTGCGGCAATCAAGCACCGGAATTTCCGCCACACGGTTAATCGAAAGCAGTGACCGACCTTGCTGCTGGCGGGAACCAACCCACCAACGACCCAACAAACCCAAGGTGGTATTCATCCACAACACAAGGGGTAGTTCGTGTACCTGGGCATCTAAGTGAAAACTAGGCCAAGCCCTTCCACCAATACATTGTTGAGGAGTTATGCAAGCACCAAGACACTGGCTGTTCAATCGAAAATCCAAGTTGACATGAAAACGGGACGCGCTACGGGCCCACACATCTCGACCCTGCACATCAGTTGCGTCAGTACGCAACTCGCCGTAGGAGTCGGGGGAGACCTCTAGCCTGCTTTCGCGCCCCGACCGAGAGTTGTGCGCCCAAAGTGCCGGATAGGCCGCAGCTTTCCAGCGTTGCGATCCCGATTGCAGATCATAGATCCGAAACGGCGCGGCATAGGCACCGGTGCCTCTCGCCATCGCCTCTAAAGACTTCGGTTTTACCCCAATGCCAGCGTTACCTAAGCCGGCTTTACCGAGGTTACCTAACCTCGTGATATTCAATTTGATGGGTCGATGACGCGGCAATTTGAGTTGACTAGCAACCAACTCGAGGCAGGTGTTGGCCAACTCAAGTTCGCTTAACTGACCGTAACCGCCGTCATCTAAGCGACCCATTCCGATAATCCCAAACCTTTCATCGCCGATCCTGATAACACTTGGAGCATCGCCGGTGCCGTTATTCCGATAGTTTCGAATTGCTGAAGCTACTTCAAGCGATTTTGCAACCGTGTCGGGGCGATCGCGCAGACCCACCCAATGCACTCTGGCTTGTTGCGCCGTTTCGCTAGTGTCGGTTTCACTAGCGAAACCATCACGCCTCCTTTGTGCAACCACTAGCACTTCAGCGAGCGCCGTATCGTCCGAAAACGCTCTGTCGGTTGAGCCGTGTACTGCGATGGACACAACGACGATTTCGGTGTAATACGTTGATAACAATTCCCGTGCTTTGGCCCAAGCACTCGACACTGTGAATGTCGCTGGCAACACGAAAGCAACGACACCACCTGGTTTCACCTTGGCGTGGGCGAGGTCAAGGAAATTTGAAGCTAACCCAGCGTGCCCATGCCCCGCACTGAGGCGTTTACCGCGATTCGTCTCAGCGAGTTGATTGCGCTTGGTTCGGTATATGTTCGCGAGCCTTTTACTCATCTGTTCTTGTTCGGTAGTTGAGGTGCCAAAACCTGCGAATGCCGGGCGTGGGATACCCACACGTTCGCCTTCTTGCCCTACGGTACGCGCGAAGGGTGGATTCATGATGACTAGGTCAGACGAGCCATGCTCAAGAACTATGGAATCTTTTGGGTTCGCAGAACCAGACGTGCGCCCCGATGCAGCAGTTCGGCCAGTTCCAAAAAGTGATGCAGCTTCTTGATCCTCGATTAATTCTAGGGAACCAATTGCGGTGGTGGTGTCGGTGGCATTAGCGCTAGAGACTTGACCATACGGCATCAAGTGAACATTGGTGTCCCCGAAAGGCTTGCTGGGATGCACCGCTGACAGCAAGGAAGCTGTGACATGCACTGCTGCCGGCATGATGTCTGCACCCACGAGTATTGTTTCCATGAAGTTCGGGTGCAGGTCTTCATCGTTGAGACCGGCTCGTCTAATTCTGGCCGATAGCCGACTGTATACCGCTGAGAGTAAAGCGCCGGTGCCGCAAGCGAGGTCGGCGGCTTTCAGTTTTTTCACTGCGGCATGATCAGTAAAGTCGACATCAATTTGTGCCACGGCTAACTCCGCAAGTAAAGCCGCTGATGCTGGCCGAGTGTAGAAAGTGGCCAAGAATTTGCGATCGGCTATTAAGCGTCCGAAGAGTTGCCCGGTCATTTCTTGTGTGGTCGTCACGCCAATACCAACGAGCCGTTCAGCCACGAGCAATAGTTGGTTTACTACGCTACGAAACGCATCTGCGGGAAGTGGTGCTAAGACACGCCTAGCGATTGCAAATATGGGCCAATAGTTGATTTCGAGTATCGCATCCCATTCACGCAGCAACGCGGTTGGTGTTATCTGACCTGCTGTTTTCAGGTCCTCAAGCGGGGCGATTTGAGGGTGGGTCGAAGCGATGGCGCAATGGAAGGTGAGAGCGTTGGCAACGATTGTCATTGCCATGCGTGAGGTTTGTTCACCGTCTGCTTGGTGGAGAGCGATGGCGATTTGATTGAGCACCTTTGCACGATTGTTGGAGAGGAGTTGGCGCAAACTTGTTGCGGCTTGGGATACGCCGTCTTCAAGAACTGTAGTGGCGTGCGTTAATTGACGTTCTGAGACGGCAATCGATTCGACTAGGTCGGCTAATGCGTTGATGTCGCCTGTAAGCCATCCGGTTGTCGGGAACCTGTTTGTTGTCTGGGGGTCGTTGCCGCTAATCAGACAGAATTGGAAATGCGCTTGGGCAATCGCTGTTGTCAGTTCAGCTTGGGGTATTTGGCTCAACTCTTCCGGGATCCTCAGCGCGATGACTTGCTCTACATATTCGCCAGTGTCGATTAGGCTCTCGCCAAGCCGTTGGCGTGCGTCTATTTCGACCGTGGCCGCTGGGTCATATTCGGTTTCTAAAATGACTGACAGCGCTGGCGGCATCCTGATTACAATGTCGGGCGCTTTGGCGAAGTTATTGGCAAAAACTCTCGTTGATTCAGCCTCAGCGACCCAACGCGGGTGCTTGGTATTAAGCGCAGAAGCTAGGTAGCCATTGAGAGTTGCCTCACCAGTCCGTGCTTTTCGATCCATCCCAAGCGTCCTCCATTACAGCACGGCAGTCGCGCTGGTTAGAAATGAAATATAGCGTGCTGGTGTGATAACGGGATTCATCTCATTAGCACGGGGTCGCTTTAGTTGTGCGGACTGCGCAGGCGGATTTGGTCGGCGACTACTTCGACTGGGTAGGTTGATAGTGGCTTACGGGCGGGACGGCGGGTGGCTTCACCTGAGGTGACGTCGAAGCGCCCTTGATGCATGGGGCATTCAATTTCGCAGCCAATCAGCACCCCCTCTGAGAGCCGTGCTGAGTGGTGTGTGCAGGTGTCGTCTACTGCGTAAACCTCACCGTTCGTGGTGCGACAGATTGCGTAAGTCGTTCCTTGGTGTTCAACAGCCACCACATCACCCAAGGCAACGTCGTCTAATGCACATAGCGTGTTTGCCTGCAAGCCTCCACCGGCATCGGCACCTTCGCTAGCATCCAAGACGGCAACTTGGGGGAACACAGCGGTTGCAGCGGCAGCGGTTGCGGTGGGGGCGGTTGTGGGGGCGGGTATGCGGTTGGGTAGACGGTAGCTGGGATCAACACGTTGAGCGCGCATGGTGTGGACGATCTCAGCCATTCCGGCTCGCACTCCCCTAGTCGGTGCTGGTAGTTGGTCTTTGATCTCTTCATGCATTGCGGGCAAAGCATGAAATGGCACCATCGGATACATGTGGTGTTCAATGTGGAAGTTCATATTCCAGTAAAGCCATTGCAGTGGTCGGCTGACATACATGCTGCGGGTGGTGAGGCGATGGTCGGCCACTTCGGTTTCAAGTGCTCCGTGTTGCAGTGCCCGCAAAATGCCGTGCATTGGTTCGCCGATTATTCGGGGCAGCATCAAGATCACAAACGGGAGTGGTGTTGAGAGCACGAAACATGAGGCGAGTATTGCTGCGTAACTGAGGAGAAAAATGCGTGCGTTGCGGGTGCTGCGGTGGATGTCTTCGGCGGGGACTGCTTCGCGGATCGTTTCGTTGGGCCGTTTCAGTGAGAGTTGTATGAGTTCTTTGTTGTAATTCCAGAAGTGGTTGCTGCCGAGCACTAGATTGGCAAGATCTCGGCGCTTGATTGGGTTCGGCAACAGGTATTCGGCATCCGCACCGACTACCGACGTGTAGGTGTGGTGGCGGGCATGAACATAGCGAACTGTGACTGGTTCCCAGTTTTGCATCCAAGCGCTGCCATAGAGCAAGGCGTTGTTGAACGCTAACCGCTTGAATGGCGTGTAATGGCAAGCTTCGTGCCCGGTGGCGTTGCTGAACGACCACAGGTAGCAGTAGATCGCATAAGCGGCAAGGAACCACCATGACCCTTGCAGCCAGAGCACTATTGATGTTGCCGCGCACAACGCCACGAGCACAAAATAGGCAGCGACACGCCGCAGGGCTTCACGGTCGCTTCGCTGGCTCAGTTCATTGAGCCTCGCTCTCGGAAGGGTTGCTTTGAACCATTGGTCAGATTCCACGGTTGCTGCCATTACCGCTCGCTTTCGTTTCAACGCCTTTGTGGGGGCGTGGTTCAAGAGATTAGTTCCAGTGCCTTTTGGGTTCGGCAAACACTTGGTTAACAAGGGGCACAAATTCATCGAGGGGAAGGTCGTCATAGTCTGGGTCGAAGCAGTTTTGGTCGTATGCGGCGCAAAAGTCTGCACAGCGGTCGTAATGAGGCGATTCGCGATAACGGTCTCGTGCATCTCGGTCGCCGCCTAGGTAATGGAAGTAGTAATAGCCTTGAAACAGACCGTGGTGGCGGATCACCCAGGTTGTTTCGTCGCTGACGTACGGCGCGAGGATCGCTGCGGCTACTTCGCTGTGGTTTTCTGGGGCCAACACGTCACCAATGTCATGCAGCAGCGCAGCCACCACAAATTCGTCCGATTCACCGTTGCGCAGAGCGCGCGTGGCGGATTGTCGGCTGTGGCGCTCTCGGTCAATTTGGTAGCCTAGCGTTGGGCCTTCAAGCATCTTGAACGTGGCGAGTAGGTGCGGTACGAGCAAATTGGCGGTGTGATCTCGGTAGAGCGCATCAAGATTTTCGTAGTCATGCGCGGTACCTTCGGCCATTGCTGTCCAGTTGACGGTGAAGGTCTGGAGCAAAGCATTCCTCCGCTGGCGATGTTGTCTGGTGCTGAAGTGGTTGAACCGCTTTCTAGCGGTGGTCGTTTTCTAGCAGTTGCTTGGAGCGGGCGCAACCTCGGGAAAACAAAACTTTCAGTATTCTTGGGCCGCGTACTTGCCCGCCGGCCCATTTTATTGTCTCGAGATCAATCACCTTGAACTCGCCGATACGTTCCAACCAAACTCGCAAAGCCACGTTCATTTCTAGTCGTGCTAGGTTGGAGCCCGCACAGCGGTGGATGCCCGAACCGAATGCCACATGGCGGTTGCGTTGACGATCGATGATGAACTCATCTGGGCTCTCGAAATGTTCGGGGTCATGGCATGCGGCTGGAAAGTTCATCAAGACTTTGTCGCCCTTTTTGATTACGACTCCACCGTATGCAACGTCGGTTTCAGCAATGCGGGCCATGGTCACAGGGGCGTAGTAGCGCAGGAACTCTTCAACTGCGGTCGGGAGTAGGTCTGGCTCTGCACGTAAGCGTGCTAGGTCATCGGGGTTGGTTCCGAGGTGCCAGAGCGCTGAGCCGATTGAGCTCCAAGTTGTGTCAATGCCAGCGACCACTATGAGGTTGGCGATGCCGATGACAACTGCGGGGGTTATTTCGGCGTTGGCATCTTTGGGTTTGCTGTGGAGCAGTGTGGTGAGTAGATCGTCTTTGGGGTGGACAGTTCTTTTCTTGACTTCCGCGGCTAGGAACTCCAGTAGCGCGTCACGAGCGGCCATTCTTTTTACCGGGTCTAGGAGCCCTTCACCTAAGATGTCGTTGACCCAACCAACGAATGTGTCTGCCATTTCGGGGTCCACTCCGAGCAGGTGGGCGATGACTCTTGGCGGTATTTGTTGTGCGTATTCTACGGCTGCATCGCAGGTGCCTTTGTTGATGAAACTGTCGATTAGGGTGTGTGCTAGGTCTTCGGTGAAGGCCGCGTATTTGGTTACGGCTTTGGGGGCGAAGGTTGGCAGGATTAGATGCCTAGTCCAAGTGTGGATGGGTGGATCGGCAGTTATCGGGGCGGCGGCGATTTGTTGTTCATAGCGGCTTGGTTCCTCGAAATCTGGAGGTGGTGGCATCACTAGAGGTGCCCGTGAGGACAACTCTGGTACCATTTTCGCTAGGGCGCGGATGTCGTCGAAACGGGTAGGGTTCCATGATCCGTTAAGTCGTTCAGTATGTGCGATGGAGCAACGTGTGCGCATTTCCCGCCATATGGGCACGGGGTCAGTGATGTATTGCGGATCGCTGATGTCGTAATCGGTTGTCCAATCCTCTACAGGTGTGGGTTCGCTCATTCGCAAACATTAACGCATCTTTGGTTGCGTGGGGCACAATTGGGAAGTCTTTTTGTGTACTTGTCTTGCGGTAGAGTTGTTTTGTTGGTTCGGAGTATGTAGTTTGACAAATAACACTTTGTACTAGGGGCTGATCGGTTTCGACGTTGGAGCCAGGATGCGCCGAATGCGACCGGAGTTGCTCAGACTCCCAAAACGGGGCAACCAAAGAGACGCCAAATCTGACGATCTCGTTCTCGCCGCCTGATAGTTTCAGGACAAATCAGTAGGTAGAGAATTATCGCGACCAGCAATGGCACGCGGGGCCGAATTACCGCAGCCTGGCACCAGAAGCGGTAGTGGACAGCAGGCAAAGACCGCTGACAGACGGGAAAGACCTCTGACCTCAGTGAAAGCACTGATGGCAGGCCTTTAGTGGCCTAGCTCACCCGGGGGCGCAGCAGCCATAAGCTGCAAACACGGGAATGGTCGTAGCATGAGGGCAACCACCCAACGGACGAGGGTTCGATTCCCTCCAGCTCCACCACACCTCCAGTTCCACCACTAGCGCTCTTCTTGGTGCCGATTATGAGTTGGACTGGCTGTTCTATCTGAGCACATAGCGGGTTGGCGTTCCTATTGAAGCGCCACATCTTGAAAGAGAGCCAAACCAGGCGTGCGGCACCGATGTATCCGCATACGTGGTTACCGGTGTTCCAAAAGACTTTGTGATCATGGCTGTGTCGGAGTTCGCGTCTTGCGTGTTCACCACAATGCAATCTGGTTCAATGGTGGGCGACACTGGGTTGGTCGTCACGCGATCGGCCACACACGGCGAGTGATACAGTTGGAGAACATCATCGATTGGAGAATTCGCTTCAGTTGGTGGGATATTAGGTGACTTGTCTTCCGTGACGTTACCAACTTGACAGAATTCTTCTATGTACGCCAAGTATGCCAGCGAGACGACCGAATCGCCATAAAGGTTCCATGTTGAACGATACATGTCGTCTATTTCGTTTTCTGAAATTGATCCAGAATCCAGTCGTGCAACAAAGTCCGTGAACACGTCAGTTCCTCCATAACTCGCGGCTACCAGAGCAGAAGCAACACGAACATCGGAGAGCTTTTCGGTAACCGCCGGAGTGTCGCTTAGCCAAGATTTCAGTTTTTCAGCTCGGTGAGAAAGGATCTCGGCAGTATCGCTCCCAACAGGAAAGGGATCAACGAGCACAACTGATGCACCTTGCAATTTTTCTGCCAAATAGGTTGCTCGCACAGACCCGAAAGAGAAACCAATAAACTGATCGATGACAACTTGTTCCGCTCGTTCGATGGCGTCAATCACTTCAACATAGCTTTCAGAGTCGAACCCAAATCGGCTGGTACCTCCAACTTCTTGATGGCCCAAACATGCATTTGTGCTTTTGGCCAATTCTTGGTCGTTGCTTGACGCAATACTCTGGTGAAGCGTCGCTAGAGCATCTTTACATACGTCGCCGAGTTCAAAAGTAACCCATGGTTCTTCAACTACTAGGAGGTTTCTCGACGATCCCAAACTCTGAAGTCGATTGTGTACTGCGGTAAGCCGATAAGACCCAGATAAGGCTGCAATTCCGGGGCCACCAAAGTCCACCAAGGTTGTAAGTTCGGTAGACGGGTCAGCTTTCAAGAGAGTGTAGCGATTGGAGCCACTCGAAGTTTCTATTACCGCGCACTGCTCATAGATCGGATATTGTTCGCACTCCGCATGTTGCT
The DNA here is from genome assembly GCA_024421095.1 of Acidimicrobiia bacterium. GTDB lineage: Bacteria > Actinomycetota > Acidimicrobiia > Acidimicrobiales > Aldehydirespiratoraceae > VXYK01. The sequence continues at coordinate 10,152 of JAHQYM010000067.1, forward strand.
GTGCAGCACCACCCCCGGAGTCTTCGTTGTTGACCGTCACTAGTGGTGAACTACAGTTTGATGTAGCAAGTCCAATGGCAAGCAGAACCGCTAGTTTAACTCCAGTCAGACACATAGCTTGTCGTGTTCTCCATTCTCCTACCAGCCCGGATCCTTGCTTGCGAGTGTCTGACTCGGGTTCGCGCGGCAAGTCCATGAGATATGACTAACGCAAACCTCGATCCACGCATAATCTGCCATTATCGGCGCCGAGCCGTTGGTCTCAAGAGCCATCCCAAAATCTAGGTTCAACTGTTTGGTTGTCCGACCGTTCCAATCAATACCACCTCGATATCGGTTGAAATCTTCCCGTATTTCGGTGTGGCTACACTGGTGAACTGGAATGCTAAGACCTACCCCACCCACCCGAAGGTTTACGTTTGCTGTTGTTGAGCAATCACCACTAGATACCGCCCGAGAATGGTCGGTCATTCCCGTGATTCTGTTCTCAAAACCTCGCCACGGCCTTGAACGAATCGTGAAATCGATCACCTCAGCATATCGAACCCGAGGAGTAGCTCTCTTGAACCAAGCCCACCTGTTATATGCCCATCTATTAGTTCCCGGCACGCGCCATTTTTCATAACAAGTGCCGAGCCGATGATCAGCATCGCTTCGATATTTGGGGGTAAACCAGATTGTCGCACAGTGACCGCTAATTCGGGTCAGTCCATCTGTGTCAATACCAGCTTTGTAACCCATACCGGTGCTACCCACATGCGTCGCAGTATTTTCTTGCTCCGCAAAATGCACTCCTAGCGTTCGTTTTTTCCAACCCAGCCACGCGCCCGAATCCTCGTCTGCATAAAGCCCAATCGGGTCGTATCCTCGCGGCGACAGTATCCGCGTTGTGCCATCCACACTTGGGATCTGAAATTCTTGGATGTCTTCGGTTCGATAGAGGCGACCCAAGCGTGCCATTTCTTCCAAAAAACGCGCTTTGTCAGGAGAAGCACTATTGGTTAACCTCGTCAAACTGATGTCGCCTTGATTCAAACTTGTAGCTTGCGCGTCTGTCACTGCGACTTGAGCATTCGCAGAAGTGAAGAAATGCTGAATACCCAGGAGCGCAAGAAGCGTTACGAGCATGAGGCATACAACCTTGAGAACACGGCTGACGCTAAGAACACGACTGGCGCTAAAATGATTATTAGCCTGAAATGAACTCAAGGGGTCCTGATTTCTTCGGGTTTTCTAAGCAGTAGCCGATGCGAACGCGGGCACGACATGCTCTAAGTTCAGTACTACCATACCTAGCGGTTACACGCAACCTACCAAGTGGATTACCGTGTGCTCGTCGGATCTTAGCGTTTCCGGGGTTAGCAGGACTAGATGCCTGGGCTAGGTGTGGTTGGGTGGTCCGAAGAACTCAACAATGCCGTCACGTGTCGCTGATTGCGTTCAGGTTGCTGCTGTAGCGGAGTTGACCAATGTAGGACTCCATGAACGCCCAGTTCGGTGCGCCAGTTTCTGTCACCGGCAGCGGAATCATCGATCTTTCCAATCGCCGTTTCACTAG
>JAHQYM010000220.1 GCA_024421095.1 Acidimicrobiia bacterium
GGGGAACCCATGCGGGCGCGGAACTGGACCTGCTGCTGTTCGTGAAGGGCCGCAGGATCGGTGTGGAGATCAAGAGAGCAGATGCCCCGCGCCGCACGCCATCGATGACCGCGGCGCTGCGCGACCTATCGCTCGACGCGCTCTGCGTTGTCTACCCCGGCGACCTGCGCTACCAGATAGGAGAGCGGATCACGGTAGTCCCCGCTGCGGAGCACTTTGCGGCTTAGAGATGCAACGGATTACCTGCCGATGCGGATTCCGTCGCTTCTCGGTGAAAGTCCGCTGACGCTGGCGGAGGTGATGTCGCCAACGGTGATGGGAATTGTTCGGTACACGTCTTCCCGCACCAAAGGAAATTTCCGCGGGCGTTCAGCGGCTGAGGACGAAGGTTGCGATCACAACGGCGACCACTGCCAACACAACGATCGCCGCCAACGCGGTCGCGCTGACAACGAACCAACGTCGGGCGACGGGCCTCTTGGCGCGGGCTTCGAGGCGGCGATAGGCCGCCGCTCTCAACTCCTCGCCGAGTTGTCGTTCGAAATCGGAGAGGTCCGAAGTCATGGCGTGTCCTCCTCGTGCGGTGGCGGGTCAAACTCGTCTCTCAGACGGCGCAGTCCCCTGAAAACCAGGGTGCGCGCCGTCACTGGTTCATAATCTAGTCTCTCAGCAATTTCTTCGTATCCGAGTTGCTCAATGATTCGCAACCGCACAGCTTCTCTGCTCCGAGCCGGCACTCGGGTCAACGCCTCGGCCAGCCGGCCGGCATCGAGTCTCGCGTCGGCAGCCTTGATTGCCTCCCATCCTGCGTCTGCGGTCGGAGGTGTCTGCATTTCGAGTCGCCGCCGTGTCTTCGAGGCCACTCGATTGCTTCGCCACAGCCTCTTAAGTTGATTGGCGGCGATCCCGTACAGCCACTGCCGTGGCGAACCCTTGGCCGGGTCATATCGTCCAACACTCGACAGTACCGCGGCGAACGGCTCCGCTACGAGGTCTGAAGCGACATCGTGGTCCCGTGTCCGAGACCAGAAATAAGCGACCGTCGGTTGGAAGTTGCGTGCATAGAACTCGCCGAACGCTTCTGGATCGCGGCGGCTGTCAACCAGTAGTTCCGAATCGCTGCGGGGATCGTCGCGCCAACCCCTCGAACGTGACCCCGGTTGCGCCATCGTTGACAACCCTAACCGCAGTAGACACATTTCGTACCGACCACGCCACACGGACGTGTTTGCACAGATCCGCGAACCTCCGCGAGAGCGAGACAACGGACCATGACTCAATATTGAGCCAGCGCAAAACCTAGGGTGAATCAAACTCCACAAGTGGAAACCAGCGTAACACTTCTACACTGCAATCTATCGCAACCACCGACAGAGTTTGGCAACCCCGCTCCACGGGTCGGAAACCCGCGATCACTTGTCGGGCTTTGTGTCGTGTTTTTGGTGAGCGTTTCGTTCTCCGTGACTTGGATCTTGATGTGGGCGAGGGGTGCCATGTGGCGGTGATGGGGCCGAGCGGTTCGGGCAAGACGACTCTGCTTCATGTCTTGGCTGGAATCGTGGAGCCTTCTTCGGGCGAGGTGGTGGTGGCGGGGCTCGACGTTGGCGGTGCCTCAGCACGGCAGCGGG
>JAHQYM010000068.1 GCA_024421095.1 Acidimicrobiia bacterium
CGAGATCTGTCTTGTCGGCGCACGCGACCCGTCCGATTATCTGCTCGTTCGCGGGATTGATCACCGGCAAGTCGTCGGAGGTCGTGCGCCAAGCACCACCGATAAAGAGTTCAGTGTCGGGATAGTCACTCATAGTCTGTCGGGTTATCGGGTCGGGTTGGTCTGTCGGGTTGGTCTGTCGGGTTGGTCTGTCGGGTTATCGGGTCGGGTTATCGGGTCGGGTTGGTCTGTCGGGATATCGGGTCACAAAATAGGCAGTCATAGCCGCATTCTAAGTCTCGTAACACCGAGCCGCTTATGCCGAGTTTCGCTCCTGACATACCAGAAGCGACAACAGCAATTAGGGTTCGGTTCTAGCGTGGGTTGCGTCCCGCAGCGCGTCGATCAACGCCAGAGCACTTGAGGACAGCACGCCGCCTGAGCGGGAAATGATGCCGACTGGAACCGAGGTTCCCTCAATGCACAAATCCAGAGGCACCAACACGCCGCTGTCGAGATCATCGGCGAATATCCCCGACGGCACGACCGCGAGATGTTCACCCCGCAGCACGAGCGCTCTGAGCGGCACCGGAGCCACACACTCAATGAAGCGGCCAAGGGTTCGACCGCACTCGCGAATGAAAGCGGTGTCAATCTGCTGGCGCAGCGAGGTGTTGTGGGGAGGCAGAATCCAAGCATCGTCCACCAGTGCGGCGAGCCTACCGCGATGGCCCGACCGGGGGTGGCTCGGAGTACACACTACATAGACTTCATCGTCATAGAGCGGTTCCACATCCACACCGGGCATGGAGGCGAGCGGCGACACCCTTCCGACCACGAGGTCCAACTCGCCCGACATCAGATCCTCGTGGAGCCGGTCGGGGGTCTCTTCGGAGATCGCAACCCGCACATCCGGGTATCGGACGCTGATCTCGAACAGCGCATCGGGCAAGATGTCGGCTGTGCCGGCGAGGAGTGTGCCCACCCGCACTTCTCCTCGGCCGCCATCGGCAACCTCGCCAGCGTGGCGCATAAGCGAACCAACCTCGGAGGTCACTAGCTGCATGTGGGCGATGAGTGCGGCACCGTCGGCGGTGATAACCATGCCTTTCGGAACCCGCTCGAACAACCTGACACCCAAGATGCGCTCGGTTTCGGCTAGGGTGCGCGACATCGCTGGCTGAGTCAGGTGCAGCACCGCGCTGGCTTCTCGAATCGAGCCTCGCTGCGCGATCGTTGAGACAACGATGATGTGCCGCAGCTTGAGTCGGCTCGACAGCAGTTCTGGAGCATGCATTACATAACTATATCGTTATGCACAATGCCAGATAAATGCTCGGATTGCTAACCGCGCCAGCGGACACCCGCCCAGAATAGGCATCGGTGTGGCTTGACGAGACCGACATCACCCACCTGAGCCTGCCTCAGCGAGTCCGTTGCGGAGTTGCCCGAAGCTACCAGATCTCATCAATCTTCCTCGACTTCACGGTAGTTGAGAATGTGGAGTTGGCGTTGCAAGCCACAGACCGGCGCAGCTTCCGGTTCTTCCGCCCAGCTTCGACCAATGCTGCTCGGGTCAGACAGGCGCAACAGTTGCTGGACACGGTGCGGCTCGGTGATGTTGGCGGCCTGTCGGCGAAGCGTTTGTCGCATCGGCAGACACGCCAACTGGAGATCGCCATGGCCAAGGCATCGTCACCCAAAGTGCTGCTGCTGGACGAGCCGATGGCCGGCATGGCCCCTGATGAAGCAGAGCGGCTTGCACTGCTGTTGCGTTCACTCGCCGCCGACACAGCGGTGCTACTGGTGGAACACGACATGGACATAGTGTTTTCCACGAGTGACCGCATCTCGGTGCTTTGCGAGGGTTCACTGATCGCCTCGGGCAGCCCGAAGGAGATCAAGTCCGACCCCGCAGTGCGGAGCTTGTACCTGCCCGACGACATTGGCTGGAGTGAATGATGCTGTTGACGGTTGATTCATTAGCGGGTGGATACGGGCCTGTGCAGGTGCTTCATGATGTGCGTTTGGAGATCGGCGAGGGCGAGATCGTGGGGTTGCTGGGCCGCAATGGCATGGGCAAGACGACAACGATCTCCACGGTGTTCGGGCTGCTGGCGCCCAGATCGGGAACTGTCGTCTTCGACGGAGCGGAGATCGGCGGCCGCCGGCCGTTCCAAGTCGCACGTTTGGGTTTGTCGTTGGTGCCCGAGGGTCGGCAAGTCTTCCCGCTGCTGACCGTGGCACAGAACCTTAAGTCGACGGCCCGGGCCTCAGTGTCTGGCAAACGGCGTTGGACAACCGCCGCCGTCAACGAATTATTTCCCCAACTGGAGTCGAGGAAGCACCACTTCGGCAATCAGCTATCCGGCGGTGAGCAGCAGATGCTGGCCATCGGTCGGGCGTTGGCGATGAACCCGAGACTGCTAGTGCTCGATGAAGCTACCGAGGGGCTCGCCCCCACGGTTCGTGCCACGATTTTCGCTTCGCTGCAGCTGCTCAAGGACGAGGGTCAAAGTATTCTGATAGTCGATGCTCATCTGCGCAAACTGCTGACGCTGACCGACCGCAACATGGTGATCGAGAAGGGTCGCACCGTCTGGACGGGGACCACTAGGGAACTTGTCGATACTCCCAGCGTAACCGACCGATACCTAGGAGTTGATGTATAGGCATCCGTCCGTGAACGGTTAGGTATTCGGCCAAGCCAAAGTTCGGCTAGGGCTTTTGCTGCCGCTTCGTTGAGGATCAATTCACGGTGCCGTAGTTCTGCTTTGAGCCGGCGTTCAGTGGGCGATACGTTTCTTGGTGGCTGCGACAGTCCGCAGACAATCGGCCGCTCTCTTGTCGATTCTGCTTTGGAAGGCATCCACAGCTTCCGCGCCGGGCAGGGCACTGGGCAGGGAGTTGATCTGCGCGGCCGCAGCCTCGATGATGGTCGACGCCAATTCCTCTGCCCGCTCCAGCGTTTCGCTCACGGGGAGTGTCAGCCAGGCTGAGAGGTTCAACAGGGAGTCGTTCGCCCCTGCCCTATCCACGGTGAAGTCGGCACCGAGGCGCATCGCGAGTTGCAGGGTTCCGATACGCTTGTGTGCGAAAGGCAACGCGGAGTTGATGTCGTAGAGCGGTGCCAGCCTGACTCTGCCGGGTTGGATGAGCATGCTGTAGTTGCGGGCGTGCCCGTCGCGGTTCACGATGATCCAGGAGTAGAGCACCGCGTCTCGAAATTTGCGGAGGTCCGCTTCGGGGTAGGTTGAGTAGCGCTGGATCGCGTCACCTATCGCAGCGATTCCGGGGCCTCCTCCCTTCTCGTATTTCTGGGCGGGCGGGTACCCGAGGGTTTGGCACATGTCTTCTTGGTGGATGCGTGTCCACTCGCCGCGGGAATGGGTTCTGTCGAATCGGGTGATCACCGCTGCCGGGTGGTCTCCGTAGACCGCGATTTCCGAGTCCGCGGCGGAAAGTCCCAGGCGTTGAGCCGTCGCTAGGCACAGGTGCTCCACGACTGCCTGGCCGGGGAGTCCGACGGGCGACGGTTTGAGGATGTGGGTCGTGGGAATGTTTCCTGACGGACGCCCCCATTCGCCCCCTTTTTGGTGCAAGGTCGTCTTGGCGTGGTAGCCGCCGAGGCTGAAGTACGCGTCCTCATCGTCAGGCAGCCACCTGGCGGTGTCCTGAGCCATGAGAGCTACTTCGCGCACCAACTCGCCTCTTGCAAGGAGCGACACTTGGCCGGGTCGACCCAACAGCGTCTCTTCGTCACCCGCGCGGCAGAATTGGACGGCACCGGCGCAATCATGGCCGACCCGCGTGGAGATCAGACCGAGCGGGGTCGGCGGCGACACCCCGACATTGGAGCACCAACGCCGCAACACATCCTGGTTGTCCGGCAGCAAACCCTCGACCCAGCGGCTCGTCGCGGTCGAACGGAACGGCTCTTCTTGGAACGGCAACGACATCGACAACGGAACAGCGGAGCGGTCGTCGAGGTACCGGTCCGCGTAAGCGAATTCCGCGTGGGCGACGCGATCGGTGTGCAGCGTCCCGGCGACCTTCCCGTTCAACAATACGGCGACCGGCTCGATGTCCGCCATCAGTCGACAACCTGTGGCGGTCGGTCGAAACGCAGTTCCAGCCCCAGAGCGCGAACGACCATCATCAGTTTGCCGATCTCGCCACGCACATGCCCCTGTTCGCACAAGACGACCCATTTGCGGGACACGCCCGCCCGCTCAGCCAACTCGGCCTGGGACAGACCGGCCGCTTTGCGTAGTCGTTTCACCTCCCAGCCGAGGTACCCGACCGTGTTGAAGGAGCGAAAAGACCTGGTCGCCATAATCAGAGCTTAGATGGGAGCGCTCCGTTACACAACCAAATTGTAATGAAACCCACCCAACCTCGAGATATAACGACTCCGTAACATGGGCGGCCGAAGCCACGCGGGTGGCTCACCGAAAAGCCAATGCTCGCCGGGAAGGTGCAAGCCTTCGGCCTCTCTGAAAGCATCGGCATAGTGGATACCGATGGCGACGCGGCCGCGATTCGACGAAATGCCCCTCATGCTGAACCGGTTTTTGCCTTCAACCCGTGAGTCGAACGCCCAACGGCGACCACAGAGTACGCGCAACATTGCTCGGAGTCGTCGCAGGATCGAAACATGCTCGGAATTGTCGAGTATGTTTTCCTCGGAAAACCCGAGTATGCTTCGAGGTATGGATCAGAGCCCATTCCCTTACCACGGCCCTTTGCAGCCTGAACAAGTGACCGGACGCGAGCAACTGGCGCTAGACCTCGCGCAACGTATCACCGACCGAAGGTTAACTGCGCTTGTCGGCCCGAGGCGCTACGGAAAGACCAGTCTCCTCAAACGCGTAGCTGCCGACCTGCAGTCCGTCGGCCCGCAACCCGTGTGGATCGACCTCTACCAGATGACATCAATGGCCGATGTCGCCGGGGCTGTCGACCGGGGTCTAGACTGCGTGGCGGGGCCGGTGCGACGGATTCTCGACTCGGTCGCGGCAACGCTGTCGGTGAACATTGGCGTGCTGAGGTTCCAACTGGCACGCAGTCCGACCCGCCGACCCGACCCGGCGCTTTCTTTGCGGACGCTGCTCACCGTGTTGGTAAGCGCAGCGCAACGGCACGAACTATTTATCATTTTCGACGAGTTCTCCGGCATCGCCAATGTCGAAGGCGGTGCCGGCGTACTGCGAACGGAACTTCAGCACAACTTCCAGTCGTTCGGCATCGTCTTCGCAGGTTCAGAGCCCTCAACTATGCGAACGCTCTTCAGCGAACAGACGCAGCCATTCTTCGCCCAAGCCGATCTAGTGGAGATCGGACCTCTGCCCGACGATGCAGTCCACCGCATTATCGAAGACGGCTTCGCCGACACCGACCGCAACGCCGGCGGCATCGCCAGACACATCGTGGAATTCGCAGGCGGCCACCCGCAGCGCACCATGCAACTTACAGACGCGCTGTGGAGACTGGTCGAACCCGGCGAAACGGCGAATCAGGAGAACTGGGAGAACGCCCTCGCCACAGTACGTACAAACGTCGACAGCGGATCCGAACACATTTACAGCCTGCTACCGACTGGCCAGAAGAAGACTCTGCGTGCCGTCGCAACCGGCGGAAGCATCTTCGGTGCCGCGGCATCAATGCTTGACCTGCCACCAGGAACCGCCAGCGATGCCGCCGAGAAACTGTTGGGCAACGGTTTCCTTCAGCGAAACCCACAAGGCCTAAGCGTCGTTGATCCACTTCTGGCCGACTGGCTACGCCGAAGATTCCCATTCTGACCACAAACTGAGCCCGTTCACCGGAACTCACTCGACCCAGCCCGACGAAGTCCAGCAGGCCCTGATCGCGGCCCCTACTGAAAGGGCTGCAGGATTCGCCGGGATGCAGATCGGAATCTACCAGGGGGCGTTCACGACCTTTCGCCGCAGATGGCTCATCTGGTCGCTCAATACTGCCTCGAAAACCCTAAACCCGCCGCGCGACATCAGACACACAACGGCTTTCTACTCAAAGTGCTTTCAATCGTCGGGTGCGGATCATCGCTTTAGCGGGCATCGTGTCGGGCATGGCCGTTTGTGCGTTCGTCTCATTCAGGTTGGGAATGACCGACGGGGTGTCGGTCGTGGCCCGCAACTGGCAACGAGCGTTCGAGCAGTTGGGGTTCGAGGTCATCACCGTCGCCGGCGAGGGATCTGTGGACCGGACGGTACCCAAACTGTCGATCACCGCAACAGTTCCCCCATCACCGGCCGAGCTCGCTGATGCGCTGGGAGGGGCCGACCTTGTAGTAGTGGAGAATCTCTGCACCATTCCGCTCAACTTGCAGGCGGCTCGGACAACCGCAGCGGTGCTGCGGGGACGGCCGACAATAATGCACCACCACGACCCGCCATGGCAGCGGGAGCGCTTCGCCCAGATCACCGAACTGCCGATTGACGACGGAGCCTGGCGTCACGTCACAATCAACCAACTGACGCGCAAGCAGATGCAGACCAGGGGTTTTGAGGCGACCTGCATCTACAACGGATTCTGCACCACTACGGGAGTCGGCGACCGCCCCGGTGTGCGTCGGCGACTCGGCATGGCGGGAGACGAACTCGTGATCGCGCACCCGGTTCGGGCCATTCCTCGAAAAAATGTCGCCCGTGCCATTAACCTGTGCGAAGACCTCGACGGGGTGTACTGGCTGTGGGGCCCCGCCGAGGACGGCTACGACGACGAACTCGAGCGACTTCTCGCTGGGGCCAGCTGCCGTGTGGTTCACGGCACCAACCACGAAGCGGCAGTCGACCTCTACCGGGCCGCTGACGCTGTGGTGTTTCCATCGACCTGGGAGGGCTTCGGCAACCCGCCGGTCGAGGCGTCGATCCATCGAGTGCCGGTCGCGGTCGCCGACTATCCGGTGGCCGCTGAACTGCGGGCCCTGGGATTCGAGTGGTACCCCACCGACGATCCCGAACCGCTGAGAGCGGCGCTGCGCGGCGGCGACCGCGACCGCATCGAGCGGAACCGCCAGGTTGCGCTCAGACACTTCTCGCTGTCGGTGATGACCTCTGGGATCGCCGCGCTGCTCGACGACGCCGGTTGGCTACCGTGAAGCGTCATCGCTGCTGAACCGATGCCCATCCCGTTCTCGTGCAACGTGCCCGCGCGGCCCGTTGGGCGACCTTGGCCAGCGCCTCGGTTACGCCTTTTCGCGTTCTCCATCGTGGTGTTCATCTTCGGGGTGATTGTCGACTTCAGCGATGCCGTCTCACGAATCGTGATCTCCGGAGTCATAGCCGGCACTGTTGTTCTGGCGCCTGCGATCATCGCCCGCTACGACATCAAGGCCGCCGTCCGTTCAGAAAAATGGAGCCTGCGCGTAAACGTGGGGGGTGGGTGGTTGCTGGATGCTACGCTTGACGTGTGTCCGTCATCGTAGAGTTATCCAACTTGGGACCTTTACGTTCCGTTGAGCTTGAGCTATCCGACCTTACCCTCTTTATCGGTGACAACAATACGGGAAAGACCTTCTTCGCGACGGTCCTACACCGCACGCTCGACGCGCGCTTCCCTGACGGTTGGTACAGACCTGGGCGATCCGACCGCCCACCCGACGCGGTGACCGACTGGATTCTTCGCGTCATGGACGAGTCTGGCGAAGAAGTGCGACATCCAGATAGTCCGGCGCATAATCCCAGCGGACCTGTTCTTGAATGGGTTCGCGCGCTGACTGTTGATTCGCTAACAGACTATGGTGCCATAGTGAGGAGTTCGATAGAGTACGCCTTCGGCGCCCATGCGAGTGACTTACGTCGGAGAACTCAGAGCCGTCACGCCGTCGACTGTTACCTCAAGATCCGCAATCAGGTTCCCTCATGGCAGGTCGAGATCCGGTTCGACAGTGATCTCGTAACTGTCGAACCTCCTGATCCCCAAGACTGGCTGACCGATGTGTTCGACCCCGAGCGGTGGCGAGATCCATCCAGGATTAGGCTCTGGCGGCACTATTCTTCAATTAGCAGACTAGGCAATGATACACCATTAGTGTGGCACGACCTGCATCAAATGCTTGAAGCATCCCTATTTCCGGACTGGCCAGACCCCGTAGTTCATCTGCCTTCAGATCGATCAGGAATAATGCACAGCTATCATGTCTTGGCGAGCAACGTAGTCCAACAATCTGCAGCAGCAGGAATCCGACCCATAGGAATAGAGCCACTACCCGGTACGGCCGCTGACTTCGTGTCGCTTGTACTGTCACCTGAGCGGTGCCTCCATCAGCCATCCCTGCCTAAGCCAATTCAGTCAATTATTGACAGACTTGAAACAGCAATGCGCGCTCAGATCGTTACGGATCGATCGACGGAACGATCAGTTGAATCGATCGTGGCGATGACACCTGAAGGGCCCTTCTCGCTCTGGCGTACATCGTCTATGATTTCAGAACTCGCGCCAATCTTGCTCGTCTTGAAGCACTTAATGGGTGGCGGTGGCCATTTAACCATAGATGAGCCTGAGTCGCATTTGCATCCAGAGATGCAGCGCCAAGTGGCGGCATGCCTAGCTACTCTAGTTAACCACGGATATGCGTTGTTACTTACAACACATTCTGATTACATTGTCAATGCGATTAGCAATATGGTGCGAGCTACCGAACTGGATGGATATTCACAGTGCGGGGTGGAAGGTAGCTTGCCGAGAATCGACAAGGCAAAGATCAGCGTGTTGCAGTTCTGTCGCGAGAGCCGATGGTGCATCGCTCAACCTGTGGACATTACTCCACTCGACGGGATAGATGACTCCACTTTCACGCGTGTCATGGAGAGTCAGTATAGCGAGACGGCAGATTTGATTGATGATCTATTGGAGGCTGAAGTCCATCGGGACGCTACGGTTGGCGGTAAAGCGGGCTGAATGATGCCATGTGACTGGATTAAAGGCATTAGAGGTGTGTGCCAAATGGAGACTGCACTCGTATCGGACGGCGCACAGCGGAAACCTGGCTCCAAGCTTGTGGACGGAAACTGTGACATAACCATTCAGATTCAACGACCCAGCGGTGCCTGTTATTCTAGTCTCTTTGTCGATGTTCCTAACGCAAAATATCGTTGGATTTCAAACACAAGGACTACGAAGATGTGTGACTTCGCTGTTCTTGTGAGACGCAATAATTCTGCCAAACTTGTATTGTTGGAGTTGAAGGCTGGTATGGTTTGGGCGGGTGTCTTGTCGTTTCCACATCCAGTCATAAAGAGACCGACAATGACAATGACGATGACGATCCAAACAGCCCGACAATTCGGCTTGGACGAACCCTTCGCCGGAGTCCTTGTAGGTCCCGCTTCATCTCCATGTCCAGTCAACCAACTCGTCGGTACCTGAACCCGGTGGGTCCGGTGGGTGTATCTCAAATCGGACCAGGTCGGCGGGGTCGACGAGTACTGCGTGCTCTTTCGCGAAATCGGCGGCGTTGGCGAGAACGGCCTGTTTCATCTTGCTTTCGCAGTCGTCGATCGACTGACCTTCAACCGGCATGAGAAAGTAGGCGACTAACACGGACCAGGTCACCACTTCGACACCGCTCCGCCATTTTGAGCCGGGCGCGGCGCATACCTTCAAGATATTGAGTTGGTCCAAGGTCGAATCTATGAGGGTCCGGAGTTCTGGGTAACCGATGGGGACGGATGACACGTCCACCGCAAAGTCTTCGTTATCGTAGCGCGATTGCAGATGCCGTGCTTCGTCGGCGGCAAGGTCGACGATCCGGATGTTGTATGTCTCAGTGGTTTCGTCCCAGTAATCCCATGCGGCACGATCGCCGAACTCAGCTTCGATTTCTCGATTGATGATCAGCGTTAGTTCTCTACCGCGATCAGTGTCGATCGGTGATGCAGTGTCCATTTGATCGTCGATATAGACTTCCAGCCAGATTGGCGAACCGAACGGTACCAGAGTTCCAGGACTAGGGTATGCTCCCGTTACCGTTTCGTGATCAACTCCGGGTTCAGGCGCATCCTGCAACCCATACCCAACGTCGAACCCGGCGGTTTCAAGTTGGTTGGAGGCTTCGTCGCTCGACAGTCCGATCACATCGGGCACCCGAACAAGCTCCACGGGTCCGGAATCTCCGGGCGGGTCGTCGGTTTCTCGTTGTGAACTGTCACCGCTATCGCTGCGGCCTGCGCCCACATCGTTGAGGCTTCCGTTATCAGACCCAATATCGCCCACATTCGCTAGGGTCGTGTCCCCGCCAGCGCCGCAAGAGGCCACCAGGCCCGCAATGCACAAAACAAATCCTAACACCAGAAGCGCGGCTGCGCTCCAGTGCCCGCACCGCTCATTGCGTTGCGGTTCCAACCGCGTTGTTCGTGCCTCGGCGGGTATGGTGTCGACCACTTCTGGGGCAAGCTGTTCAAGAGTAGTACGCATCGGACTCCTCCTTCTTGCGTGGACTGTGCGAATGTCGTGTCGCTGTGTTCGTGTTGAACACTAACCTTTAGTTGAGCACTATCGGTTGTATGTCTCTGCCTTGTACTTTGCGACAGGGACGCTCGCGTTACATTTTCTTGAGATTTCTTCGGAAAGATCACTCGCTGGCCGCTACGGAGCTCAGTCCCGCGCTTCCCTTATTGTCATCGGCGCACCGGCGGTCTACGTGCGTGTGCAGAACGAGTCGGTTGACGTGGCAGAGGCCACTAAGGGACAGTGACCTCGCCGTCGTCCACGTATCCTTGGCGGCACTCCGTTAATCCAAGAAGCGATGAAGAGGGGAGGATTCATTCGGGACCCGAAAAAGAACCAGCCCGGCGCGTGGTTGAGTACGGCCGGTATTCCCACAGACCTCATGGTCCCCTAAAGATCACGCGCCGTAGCCACGGACGTTGCCGCCGCGTGTCCGTGACGGGAACCCGCGCTTCGCTCACTCAGTCTTCGAACGCGAAGAACTCTCAATCTGGGGTGTTGAGCGCTGCCTGTGCCGAGACACGGGAGACGTAGATCGCCGAGGCTGATCCTGACAGTGCGGCGGCGGTTAGTGTTGCTGCGGCGATGGTCAACGAGGGCCAATAGTTCGGCGAAACTGATCCGTCTACGTGGGCGTAGGCGACTGCGCCGACGGTGCCCGCAGCCGTGCCGAAGAACCCGACTGCGGCGACTGTAGTGAACGATTCGGTTGCGGCGAGCCGGCGTATCATCGGCAACTCGGCACCGATGCCGACTAGGCGAAGTCGGGTTGCGGCGGATTGTGAGGCGTGGGTGATCACCGACAGCAGCAGTGCCGCGAACGCGCCGGCGGCCGCTATCTGCATGCCGCTGATCAGCCAGGGAACAACTCGGGATTCATGGCGCTGCTCGTTGCGGCTGGTCACGATGATGCGGCTGAGATAGTTGTTTACTGCGTATGAGCGAAGGATTGCTTCGGCGCGGTCACCGTCGAGGGTGACAAAAAGACGGCTGTCCAAGGTCGCATTTGAGGGTGCTCGCGTGCTGCTCGCGCCAAGCCACGCGAACGCGGGTTCCGCGGCGGTTTCAACGACGATTCCGTTGGGACCGCAGCGATCCAGAACCACATAGGGCGCAAGCGATTCGCAGTCAGACACCCATGTGAACGTCGCCGGTATGCGGCGATCTTGTGATTCGGTCGCATAGACGTCAACGAATACGCCTCCGGCGTCTTGTTCGAGTTGGTGCAGGGTTGCCG
>JAHQYM010000069.1 GCA_024421095.1 Acidimicrobiia bacterium
TGATGGAGGGCACAGACAGGAAGTTCGTGGAGCCGGTCAGCAGGAACCGGCCCCGCTTCTCCGAGACGTCGACGAGGCGTTTCACCGCCCGCACGACCCGGTCGCCGCCGAACTGCACTTCGTCGATAACTGCCGGTGGGCGCAGACTCGAGAGGTATGCGACCGGGTCGTCTTGTGCTGCGAGCAGGGTCGCGTCGTCATCAAGAGTGACATATGACCCGCCCCGCTGTTGCGCGACCCGGCGCGCCAGCGTGGTCTTCCCGGATTGGCGCGCTCCGTGCAACACGACCACACGCGAGGCCGCCAGCGAGTCGAGCAGGATCGGTTCCACGTGGCGCCTGAAATCTCCCATGCCCAGAACCCTAACCGCTAACCATAGATTTTACAGACCCCTAACCCTATTTTGTAGCGCCAGCGGAGACCACATCTGAGGGCCTGAACCATTCGGTGCCTGAAAGTCCGAGACAAGATAACATGGCAGCCGACGTCGGCTGAGCTAACAAGGAGCGCAGCGTAGTCGGGCACGTCAGCTGACAGTGCATCACGATGGAGGGTTGAAACTACGCGCTCACGCGACCACGTCGCCATATGCAGGTTCTCGCACCGGTCTCCGACTGACCATCGTAAAGTGAAAGCCATTGGTGCGGCGTGGCCTGCCTGTCCCGAAACGACACGTTGCGCCGAGATGCCCGACGCGCTATACTAAGTTTCCTCCAACCGACGATAGGAAAAATAAAATGCGTAAACGTTTTGTAACCCTTATAGCGACTGCTTCAATTGCTCTCGGGACCGTCGGTCTCGTTGCACCTGCCGAGGCACACTCATCAGATTATTGCGGACACAGTTCTCTACGAGCGGCTTGAATATCGTCCGTTTCTCGTCCACCGTAGCGAACAACCCCGCCCATGAACATGGTTATGACCACTACCTATACGTTATGTGGCCGATCTACCAGCACTGGACATCTCGCGCCTGCTGACCCAAAGATTCGAAATGAAAGCGGCAATCCAAGCCCTGCTCATAGTCGGCCTTCTTGCCACGTGTGGTAGTGATTCGAGCGCGCCAGAGTTCAGATCGGTTGATGCTGCGCTGGCGAGCATCGCCCCGTCAGATGAGGACTGGGTTGGTTTCGAACAGACGATCGCTGTTTGTATGGCCGAGGCTGGGTTCAGCTATGAGCCGGTGGTTTTTGTGCCTCCATCAAACCAGATCGCACCGCGTCGAACTATCGTGACCACCGGGCTCGACGATGCGTTCCTGCGTGAGCACGGGTACGGACTCGCGGGCCGGGCGATCGCTCTTCAGGAGTACTTCGAAGCAGGAGGCGGGGGGTCTCCGTCCGAGAAGCTGAACCCGTCTGTTCAGACCGACTACATCGCCGCTTACGAGCGGTGTCAACGTCGAGAGCAGGGACGTTCAGGAATAACGGAATTCGCTCGGACTGCCACCGCTTTAGTGGAAGCGACCGAAGAGTTTGATAGTCGTGTGCTGGGCTCAGAGGCCGTCGTAGCCGCGACTGCCGCATGGACCGCATGCATGGCAGATTTTGGACACACGTTTACCTTTCTTGATGGCCCTTGGATGAAGGTCGCTAACGATGTGGACGAGGTCATATCTTCGATCGATCCGCTAGGCGAAGAGCCCCACTCAGCGGACGGCCATACACATGGCGATGGGTTGACGCATTCACACAGCAGGTCATACTCGCCCTCCGAAGCCAAGGCCGAACTAGAAAATCTGCGGCTTGTTGAGATCACCCTAGCGTCTCAAGACGCAGGCTGTCGTGCCGATTCGGGAGTTCTGGTAGCTGTGCGTGAGGTTCAGTTAGAACTCGAGTCGAAGTTCTACGCCGACCACGCGGACCTGCTCAACCAGTAGCTAGCGAACGATTTACCGGTGCTGAACCCGGTCGCTCACAGATGACTCCTATGATGTCTGGTATGTCGCGAAGGCTTGCCGTTGGAGCGGTCCTGATCATTTCTTGGGTAGTTGTCGCATGGTTGACATGGACGCTCGCTAGCCGACCCGATCCGCTCCTCCACGCAGCGATGGAGTCCACCTTCGTAACCGTTGATGTGGAGATGCGACGGCTCGAGTCCGCGGTTGTTGGCAACGCCTTAGTTGAGTGGTCCGACCGCCGCACCCACGCCCGTGCGGGGCACTGGTCAACCGGTGTCGTGACACGCGGTGTCGAAGAGGGCGAGCCGTTGACCTATGGTGATGCTCTTTTCGAGATTGACCTGATGCCAGTGTTTCTCCTACCGGGAGCGGTCCCATCCTTTCGAGACATCAACTCGACAACGCTAGGCCGTGACGTTGTCGAACTCCGAGCAGCGCTGAGGTCGCTCGGGTTGCTCAACTCCGTTAGCACAGACGCGCCAGAAGTCTTCGGTGAAGACATCCAACGAGCCGTCGCCCGGCTCTACGTCAAGGCCGGCTACATTCCCCCGACAGAACAACCCATCGCAAGTCACCAACTCGCCCAGCTTCGCGCTTCGTGGTCACAAGTCCAAACCAACAAGTCTGACCAACTCGACCCTCTCGTTGACATCATCTATGCGTTCGGGCCCTACCTTGCGGCCTCACAGTTTCTTGTTGTCGAGAACGCAGGCGAACGTTTGGGTACTCCCATCTCGCTAGGGCAAGACGCTTCTGAGGTTGAGGTGACCTCGACAGGCCGAAATCAAATCGTTCGGCTCTCTCTCGAAAGGAACGCTGTTGGACTGCTAACTGTCGGGGCTACGGCAACCCTCAACACTCGCGATGGTGTTGATCACCCGGCTGAGGTGACCTGGATCTCACCCACCGTAGACCCCGAAACAGGACGGTTTTGGGTCGAAGCGACACTCGTTAGAAGCGATCCAGTTTTGGCAGGTCAACCCGCTCGGGTGTCGATTGTCGTCGAGACAACCGGTTCGAACGACGTGCTCGTGGTGCCCATCTCGGCGGTCACGGAGTCTCCCGCAGGACAGCCTCGCGTCCTGATCCTCGGAGACGATGGGGCTGTCATGGAGTCTGAAGTTCGCCTCGGACTGAGTGTCGCTCCATTCGTGGAAGTGTTGGAGAGCTCAATCCCGCTTCAACCTGGCACACCACTGGTAGTCGCGTCCAACGTCCGACAGGAACCAGAGGAATGACACCTGCGGTCCTTGATGTAGTCGACATCGTCTACAACTACCCGGCGGTGAGCAGCCCCACCTTGGCGGGTCTTAATCTCCGAATTGCAGCCGGCGAGAGCGTGGCCATCGTGGGGCCGTCCGGCTCGGGTAAGTCGACACTCCTAAGGCTTTGCGGCTTGCTTGACCATCCAGAGACGGGCGAGATTAGGCTCGTCGGCGAGAGAGTAACTTACTCGCCTGAGCGCCGCCGGTCGCGGTTGCGCGCCACAACCATCGGTTTCGTCTTCCAGGATTTTCAGCTGCTGCGCGACCGTGATGCGCTCGGGAACGTCCTGCTCGGGGCGATGTACCATCCAACGCTCGCGCGACGCGAGGCATCTCAGCGAAGCCGTGAGTTGCTCGACCAAGTCGGCCTGAGTCATCGTGTCGGTGCCGTGCCGGGCAAGTTGTCCGGTGGAGAACAACAGCGTGTCGCAATCGTTCGCGCATTGGTCGGCGACCCGGCGCTCCTCATCTGCGATGAACCCACTGGCAATCTCGACACCTCAACCGCCAAGGAGATTCGCGACGTTCTGCGTGACCTCTGCAGCAACCGCGGGATGGCACTTCTTCTCGCTACCCATGACCCGGCGACCTGGTCGTCCGTAGACCGAATCTACGATTTACACGACGGTCGACTTCACGTTCATAAGCCGGACGCGTGTTGAGACAAGGACGGGTTCTCGCTGAGGCGTTCCGCAGCCTCGTAGCACGGCCGCGGCGAACAGTCCTTACGATGTTGAGCGTTGCGGTGGCCGTGGCCCTCTATCTGCTCGCATTTGGGTTGAGCGAGTCATCTACTAGATCGTTGAGAGAGGCAATTGCTCGACCCTCCGAGAATCGACTGGCTGTGCATCCACTCAATGACCGCGGCGCTGACTCTCCACTCTCTTGGGAGGCGCTCGACAACTTCAAAGACGTACCACTCGTGCTTGCGGTCTCTGCTATCGCACAAGGCGACCAAAGTCACGTTGTGCAGGTCCGCAACCTGACCGACCCTCTCAGATCACCCAGTCTTGAACTCCCGGTGCTGGCATCCAGCGGAGACCTACTAACAGTCACTCAATTGGCCCCGGTAGAGGGCCGAGAGATCACTTCTATAGACGGTAGGGAAGCTCTTCGGGTTGCGGTTCTTGGTTCATCGGCGGCCCGCCTCCTCAACGTCGCGTTTGCGGATGGACGCGTAGTCGTGACTATCGACGGCATTCCGTTTGCCTTGGTCGGCATCGCCCCAGACGGCCTAGGTAGAGAGATCGATGCTGCCGTAATCGTGCCCTACCGCAACGAAATCGATGACGAAGGGCTACAACACCCCGACGAACTGCGCGTGCTAACGGTTTCAGGCGCAGCTCACGAAGTCTCCAAGGTCGCGTCCGCGGTCGCTGTGCCATTCTCTCCGAGTTCGGCGCGCTCCGTCGTGGAGGTGAACAACTCGAACGATGTTGGGGAACTGTTAGATGAGTCAACTGCGGCGGTACTCCAGAGCTTCGCTGCGGTTCTCGGGCTCGTCTCGGTGGTCGGGATCAACTCAGCGGTAATGTCGAGCGTTGGGGAACGCCGAACCGAGATTGGTTTGAAACGCGCCTTGGGAGCATCCCGAGTTGACGTGTTTGTGGAGTTCATGGCATCTGGCGCGATGCTCGGCTTGGCGGGTGTCGTTTGTGGAATGCTCGCCGGACTAACCGGAATAGCACTAGCTGCGCTATGGAATGACTGGATCCCGGTGCTCTCATCCTCAGCGATGGTCACCGCATCCGCCGCCGGAGTCGCCATGGCACTTGTCGCAAGCGTGCTTCCATCAAACGCAGCCGCATCACTTGATCCCGCCGCGGTTCTAGCTGAGCCGTAACCGATCCCTGCACTGACAAAGCAGCGCTCATCGGCCTACCGGTGCCCAGGCAACCGACACCCGGTCAGTTCGATAGCCGCCTCACAAACAGTGATCTGCTCGCACCAGACGCACCCGCGGGTGAACGAGGACACACGTTGACTAAACTCATCCCGATGGAACTAACCACGATTTTTGAGACCCGGGCGGGGATCCGCAGCGGTAAACCCTGTTTCGTGGGCACACGGATAGCAGTCTATGATGTCTTAGACTACTTAGCTTCGGGGATGACACCCTCGGAGATCGTAGGCGACTTCCCCGAATTGAGCGAGAAACATGTCCTTGCCGCCATTGAGTTCGCCGCGTTACGCGAGCGATGCCTAGCAGCTCCCACGTGAGACAGAGATTACACAGATGCTTAAGGATGCTGTTGCTGATCTTGAGCAATCATGGAGTGATGTCGACACCAACCCCCAATCAACTGGATAATCTCTCAAATTTTCGATCCACTAAATAGGATCCTCTCGGTGCCTGAAAGCCCGATACAAGACGACGCGGCGCTACTTCTTGTTGCGAGCGCACCGGCACTAAGCCAAGTCGCCCAACATCGCGCCGACCGACTGAACCGCCGTGCAAATCACCGGCGGCTCGCCGCTGGCCCGGCAACGGTTCCGACGGCTGTACGCTGGAGCCGTGTTTGAGCGGATCTATGTCCACAACTACAAATGCTTCGTCAACTTCGAGTTGCACCTAGACGAGACCTCCTTGTTGGTAGGCGCGAACGGTTCCGGCAAAACGAGCGTCCTCGACGTGCTCTTCGCTCTCAAGAAACTGCTCGCAGGCGAGGCCAAGATCGCCGATCGAATCGCGTTTCACCCATCCACCCTGACGCGCTGGCATAATCAGACCGAGCAATTGTTCGAGATGGATGTGAGAGCCAACGGGGAACTGTACCGCTACCACCTCAAGATTGAGCACGAACCCGATTCAAAGCAATCGCACGTCGCCGAGGAAAGTTTGGTGACTAGTGGGAAGGCTCTGTTCCATTGCGGCAGGGGCACAGTTCAGCTCTACCGGGACGACGGCTCCGAAGGTCCGACTTACCAAGCCGATCGGAGCGAGTCGGCACTTGCTCGTGTCGTCCCACAGCCTTCCAACAAACTGCTCACAAACTTCATGTCGGCGGTCCACGCGACGGTGGTGTGCTCAATACGGCCGAGTATGCTCGGTGCCGAGTCGGAACGCGAGTCCTTGTTTCTTGGTCGTCACGGCGAGAACTTCGTGGACTGGTACCGCAACACCATGCAGGAGAACCCTGCCTCGGTGCGCAACCATGTCGGGGCGCTGCGCGACATCCTCGACGGGTTTCATGAGGTCCACCTTCAACAGACTGGCCTTGACCACCGTGCGTTGATGATGGACTTCCGTGCGGAAGGGACCACGTTCAAGTTGCGTTTCGATGAGCTGTCGGACGGACAACGTGCGCTTGTTGTCCTGTATGCGCTGCTACATCTCCGCGAGAACGACGGGGGTGTTGTGTTGTTCTTAGACGAGCCCGACAACTTCGTGGCGCTCTCCGAAATACAGCCCTGGCTCATGGCGGTCGTTGATTTGTGCGAAGACACACCCTCCCAGGCAGTGATCTGCTCGCACCATCCAGAGTTGATCGATTACCTCGGTTCCGATGCTGGACTAATGCTCCGGCGGGAAGCATCCGCGGTATCTGTCTCCCCGTTCAAGTCGCTTGATCTGCCAGACTGCGGACTCAAGTTGTCCGAGCAGATCGCTCGCGGCTGGAAGAAGTGACCCGCAACGTTCGCGTCGTCTTGTTGTGCGAGGACCGCCAACACGAGACGTTCGTCAAGCGCTTCCTTTATCGGGGCGGCTGGCATTTACGCGACTTTCGAGTCGTGCTGTCCCCTCAAGGACGTGGGTCAGCCGAGCAGTTCGTTCGGGAGCGGTTCCCAAGCGAACTCCAAGCCATCCGCGCCAAAGGCGACGAGCACGTCCGGCTGATCGTGATGATAGACGGCGACGATAAAGGCATCAACACACGTCGTGCCTCCTTCAACGCTGCTTGCGAAGCTCAAAACATCCCTGCCCCAGGCGAGACCGACAATGTGCTAATCTGCGTTCCAACGTGGAATATTGAGACTTGGTTCAGCTTCCTCGACGGTCGCGAAGTGGAGGAGTCTGTTTCCGACTATCCCCGATTGATGCGCGTGCGAGACTGCGATGCACACGCAGAGGAACTTGCTGAGATCTGCCGCGCCAAGCACCAGAGTCGTCCCTTGCCCCCATCACTGGAAGACAGCTGCATCCAATATAACCGTCTCTTCGATCCCTAAGCAGAGGCATCGCGGAACAGTTTCCATCCTTCGACCACGCTCCGGCCTGTCCAATACGCGATCGAGCGATGTCGCTGGTCTACATCGAGGCCCTCCTAGATGTTTGGTTTGCATTAATCACCAATTCCAGCAGGGCCTCGACCCAAACTCAAGGACCCCCAAACGCCCCCCATCCCACATTTACGCGCAGGCTCAACAATTCGCATCACGCCCCCGATACGTGTATGGTCCACTTATGAATCAAATTAACCGAACGTTCCCAATTCAGGGAGAGCCTCAAATGGAGAAGATATCGTTTCGCGTAAGACTTCGCCAACCACATATGGGTAGCCTTCGTCCTCGATGGAGGACACTATTCGTTTTGCTGTTCACATCCTCGCTTGTCGCTTCGTTGGCTTCTGCGACTCACACCATCGTCACGCCAAACGAATCTACGTTCGCATCGATCGGACCTTACAATGGCAAGATCGTCTACCTTTCCTCGCCCCGACATACTAGCAGTGGAAGTCGAGGTGAGTTGGGTTGGGAGGAGAACATTAACGGAAGACATTGGAACTACTACGCCACCACGGGCAATTTCAAGAACGGGACTTTGACCCAAAGTATCACTCGGAACCTGAGAGCACGCGGATACAAGGTTATATTGAGTCCGAATTCTAGAGACGGTCTCATCAAGGAGAGTATCCGTTCTTCAAACAAAGCCGGCGCGGATGTTCATATCACAACGCACACCAATGCCGGCAGAGGCAACTACATGTTGGTTATGGTCGATAACAACACCGCAACCACGTACGACAGATTATTGCAATCACGAATAGGGCAATTCGTGGGAGTTGCAGTCCCAGGAACCGAGGTTTTCACAACGGATGGCACGGGTTATACTAACGGGATTGAACTTGCCGAACTTGATGTCAATGCGAAATACACTGTATATGTGGAATTGATATTCCATGATAATCAAGCCCACGTTGACTGGTTCGGGTCGGGAACTGATTGGGGTGCCTCGGTAAAACACGATGCTTGGCGGTACGGAATGGCAGTTGACATTGCCTTAGGGTACCCATAAATCACGAATCTACTGGAGCGTAAAACTATGAAATTTACACTAACAAAAGTACTCTGGTTAGCAGGAATCCTCGTTATAACGTGGATTGCGGTGTTTGCGTTTACCTCGGGCAACGAAACGGCCGAACTCCAAACAACCACCGAAACGGCCGAACTCCAAACAACCACCGAAGTTGCTGTGCCGAAAACGTTATGGGAGATACCTGGTTTTCGTACAAGCGCTGAAGGTGCTGCTAATGACGACCTTCTTCGCCTATGGGAGGCATTCAAAGAAGAAAAATACATCCAACAATGCATGGCAGATGAAGGTTTTGTCTACGATATTGATATCGCGTACCTTGTGCCTAGCCTCATAGACCCCGCCGATGCCGCAACTATCGTCGGCAGCACGGGAGTTGAGAATGATGTCCAGAAACCTCAAGCGGAATTAGGAACCACACCGACAATATCCGATAGCGATTCATTATCTGCTGACGAGTTAGACAGGTACTTCATGACACTCTATGGTGAAACCGCTACTGACTACCAATACTTCGCCACAACGGGTTCTCTCCCAAAGAATCACAGCGGATCAGGTTTCGCTCAAGGTGGTTGTTTTGGTGCCGCCGAAAACGCAGTTGCTGGAGTCGGAGCTTTGCGAAATGAGATAAACGATGCAGTCAGAATCGAAAAAGAAAAGGAGATGCTTAAAGCGTCCGCCTGCACAACTCCCAATGGTGTTCGTCTCGAAGACCTAGAAGACTTAGAATTGGCGTACATGGCAGTTTACGAAAGCGGCGAGAACATTCAGGATGCGGAATCAGACCTCGCCAGTTGCGAACCCTTGTTGAACAACACAAACGACGCGGCCTGGGAACGGGCAAGAGCCAAAATATTCGCACGACACAATAAACGACTGCTCAGCCACGCCGAGTATTGGACGGCCGTGGCAAACGAAATACCAAAAGATTCAGAATTTGTGCAGACGATCAAAGATGCTGTTGCTGATCTTGAGCAATCATGGAGCGATGTCGACACCAACCCCCAGTCAACTGGGTAACCGATTTACGCTAGCGGGACCAGTTGGCGAAGGTGTCGATCATTAGGTTCACGTCTGGGCCTAGGGGGTAGAGGATCGGGGTGGTGCAGCCCTTGTCTATGTATTCCGAAACCTTGGCTACGGCTTCTTCGGGGGTGCCCGAGGCGGTGCAGCGCTGCACTACATCATCGGGCACTAGCTTCGATGCCGCCACCACCTGTTCGTGGGTGGCGGGCCAGGTCAAGACCTTGTGGATGTCGTTGAGGAGATCGTCAGACACGCCGCTGGCAGCCATGATGTGCGGCTGTTGCCCCAAGTACTGTGTCAACAACAGACGGGCACCGTCCAGAGCTACCTGCCGGTCATCATCGACGGAACAGACGATCAACTGGGGCCGGTCGATGTCGTCGAGGTCGCGGCCCGCCGCTTTGGCCCCCACCTCCAACGCGGCCAGCGCCCTGTCGTTGTAGGCGGGCTCGACCATGTAATTCAACACGACACCATCGGCGATCTTGCCGGCCAGTTCCATCATCTTCATGCCCGTAGCGCCGATATAGATCGGCACGTCCTTGGCGCGGCGCTCCTGATGCACATAGTCGAGTTCAACACCGTCGAGATGCACGAAGTAGCCGTCGTAGTCGACCGGCCCGTCGCAGGCCAACAGGGCCCGGCACGACTCGACAACCTCGCGCATCACTCGCAGCGGACGTGCCCGGTCGATCCCCACCTTGGCGGCGAGAGGGTCCCACCAGGCACCCAAACCCAAAATGATCCGACCGGGAGCGAGATCGTCTAAGGTCGAGAAGGTCGAAGCCAGCCGTGCTGGATTGCGAGTCCAGCAGTCGACCACACCGCTGCCGATCTTGATGGTGTCGGTTGTGGACGCGAACGCGGCCATCGGCACGCACACCTCCCGAACCAGGCGTGAGTCGGCTTGCCAGACGGCGTCGAACCCCCGCTCCTCGGCGTACTGCACATGGGACATGGCATCACGGATGCTGCGCGCATCCTGCATATATAAAGCAACAGGTTGGGTCATATCAGATTCTCCAGTTTCTTGAAAAGGCGTTGAGCGGCTTCGGCGGCTTTGGCCCGAACCTCAACCGCGTCAACTTTGGTTAATTGGCCGTGCTCCATCACGGTTTCACCGTCAACAGTGATTTGCAGTGGCGACACACCCGTGGTGAATGCCAGCCGCCAAGGGTCCATGACTTCATAATTCCAGGTCACCACGTCATTGCGACTCTCGGGAAACAGTTCTTGGTTCACCTCCAACATGCGCCAAGCGGGGTCGGGGCTAGTTGTCACATCATCCTCTCGCATCCGCACGTACGCGACCCGGAACTCATCAATCATGTCGGCGCCTATCCCATCGGTTCCGAGCCCGGTGGGGTTCGCGAACCTCACGGGCCGGGCATACCCGACTGCGTTGTTCATGTTGGAGCGGGGGTTGTGGATCAGCGTGCCGGATAGACCGTGGTCGTCTTCAAGGTGTACTCCGTGGATGATCAGCCAATCGTCAGTGGCCAACGGAGCGAGCCGAGCCGCCGCATCCCGGTCAGCGGCACCCTCAGCGACGTGGATATGCACGCCCACGCCAAACTCCGCAGCCAGTTCCGCAGCAGCAGCGAGGGTCTCGTCGGTGCAGGTGAAAGCGGCATGCACGCCGACCATCCCTGCCGCCCCACTCGCAAGGTGACGGCGGTTCTCCTCTAGGCCCCGCCGGGCACCTTCGGTCATAGGGCCCGCCGTGTCGAAACCCCCCGAACCCCAACCTGCAGAGCTAGAACCAAGAACGGCCGAGCCGGCAGCATCCGTGCCAGCAGCGCCCGGTCCGCCCGCGGAAACCGAGCCGACAGCGCCAGAACCAACAACGCGGCCCGAGTCGGCAACATCCGATCCAGCAGCGCGCTCGGAACCGGCAGCGCGGTCAAAGCCAACAACGGCCGAACCGGCAGTGCCAGAACCCACGGTGTTGGGGTGGCGGTCGGTTACTCCGTAACAGGTGTTGACTCGAACGCCGACTTCGGCGCAGGCCGCGGCGATCACCTCAAGCGAACCCTCTATAGCCGATGGCGACTCGTGATGGTCGATGATGCAGGTCGTGCCCCGTTCCAGAGCCTCAAGAGCCCCGAGTTTGGCGGACCATTCGATGGTGTCGAGATCGAGCGCTCGGTCAAGGCGCCACCAGA
>JAHQYM010000070.1 GCA_024421095.1 Acidimicrobiia bacterium
ACGGCTTCACCCAACTCGTCGGGCGACAAACCGAGCCGCACATCAACAACATGGCCGGCGGCGCGCAGCAAGTTTAACCCCGCTTCGGCAATCGTTTCGGACACCAATACTCGCTTCATGGAATCACCTTCTTGTGAACAGGTCAGGCTAAAACAAAACCCTAAGCCTAGCTAAACGCATCGAGAGTTAGGCCAACCGGGTCGAAACCCAGAACGTCACCAAAAAACGCTAATTCTGCTTCAAGGGCTCGCACAATGTTGGCCGCTTGGCGGAAACCGTGTTGCTCGTCGGGGAACAACAAATATCGGACCTCAATACCTTTGGATTTCAACGCAGCCACAATCATCTCTGCTTGCGATGCTGGCACGATCACATCTTCACCACCTTGCAACACAATCAACGGGACATCAATAGTGCCAATGTGGTTGATCGGTGACCGTTCAACATAGGTAGCTTGTTGTTCAGGGTAAGCACCAATGAGCGTATCAAGGTAACGGGATTCGAACTTGTGAGTGTCGGCAACGAGAGCTTCCAGATCTGCGATGCCGTAGCGGCTCGCCCCTGCAGAAAACACCTCATGAAACGCGAGCGCCGCTAACACAGTGAATCCACCAGCGCTACCACCACGGATCATCAGCCGTTGCGGGTCGACATCGCCACGCTTCGCCAAATACGCTGCGGCGGCCACGCAATCAGCCACATCAGCCACCCCCCACTGACCATTCAGTGATTGCCGATACTCACGCCCATAACCAGTGGAACCTCGATAATCAACGTCCACCACAGCGATGCCCCGCGATGTCCAGTAAAGAATAGCGGTCTGCAGTTCCCGGCGAGCTTGAGCCGTGGGGCCACCATGTACCAAGACCATCAAAGGGGGGCGCTCACCGTTAGGCCCAACATAGTAAGGATTGGTTGGAGGGTAAAATAACCCATGCGCCACAGCGCCGCCCTGCTCAACGCCGCCCTGCTCAGCGGTTCCCTGCTCGACGGATGCAGTGGTGGTGGCGGTGGGGAAGGTGATCCATTCGGGTTGCAACAAATAACCATCCTCGAAGGGAACCGGTTTCGATGACCTAATCACCTCACGGCGCAAACCAGTCTCATCCACTTCATAACGCACCACTTCGCTAGGATGATCAAAACCGGCACCGACAGCCACGAACCCCGCAGCACCAACCGAAAGCGAAGCGATAGCAGTGTCGCTGGTAGCGATCGTGCTACCGTCAACGATCAGTTCGTCACCCGTAGGCATTCCCGCAACAGCCATAATCTGCGTGCCCCCGGCAATGTTTGGCCGTGCCGCCCATCGTTGCATACCGAACACCCAAGGGGGTGTGGCAATGTCGAAAGTCCCGCCCACAACCCGCAGCAGATCTCCACTAGAGGCGTTGACATCATAAAGGTTCCACCAACCCTGATGGTCACAACAAACCCGCAACTCATCACCCGAAAAGTCGGGTTCGCAATAACTCGCTGTGTCGTCCTCGCCAATCGTGAGGATATCTCCGTTGAGCACACCATCGGCTATGCGTGCGATGTGCAGCCGAGTCGAATCCCAACCCATGTTGGGGTGGTTCCAAGATATCCAAGCCAACACGGTGCCATCTGCGGAGAGGCGCGGCGACATCACAAAATCGGCATCGTCATACAAGACATTGATGTGACCGCTCCCGTCAGTCGCAACCGCCACGATTTCGTTGCGCGGTTCGCCAGACTGACCGTGCACTTCACGCACTGCCACACACCAAAGGCCATCGGGAGTTACTCGGCCATCGGCAAAGCGAGCCGCGCCAGCCTCGTTTGGTTCATCGGTCAGATAACGAACTCCTCCAGTTTCATCAATCACCCGCAGTCGCTGATCCGCGAAATCCACACAAAACAAGCGGCCGTTGTGGGGCCACCAAGCCCCGCCACCGTATTCGTGAACCAGTGTTCGAACGTTGGCTGTAGTTGGAGTGTGCTCCGAAGCACTAGCGGAGGCTACCGAATAACGCATCACCGCGGTTCGGCCACCTTCATCAGGGCGAGTTTCTGACCACCAAATCAGATCGGCATCAACCGGGTCGGCTCTAACTTCAGAGATCTGCACCGCCCCTTCCACCAAACTCGCAGCGCTGATCGGTGAAGCCCAAGCCCCATAAGGAGCAACACGCAATTTGTTCACAATTGGCCTCTTTCACCCATTCAGGAACTCAACTATGCGACCCACGCCCTCGGCAAGGTCATCGTCGCCGAGCGCGAACGAAAGCCGCGCCCCACCACCAACACCAAAAGCCTCACCAGGAACGACCGCCACCTTCACGCTCTCCAACAACAACGAAGCTAACTCCATCGTGGTGGTCGGCACCTGCCCAGAATAATCCCGCCCCAACACTCCCGAAAAATCTGGGTAAGCATAAAACGCTCCTTGAGGTTCTGGGCAAATCACACCGTCAATCCCGCTCAATAACCGATACATGGCCAAACGCCTCCGGTCAAACGCGGCCCGCATCTGTGCAACCGCGTCGAGAGGGCCAGTGAGCGCAGCTAGTGCAGCCGCTTGAGACACGTTGGCAACATTGCTTGTGCAGTGCGATTGCAAATTTTGGGCGACCTTGATCACCTCAAGTGGCGCAATCATCCAACCCACCCGCCAACCAGTCATCGCGTACGTTTTCGCCACGCCATTCAAGACGATACAACGATCACGAAGTTCGGGCACCAACACTGGCATCGAATAATGTTTGTTGTCATCATAAACCAAATGCTCGTAGATTTCATCGGTAAGCACCCACAGGCCGTTTTCAGCAGCCCAACGCCCAATCGCCTCGATTTCCTCACGCTGATAAACTGCGCCCGTCGGGTTTGAGGGAGACACAAACACTAGCGCCTTAGTTCGAGAGGTACGTGCCGCCTCCAACTGAGCCACGGTCGCTCGAAACCCGTCACCCGCTTGGGTCAAAATCGGAACGGTCACCCCACCCGCCAAGGCAATCGGTTCGGGATAAGTAGTCCAATACGGCGCAGGCAACAACACTTCATCACCAGGGTTCAACAGCGCCGCGAAAGCGTTGTAAACCGCGTGCTTCCCGCCATTGGTGACCAACACATCAGCAGGCGCACAAACCAAACCGCTATCACGCAAAGACTTAGCAGCGATGGCTTCTTTGAGTTCGGGGAGACCACCTACCGGGGAGTACTTGTGCATCGTCGGCTCACGGCAAGCCGCGATCGCAGCTTCCACAATGTGGTTTGGTGTGGCGAAATCGGGTTCACCGGCACCGAAACCGATGACCGGTTCCCCAGCGGCACGCAGCGCTTTGGCCTTATTTGAAACGGCGAGCGTGGCCGAGGGTGCAATCGCCCCAACCCGCACCGACAATCGTTGAGTAGGAATTTCGTTTGACATTGCGATGACCCTACCGAAATACCTCGCCGCCACTTTTCAGACGTTAGAAATATTTTTCGAGATCAGCGGAAAACGCGCCGCAAAGCATTGCTTTCTTGTAAAACTTACTGACGTGACAATTCCAAACATAACCATCCCCATTGACATGCTTCCCGTCGATGGTCGTTTTGGGAGCGGGCCAACCAAAGTCCGCCCCTCTGCCCTCAAAGCGCTCAGCGGTCGAGCGACTGACTATATGGGCACCTCGCATCGCCGAACCCCAGTGCGCTTGCAGGTCGCCGAACTTCGCAACGGCATTGCCGAGTTGTTGCGGGCGCCTGACGGCTACGAAGTAGTTCTGGGCAACGGCGGCGCTACCGGTTTTTGGGACTGCGCCACTTTTAGCCTGATCGCCGAGCGCAGCCACCATCTCAGCTTCGGGGAATTCAGCAGCAAATTTGCCAAGGGTGTGGCCGCCGCACCGCATCTGTGTACTCCGTCCGTAGCCACCTCAGACCATGGCACGCACCCGCCATTAAATTCGGTAGATGGTGTGGACAGCTACTGTTATCCGCACAACGAAACCTCAACCGGGGTGATGTTGAACCCCATCCGTGTCGGGGATGAAGGCGCGTTGATGCTTGTAGATGCGACTTCCGCGGCTGGTGGGTTGATGTTTGATGGTGCCGCTACAGATGCCTATTATTTCGCCCCTCAAAAAGCTTTTGCAGCGGATGGTGGATTGTGGATTGCCTTGATGTCGCCAGCGGCTATTGAACGGGCTGAGCGCATCGCCGCAAGCCACCGTTGGATACCACCTACGCTCAACCTAAAAACCGCCATTGATAATTCGCGTAAAGACCAAACCTACAATACGCCAGCGTTGGCAACCATTTTTTTGACCTCACACACGGTGAACTGGTTCAACGCCAACGGTGGTTTAGCTTTCTCGGCGGGTCGCTGCGTGCAGTCCGCCGAACATATCTACACCTGGGCCGAAAGTCGAGATTTCGCGAGCCCGTTTGTGTACAACGAGTCGGCGCGCAGCAAAGTCGTAGCCACCATAGACTTTGACAATTCGGTTAGTGCTGACGTGATTTACGAAGTGTTGTTGGCAAACGGCATCGTCGACACGTTCGGATACCGCAGTTTGGGACGCAACCAATTGCGTATCGGGTTGTTTCCGGCTATTGATCCGAGCGATATTGAAGCCCTCACCAACTGTTTGGACTACGTTGTCTCAGCGCTCTCCTGAGCAGCGCCACCACCGCACTTTAGCGGGAGGGTTTAGCGGGAGGGTTTAGCGGGAGCCAATACTCTCGGCTAGACGAGATTGGTTGAACCCACTCGGTGCCATCCCAGTGGTCGCATAAAGATACAAAGCGGTTTGATAAATGGCGCTTAATGCGGTGGTCACCACAAGCACCGAGGCAACCCAAACAATCACTACCGCGATACCCACCACCATCGCTAGTCCACCAACCGAAAATAGCAATCCTCCAATCACTAACCCTGGCAGGAGCCCGACGAAACCCAAGATCCCGAACCCGGCACGGGCGATAAGATTCTCGCCCCAAGTCGATTTCAACAATGAACTTGAGGTTCTTACACCGTCCCAAGCCCGCTTGTTGTCAATCACGATGGCTGGCACCACTAAAAACGTTGCCACTTCCCAAGCCACACCAACCATACGGATGGCTAACGCGCCCAACCAACCAGCCCGCTCACTCAAGGCCCGCAAGACAATCCCTACTGTTGTGGTGAGCAGCGCCCAAGGCACCAAACCGGAGATGCGGTTGAACGCCTTGCTAATCGCCGATCCGACTGTCGGGTCACCGCCGACCAGCCTTTCGTGGGCTCCCGCCACCAAAGCGCCGTTAAAAAACACTCCAATCACACCCAACCCCAGCAAAGCAAACAAACCCAACACAAACACGAATGGATTTGTGGCACTCTCTTCGCTAGCTGTTGCGTCGATGTTCAACATAAAGAGAGCGGCAACGCCCAACGGCATCAGCAACGCCAACGAAGCAACGAACGACATTACCGGCAATACCAGCAACTCACGGTCTTTTTTCAGCACTCCCCAAGAGAGTTTTGCCAACTCAATAGTGTTGCGAATCTTGCTCATTGCTACTCCGTTCGATCGGCTCTTAGAGTTCCTAAACGTGAGGATAGCAGCTAACTCAGTTAACGCGGAGTGTGCATTTGCGGTGATTCAGGCTTTACGGGTTCGTGAATTGCCTCGTTGTTCCCGGCGGCGTTGCGTTGCCAACTCAGCTACCAAATCTGCATAACGAGCAACACGGTTCGCGTCAATGGAACCATCGGCAACACCAGCCAACACCGCGCACGCGGGTTCGCAACGATGCGTGCAGTCACCGAATCGGCATTCAACAGCTATTTCTTCTAGATCACCAAACACCAGTTCTAGCGCGTGTTCAGCTTCCCAAAGACCGAGCGAACGAAGACCCGGCGTATCAAGCACCAAACCAGCCTCGTTGGGCAACATCAGCAGTTCCCGCACAGTCGTGATATGGCGACCTTGCCCATCGTCACGTACCTCCCCTACCTCAAGTAGTTCCAAACCCAGCAACGCATTCACAAGCGCCGACTTACCCACACCACTCGTCCCGATCAACGCCAAGGTACGACCCACCCCTATGCAATCGGCGAGTTCTCTTAGGCCCCGGTGGTCGACAATGCTCGTTACCAGCACAGCAATATCTTTATAAAGTGAACGCAAGATGTCTTCAGTTGCATTGCTCGAGTCTCGCAAATCAGCCTTGGTCAAGATCAACAGCGGTGTCGCGCCGCTATTGATAGCAACAACCAACAACCGCTCAAGACGAGATGGCACCAATGGTAGATCCAAGCCATGCACCACGCCCACCAAGTCCACATTCGTCGCCAAAACCTGTTCAATGTCTCTTCGTGCCGGGTCTCTTCGGCTCACAACCGTGCTACGCTCGCAGATCTCACTAATCACCGTCCCCAAGCCATCGAGGTATTCAATCTCAACCCAATCCCCAGTTACCGGCGCGGTAGCGCCTTGAGCACGAACCGAATCCGACAAAACCCGAACCACGCCCCGCTCGGTCACCACATCGCATTCCCCGCGGTCCACCCGCACAACACGGCCCAAACGACCGCAACCCACTCCCCCGTTCATACCCTGCGAGCGTCTTGCCGTCAACCCCCAAGAAGCAAGTTCGTTCATCACCGTTGGCATATACTATGGCATAAGTTCACAACTCAACAGACAAATTAACAGACAAACAACCAAGCATTGGAGTACGCCCTTGGACACACCCCACGGATCAACACCTAACACAAACTCACACAGTTCTTGGTGGCAAGGGGCGTTTGCGGGTTTGGCTGCGGGCGCAGTGGCCCTATCCTTCGGACAACTCGTGGAGGCATTCAGCGAGACCATACCTGGGCTCGTCTTGGGTGTGGGTGAATTGATGCTTGATCTCACCCCTGGTTGGGCCGCCGAAGAAAGCATAGAAAATCTTGGCTCTTTCGGCAAAGCATCATTGTTGCCGGGTATCACGATATTGGCATTACTGCTCGCCGCGGTGTTAGGGGATGCCACGTTGCGTATCTCTCGGCGGATCGGTGTAACCGGGTTTGCGGTCTTTGGTTTGCTGGGTGGGTTTGCCACCGCACGTAACCCAATGTCGCCAGCGTTGCAAAGCTGGTTGTGGTCACTTGTGGCTGCTGGCTTAGGGATGGCCACTTTGCTGTTTCTGTTGAACCGCCTGAAAGCCCCGATTCACTCACCCGCACCTCAATCACCCGCACCTCACTCAACCGCACCGGAACAGCTAAGCGAACCTTTGGCCAGTCCACTCGATCCCCCAGCTAGTCGCCGAGCTTTTCTGGGTTGGACTGCTGGAGCCGGCGCAGTAGCTGTGGGCGGGTTCGCTTTGTCTCGCGGGGTAGCTCCTATGTCGTCAGCAGAACTCGCCCGCGAAAACCTTGA
This sequence comes from Acidimicrobiia bacterium, assembly GCA_024421095.1. GTDB lineage: Bacteria > Actinomycetota > Acidimicrobiia > Acidimicrobiales > Aldehydirespiratoraceae > VXYK01. The sequence goes on from JAHQYM010000070.1 coordinate 7,359, forward strand.
TTTCAGCAATATCATCACCGAAACCCCCAACTCCAGCAATGTCACCACAACCACGACGGTTGCCCCCGACCCCACCACATCAACTAACCCAACCTCCACCGCAAATGGCGCAACCGCGCCAGTTATCAGCACTGAACCAATTACCGACATTGAAGGGATTTCCACCTACATCACACCCAACGATTCGTTTTACCGCATCGACACGGCACTGCGTCCGCCCAGAGTCGATCCCAGTGGTTGGTCTCTTGAGATTAACGGGATGGTCGATAACCCTTTTAGTCTAAGCTGGGATGAATTGCTGGCAATGCCTATGGAAGAACACGAAATAACTTTGTCGTGTGTGTCTAATCCGATAGGCGGAGATCTCGTGGGCAACGCTAAATGGCTCGGTGTTCCCATTACCACATTACTTGAACGAGCTCAGGTGCAGCCGGGGGCAGACCAGTTCGTTGGCAAGTCGGTTGACGATTGGACTGCCGGCTTCCCCACCGCGCGGCTTTACGACGGACGAACCGCGTTGCTAGCCATAGGGATGAATGGCGAACCGTTGCCGATCCGCCACGGTTTTCCGGCACGGTTGATCGTTGCAGGGATTTACGGCTACGTTTCAGCGGCGAAATGGGTTACCGAAATTGAATTGACTGGTTGGGATGATTTTGACGGGTATTGGATAAACCGAGGTTGGTCGAAACTCGGACCCATGAAAACCACGTCTCGTATTGATGTGCCCGGTAATGGCGCGCGCCTGCCGCAAGGTGACACGATCTTGGCGGGGGTAGCTTGGTCGCCGCCTAGAGGGATTTCTGGGGTGGAAGTGTCTGTTGACGGCGGCGCTTGGTGGGCGTGCGATTTGGCCGTGCCGGGGAATGACGAAAACTGGGTGCAATGGCGCACTTCTTGGAACGCTACATCGGGGCGCCACCGTGTGCGAGTTCGAGCCATTGACGGCACCGGCCAATTGCAACCCGAAGGCCCCAAATCGGTTGCTCCTGATGGTGCGGAGGGTTGGCACCAAGTATCTGTTACGGTTGCTTAGTCTATTGACATCAAGATGACCAACCAGCCTATCGAGATGACCAACCAGCCTGTTGCACCAACCAAACCGCAGTTAGAAGTTCTCGACTGGGCTACCTACGGCATTGGCGCGAGAGAGTTGGCCATTATGGTCGCTCAAAGCGGTTACCGCCCAGAGATCATTCTCGCCATTGCCCGAGGTGGCCTTTTCGTGGCGAGTTCGCTCGGCTATGCGTTATCAATCAAGAACATTTATGTGATGAACTGCGAGTACTACACCGGGGTCAACGAACGCTTACCGGTGCCGGTGGTGCTGCCGCCCTATGTAGACCTGGTCGACATGGAAGAGGTCAACGTGTTGATCGCTGATGACGTGGCCGACACTGGGCATACCTTGAAACTTGTCTACGACTATTGTCAAGAACGCGTAGCTGAAGTGCGAGCCGCGGTGCTTTATGAGAAATCGCATTCGTTAGTCAAATGTGATTATGTGTGGAAACGCACCGACCGATGGATCAATTTCCCTTGGTCAACCGAAAAGCCTGTAGTTAACCCTGAGGATGCCCGCCACCGCGCACTTGATGCCTAAGTTGTGGACTTTTTGGCACGACTCGGTGCTACCCGAGGAGGTTCGTTGGGTTGCTTTGCGTAAACGGGCGGCCACCGTGCATCGGCAAGCCCATTAGCCCAATCTCGTTTATGCCATTCCAACAATGTGTCCAATGATTGCAATTGATCATCAACACTCGCCCACGCATCGCCACGCTGCCGTTGGAAAAATGTTTTGTCGCCATTGGTAACGCTTACCTGCACTCCATTTATGTCCAGCACACTTGGCGAGGTTGCCATCTCCGTTGGCCTTCTTACTTTTGGTTGTTACACACCCGGCTTGAAGATCATTAGGAACAGTGACACTAGGAATAAGACGGTGATGACCGCGCTTCCCGCCTCAGCTTTTTGAGTGTTCGGTTCATCACCATCGGCGATCGCTTTCTCAGCTGGGAACACCACCGCGTGAAGCACTCCGTTCATAGCAACCCAGACAACTATCGAAATCAGCAGCCAGGCATCGTTCAGGGGATACGTCTCATCTGACAATCCAGACACACCAAAACCCAGCAAACCGCCAAGCACCAAAGCACTGCCGTAGATGCGCATTGAACGCTTGGCGATACCCGCATAAATCGACCTGCGAACCGAGTAGTCACCGTTGGTGTCTCGGGCAAGGAAAGGGTAGACGAATGTGGGCGCTATAGCCACGAACATCGCCACAACATGTAAGAACAATAAAACGTTGTAGCCGGTGTCGCCGACCGCTGCAAAAGTCATAGCGGCGATTGTATCCGAACGAAACCGCAGAAATGCACGCCACCGCAGAATTGGATGCCACCAGACCGCTGCCGATCGCGGACTTCTGTTGACCCTGGCGTGACACTGTGCGCGATTGCTTCAAAGTGAAGCGGTCATTGCTCTTCAAACTGGTTCCCTTGTTCTAGTTGGCCGTCTTCTAAACGGTATGTCAGGTTTGCGTTCGAGGCTAGTTCTTCATCGTGGGTCGCAAAGAGAATCAACGTCCTCTTGGCCGCAGCCTCGAGAGCATTCGCGAGGACCGCTCGGGCGTTATCGTCTAGTGCGATTGTTGGTTCGTCAAGCAACACAAGATTGGCCGGCCTAGAGAGGCCAATGGCTAGCGTAGCTTTCTGACGTTGACCTCTGCTGAGTTCAAACGGGAAGCACTTGCGGAGATTTTCAAGTTCGAAACCTCCCCACAGATCAGCACCAAGCGGATCGGGAACGGCGCTTCGGGCTAGCGTCAGCACATGACGGCGGGTGTCTCCCAGAGAAATGTCGTCAAATAAGACTGGGCGATCTGGCACGAACGCAATCTTGGCACGGACAGCACCATTCTGTACATTGTCTCCGTTTAAGGTGACCGTACCGGTCTTGGGGACGGTCAATCCACCCAGCACCTGCAGCAACGTAGTTTTACCAGCTCCGTTGGAGCCGAGCAGAGCAACAAGGCGCGGGCCAAAGAGCACTTCATCAGAGATCGACAACACCATCCGACTTCCATAACCGACGGTGAGATCAGCAATCGTCAACTCAACGTTAGTCGGTTGCGAGTTCACTGGCGTTCACCAGAAATTCCGTTCCCTCCACCTTGCCCTCAATGTGGTGCATCTTTACCCATCCACGTTCCAATTTTGCTCTGCGGGTGTGTTTTGCGTAAGCCTTTTCTTTTCCGCGTATAAGTGCCTTTTCGGCACAAGCGAGTAGTTTTCTTTCTTTAATTTCATGGTGCCGTTCAATTCGTCTGATTATGAAACATAGTATCCCGTTGTGCATCTGTTCTGGTGATAATCCGTGAGTCTCAAGTTGTTTACAAAGACTTGTGAAACTATCGAATCTTTCCGTAGCGCGCTTTTGGTATTTGCGGGCTCGTTTATGCAACTGTTCGCTTTTTCGTTTAGTTTTGGCCCTCTGAGCGCGTGCTTCAAGTCTTTTTCTGCTGTCTATCCAGTACTTTGTGCCGACTTCATTAAAGAGTAATCGTTCCCTAGCAAAAAAGGGCAATGCCCTAGTCCCGTGGTACGTGTTGGCAACAGTTTGCAACCGCCGTTTAGCTAAGTAGTAAAGAGGCAAGCCAACCGCCCACACGGCCCACGACAACCTCCAACTTTCAAGTAAGCCGATCCAACTCAGTATCGAAAGTGGGATTACCAAACCTAGCAATATTTGTGCGGTGGCGAATAACCCTAACGCCAAATAGTCTTGGGCGAAACTAACTCGCGTGCCATCAGGCCATCGTACGACACGACCAGTCGGAAAAGGCAACCAACGCATTAGCTGCACCCTGATGGCAACATATCTTTCCACGCAGTTGCCACAGAGGACAACAGCGCCGCAGCGAAACCGAATATTGTTAGTGGGCCGTAAATGCGAGCCATGGTTTTTGGCATTACTTTCACCTCCGGGAGCCTTCTGAGGTAAGAACTTCGTTATGAACTGCGTTGCAAGCGCGAACTGTACCAAAACGATTCGTTGAGCGCAATGGGGTTTGTGGAATTTTTGAGCTTGATATGACCCTGTGTCGGTTGCAGGTATCGACGGTGAAATCACGAACCAGTCAACGTATGTGTCGCCCTGCCGCCACGACAGGTATCAAGTTCGCCGAACAGGGGTCTGCTTGATGTCTTCGTCGCTTGCAGACCCGACCGCTACGCCCGCCACC
>JAHQYM010000221.1 GCA_024421095.1 Acidimicrobiia bacterium
TTCCTGCGAGTGCTCCCAGCGCCAATGAACGTGAACTATTGCGTTGGTCTGAAGCCTTGTCCGCAATCGCTCAGACTGGCCTTGGGTTCACCCAAAGCCTTTACGAACGGGAACGTTTTGAGGAAGTGCTAGCCGTGGCGGCAGATATTCGTTCTCATGTGCAAGGCGGTTTCGACCCTGACGAACAGGTTCAGGAGTGGTTTGACCGAGTAGGGATTGGAGTGGCCGGATATGTGACCCCAAAAATCACTATTGGGGCGGTGGTCGGCAACGAAAAAGACGAGTTGCTAATGGTGCAACGCGCCGATTCGGGGTTTTGGCTTTACCCGACTGGTTGGGCAGACGTTGGTTATTCACCTGCGGAGATCGTCGTTAAAGAGGTGCGTGAAGAAACCGGGATTGAGTGTGAAGTATTGCGCCCAATTTCTATTTTGGATGGATTACGTCGCGGGTTTACGCGTATTCCTTTGGTGTCGTTGGTATTTCATTGTCGTGCAGTAGGGGGTGAACTTCAGCCGCATCCACTTGAATGTTCAGACGCTGGTTTCTTTGCCCGTGATGCTTTGCCGCAAGCGACTGTGAGCCCCGAATCCTGGGCCGACCACGTTTTCGCGGCACTTCGTGGCGAGGATGTTGCGGTGCTGTTTGATCGTCCTCGTGTCCCACCGTGGCGCGGCAACCCCTAACCGTTTGGCGACACCTAATCGTTTCCGCGCAGAAAATCCTCAACTTCTGCTAGGAGCGCATCGGGGTCGGTGTTCATCTCAAGAAAATTGGCGTGTTCTATGCTGGATCGGTTATCCCAGGATTCCTGTAACGAGGCGACATAACTAGCGGTGTCTTCATCGGAGGCTACATACTCCGCAACTTCGTCTTCGTAGTTCGCCGCAGCAAGTTCTAAATCGGTTGCAAAAACCGAAACACCAAATAGAGCGGAAACTTTTTGCACAAGAGCAAGCCCCGCTTTGGGTGACGGGGTCGCAGCAACATAATTCGGCACAGTCGACCACAACGATGTGGTTGGTAACCCTGATTCGCGGCTTTGTGTGGAAAGAACACCGACAATACCCGTTGGCCCTTCATAATCCGAGGGTTTCAGACTAAGTCTTGCTGCCGTTTCTTCGTTAGTGCTTGATCCATAAACCTCGACTGGTCGGTTGTGGGGAATATCTGACAACAAAGAACCTAAGGTAACCACATGACTGACATTGAGTCGTTTGGCAGTCTCAATAATCTGGTTGCAAAAGGTGCGCCACTTCAGATTGGGTTCCACCCCTAAAAGGATGACCAGATCTTGCTCATTCTCACTCTCACTCACAGAACAGGTCAAGAACGCGTTGGTTGGCCAAGTCAAGGTGCGCGTCTGAAACTGATCAAAAGCCACATGGGGGCGGGTCGATATGAAGTCGTAGAAGTGCTCCGCATCAATGTTCGCCGTCTCGATTGCATTCCATCGGCTGACAAAGTGCCTAGCTGCCATTGTGGCGGCGTGGCCAGCATCGTTCCAACCTTCAAACGCTGCTAGGAGAACGGGCGCTCGCAGTGTGGGAGGTTCATTGCCCCAGCGAATATGAGCAGAGTCGGCGGAATCGGTCGCGTCGGC